>NZ_DASVUM010000015.1:0-25563 GCF_036387035.1 Pseudomonas sp. | reverse complement strand
TGCGCCGATTTGAGCTCCACCCACGGCAAGCGCGCGCGGACGAACATGTTGTCCAGACCCAGGCCGCCTTCAAGCAGGCTCCTCAAGGTGCCGACCACTTCCTGAGGCGCCGGCAAAATGCTCACGTCCAGCAGCCCGTCATCGGCGAGGGCTTCCGGGCACAACGGATGACCGCCCCCGGCTTGACGACCGTTGCCGATCCCCAGCGCCAGCAGCTCGCCTTTCCAGTGGAAGTCCGGACCGTTCAGCTCGCCGTACGCCGCCTTCAACTCACTGAAGCGTGTCAGCCCGGTGAACAGATAGGCTGCACCGCCGAGGATCTTTTTCAGGTCTTCGGACGTGTTGGCGGTGACCTGGCTGCCAAATCCGCCCGTGGCCATGTTCAGGAACAGTTGTCCGCCGACCGCGCCCATGTCCACGGCGCGCGCCGGTACGTCCAACAGGTCGAGGGCCTGATCGGGTTCCAGCGGCACACCGGCCGAGCGGGCAAAATCGTTGGCGGTGCCCAGGGGCATGATCACCAGGCTGGCGTCGCTGTCAGACAGCGCCAGCGCCTCGGCCACGTCGCGCAGCGTGCCGTCGCCGCCACCGGCGATGATCTGGCGATGACCGGCAGCGAGCGCTTCATGCACCAGGCGCTGGGCGTCGCCCGCCTCCCAGGTCACCCGCACGTCCAACTCCCAGCCATGGTTGCGCTTGCGCTTCACCGCCTCGCGGACGTCCTCGTTGAGCGCCTGCTTGCCATGAAGAATCAGTAATGCCCTGCGCGCTGTCATATCCCTTCCTTTTGCGTGTACGAGTTGATGCGTGATGTGTTGACCGCACGCGCCGCGAAAAAAGCCCGGCAGGGGTAAAATCTTTTAAGCCGCCGACCTTTCTGAAACACACATCCATCGGTTCGATAAATGACCCCGTCCGAAGCTTGGTGCACAGAGTGGTGGCAAAAAGCCTTGCAGCTTAGGGACTTAAGGCTGCCCAGCCGTTTTCAATGTGTCGTCGTTTCTAGCGCTAGTCCCGAAAATAGGGGACGAGAGGCGTTAATTGTTCGTTACAGCCTCTTGAAAAGCATCGTCGGAAAGCGCTTAATCGACAAATAATTGGCTAATTCAACAATCATCTCGCCAAAAGTCATTAAATTGACTATTAGCGGAAGAGCGTGTGCTTCAGCCTGGTCATTTATTCATGGATCGAAGAGGCGAAAACGAACATGCAACTGATTCCCTGCATTATTGCTGGCGGCGCCGGCACCCGGCTGTGGCCTGTTTCACGTGAGGCGATGCCCAAACCTTTCATGCGTCTTCCGGATGGCGAAAGCCTGCTGCAGAAGACCTTCAACCGCGCCAGCCATCTGGAGGGGGTCGAGAGCGTGCTCACCGTCACCAATCGGGAAGTGTATTTTCGCACCGTCGATGACTACCGCCTGCTGAACAAGAACAAGCTGGGGCTGGAGTTTTTGCTCGAGCCGTTCGGCCGTAACACGGCCCCGGCCATCGCCGCCGCGGCGCTGCACGTGCAGGCGCGCTATGGCGATGCAGCACAGCTATTGGTGCTGCCGGCCGACCAGTTGATCACTGACGGCGCTGCTTTTGAGGCGGCTGTGCAGAGCGCACGCAAGCTGGCCGACGAGGGCTGGCTGGTGACGTTCGGGCTGATTCCCTCGCGCGCCGAAACCGGCTTTGGGTACATCGAAAAAGGCCAGGCGCTCAACGGCGAGGCCTATCAAGTCGCGCGTTTCGTTGAGAAACCGGACGCCAACACCGCGCAAGACTATCTCGCGGGCGGGCTGCATTTGTGGAACGCCGGGATGTTCTGCATGCGCGTCGATGTGCTGCTGGCCGAACTGGAAACTCACGCGCCGGACGTGCTGGCCGCTGTGCGCCATTGCCTGGCGCAATGCAACGCCAAGGAAGGGCAGAACGAATTGCAGATCGAACTGGATAACGCCACGTTCGCCCTGGCGCCGGATATTTCCATCGATTACGCCCTGATGGAGCGTTCGCAAAAGGTCGCCGTGGTGCCGTGCGAGATGGGCTGGAGCGACATCGGGTCGTGGCGCGCCATTCGCGAGCTGGCACCGGCGGATGAAAACGGCAACCAGTGCAACGGCCAGGTCGTATTGCACGACGTGACCAACTGCTACATCGATTCGAAGAAGCGCCTGGTAGGTGCGGTGGGTCTGGACAACCTGATCATCATCGACACCCCGGACGCCTTGTTGATCGCTGACGCCGATCGCAGTCAGGAGGTCAAAGTCATCGCCCAGGAACTCAAGCGCCAGGGCCATCCGGCGTACCTGTTGCACAACACCGTCACACGGCCGTGGGGCACCTACACGGTGCTTGAAGAAGGCAAGCGCTTCAAGATCAAGCGCATCGTGGTCAAACCGCAGGCGTCCCTGTCGCTGCAAATGCACCACCACCGCAGCGAGCACTGGATCGTCGTCAGCGGCATGGCCCGCGTCACCAACGGCGATGACGAGTTCATGCTCGACACTAATGAATCGACGTTCATCAAACCCGGCCATACCCATCGACTGGTCAATCCGGGCGTGATCGATCTGGTGATGATTGAGGTGCAAAGCGGCGAATACCTGGGTGAAGACGACATCGTGCGTTTCACCGACGTGTACGGCCGGGTGCCGGAGGCAGCGAAGGTGTAAGCGATGCCCAAGTCCGCCGCTGAAGCTGCGCAGTCGCGTGCGCAGAACAGATGGCGTCAAAACCGGCCCCTTCCCGGCTGAAGCCGGTCCCACTGAAAAGCACCGCCTTCACCGCTGATGCAGCCGACTAATGTCTGAATCAGGCGCTGACGCTGACGAGCCCGCGACGGCTGGCGAGGGCCCACACCCGCGCCAGATCGCGGGCGCGGTCGTGCAGCAGCGTGGCGGCGTTGGCACAGGCGAATGCCAGCGTCATCGGCCCGCTGGTCACCGCGAAGGCGGCGCTGATGCCGTGGGCATACAGATCAGCGTAGCCCTCACCCAGTGTCCCGGCCAGCACAATGACCGGTACGTTTTGGCGCTGCGCAATCCGGGCGACGCCGAACGGAGTTTTGCCGCGCAGGGTCTGGGCATCGAAGCGCCCTTCGCCAGTAATCACCAGATCTGCGCCTTCCAGCGCTTCGTCCAGGCCGGTCAGGTCAGCGACTACCTCCACACCGGGACGGAACGACGCCTTGAAGTAGGCCTTGGCCGCGAACCCCATGCCGCCCGCCGCCCCGCTGCCGGGGTAGTGGCTCTCGTCCCGGCCCAGGGCCTGAGCCGAGTGTTCGGCGAATTGTTGCAGCGCCGCGTCCAGGGCCAGCACCTGCTCGGCGGACGCGCCCTTCTGCGGGCCAAAGATGTGCGAAGCGCCCTGCTCGCCGCACAGGGGATTGTTAACGTCCGCGGCGACCTCGAACTGCACGGTGTCGAGGCGCGGGTCGAGCCCGGTCAGGTCGATTCGCGCCAGTTGCGCCAACGCGAGGCCACCGGCGGCAAGGGGATGGCCGTCACGGTCGAGAAAGCGTGCGCCCAGGGCAGACAGCATGCCGGTGCCGGCATCATTGGTCGCGCTGCCGCCGATGGCCAGAATCACCCGTTCGGCACCGGCATCCAGCGCGGCCTTGATCAACTCACCGGTGCCGAACGTGCTGGTGATGGTCGCGTCGCGCTGCTCCAGCGTCAGCAGTTGCAAGCCGCTGGCCATGGCCATCTCGATGATTGCGGTGCGCGTCTGCGCCAGCCAGCCCCACTGCGCCTCAACCCGCTGCCCCGGCTGACCCGGCTGATGCAGCGGCCCGCTGACCTGATTACTCATCCATTGGCCGTCGCAGGCGGCAAGCACCGCTTCAATGGTGCCCTCCCCGCCATCCGCCATCGGGCACTCGATCAGTTGCGCATCAGGCCAGACGTCCCTCAACCCGCCGGCAATGGCGCGGGCGACGTCTTGGGCGCTCAGGCTGTCTTTGAACGAGTCAGGGGCGATGACGATTTTCATGATGCTGTCCTTGTGGGAAGTCCGATCTTGTTGTTTAGGCCTGATCTTCGCACCGTGAAGCGAATTTGCCGCCTGACATCTGCACAACGTGCGGCGCCGCGGATTGTTCATCGGAACAAAGGCCGCTGCCGGTTATCTGGGCACCAGTTGCGCACCCAGATACAGACGCAGCAGGTCTTCGGTTCGATAGGGATCGCACCCGGTCAGCTCGGTGATTTTCTCAAGCCGGTAGCGCAGGCTGTTGCGATGAATGCCCAAGGCGTCGGCGCATGCCTGGCTCTCGCCGCTGTAGTCGAACCAGGCGCGCAGGGTGCCGAGCAACAGCGTGTTGTCGTGCAGGCGTGTGATCGGCTCGGCGATGCCCTCGACCAGCCAGTTCTGGCGATGGCGCCAGAACAGCAGCGCCACGCGGTGATTCGCCAGGCGTAGCAGTCTGAGGGATGGCCGCAGATGGCGTGCGTAATCAAGCAGGTCGCGGGCGGCGGTGCAGGCGGCGCGCAAGGCGGGCAGGTCCGCTGAAGGCTCGACGGTCGCCATGCGCTGCACGGGCCAGCCCTGCTCATCCACGAGTTCGAGCAATACAGTGTCGTCGCGGTCCCTGCCCATCGCGCGGCACCAATACATCAGCCCCGGCTCGCACGGCAGGCACCAGCTGTGGGCATAGCGCCCCATCAACCATGCGCCGAGCGCGCCGGCGTAGGTCGCGCCTTCGGGCAGTTCAAGCAACACGGCCTGACGCGGCAACTGCGGCTGCAAACCCAACTGTTCCGCCTCGGCGACCAGGTGCGCAGCGCTGTCGCCGAGCAACAGCCGCGACAGCACGTCGTCGCTGCGCTCATGTCGCCACTGTTGATCGGCCTGCTGGCGTCGGTGCTCCATCAGCATCTCGGCAGTCATCTTCACCAGCTCTGCGTAGACCCGCACGTCAGCGGGCTCCCCGGTGATGCCCAGCACGCCGATCAGTTTCCCATCCAGCATCAAGGGCAGGTTCACCCCGGGCCGCACGCCGTCCAGCTGGCGCGCAGTGTGCGAATCGATTTCCACCACGCGGCTGTTGGCCAGGACCAGCTGCGCGCCCTCATGCCGCGTATTCAGACGCTCCGCCTCGCCGCTGCCGATGATGATGCCCAGGTAATCCATGACATTGACGTTGCACGGCAAAATCGCCATGGCCCGATCGACAATGTCCTGAGCGAGGGCATGGTCAAGGGCGAACATGTGGAGTGGCTACGTAGCGAAGGGAATGGGGATTCATACACATCAAGTCTTGTTTTTTGTGGTGGGGAGAGTCTGCCTGAATACAGGACCCGGCGCGATTGTCCGCTAGCATGGGATTTCAACTATAAGTAATATCCACGCCAGACTTATGAAAGTCTTATAAGGACGCATGAATACAATTGCATGGACAAGGAAAGCCGTGAAACAACTGTTGAAGCTTCACACCCTGCACCAAGCACAAATCAGGGATGCCGTCAGCAAGCTGGACTCGATGCCGGACGTTACGCACGTAAAATCCCTCGTTGGCCATAGCTACGGCTACCGTTTAAGAGTTGGCGACTATCGTGTTCTATTCGACTGGGACGGCGGGGTCAAAATTGTCAGCGTTCAGGAGGTCAGAAAACGCGATGAGCGCACCTACTCATAACATCCAGATCATCAACGGTCCCGACGGCAAGCCCGCCTTCGTTGTCATTCCCTATGAAGATTACGTCGGCGAGCACGGTGTGGACGATCTGATACCCCACGAAGTGGTCAGCCGGATGGTCGACGGCCTCACGCCGATTCGTGCGTGGCGCGAGTATCTGGATCTGACGCAAGAACATGTTGCCGCACGACTCGGTATCTCCCAACCTGCGTATGCCCAGCAGGAATCAGTCGCGCGTCCGCGCAAGCAGACCCGAGAAAGAATCGCTCAGGCATTCGGGATTCGTCCCGATCAACTGGATATTTAAACGCGCGAGAACCCAATTTGGCCCTGCACCGCCTGACGCTCCTCCTCTGCGCCCTGACCCTTCAGGCCTGTGCGTCTACCGAGCCGCCCTTGGGGCAATCGAGTTTTGCCGAGTATCGCCAGCAGACCGTCAGATGGTTGCAGGAGCACCGGACGTTTCAGACGTCCGACCATGCCGCGGAGATGGAGTGGAATGCGCCACATGAATGGCGGCCGAAGGGGCTCGTGACACGGGGTATTTTGCTGGTCCATGGCCTCGGTGACTCGCCCTGGTCCTTCAATGACGTCGGCGAGGCGCTCGCCGCGCAGGGTTTTCTGGTGCGCACGGTGTTGCTGCCGGGGCACGGCAGCAAGCCGGCGGACATGTTGACTGTGACGCTCAAGCAGTGGCAGCAAGTGGTGCGCGAACAGACGCAGATTCTTGAGCGAGAGGTGCCGACGGTTTACCTGGGCGGATTTTCGACCGGGGCGAATCTGGTGCTTGATTATGCGTACGAACATCCGGATATCGCCGGCCTGGTGCTCTTTTCCCCAGCGTTCAAACCTGAAAACACCTACGCCTGGCTGACCCAATACATCGGCTGGTTTCGCCCTTGGCTGGCGAAACCGGACGATGGCGTGCGCCCCATGCAGACGCCGGTCCGCTATCTCAACGTGCCCACCAATGGTTTCGCGCAGTTCTACCGCAGCGCGCTGCTGGCGCAGAAACACCTCGACAAAGCGGTCTACGACAAACCGGTGTTCGTTGCCATCACCGAGCACGACTCGGTGCTTGATACCGGTTACGTGCTGGACACCTTCAATGCGCGTTTCACCAACCCGCTCAGCCGACTGATCTGGTATGGCAACGACCCGGCACCCCAACAAAAGAACCTGAGAGTGCTGGTGCGCAGCGACTTCCTGCCCGAATACCGCATCGCGCAGTTCTCGCACATGGGGCTGCTGTTCTCCCCCACCGATCCGCTGTATGGCGTGAACGGCAGCCAGCCCATCTGCTGGAACGGCCAGCAATCCGCCGACATGCAGAAATGCCTGAACGGCGAGCCGATGTGGTATTCGGATTGGGGACATCGAGAACCGGGCAAAGCCTTCGCGCGGCTGACGTTCAATCCCTACTTCGATTGGCAGTCCGGAGTGATGATGGAGGTTCTGGGGCAATCACCGCCGAAACAGTAGCGGCTGACCGCATATCCATAGTGGGACCAGCTTCAGCCGGGAAGAGGCCAGCCTGAGCACCCTCGATTCTGCGGTGTGACGCCTGACGCATTCCCGGCTAAAGCCGGTCCCACATTCGAGTCCGCACCCAATCTCACTGGCTGCACGCGATGCTTTCCAGTGGGACCGGCTTCAGCCGGGAAGAGGCCAGTCTGAGCACCCTCGATTCTGCGGTGTGACGCCCGACGCATTCCCGGCTAAAGCCGGTCCCACTGTTTGACCGCACCCAATCTCACCTGGCTGCACTCGATTCACCAGTGGGACCGGCTTCAGCCGGGAAGAGGCCCGTCTGAGCACTGCACCCATCACTCCACCGGCGCCAAACGCTCTCGACTATTGCTCAGATGGGTCCACATGGCGGCGCGGGCGGCGTCGGGGTCCTGGCGGCGGATGGCGGCGAGGATGGCTTCGTGTTCCAGGTTCGCCAGGTAGGCACTGTGCGTGAGGCTTGCTCCGGCCCGCTCGCTGGTCGCGATGCGGCTGCGGGGGATGACGGCGTTGCCGAGGTTCTGCAGGATCTCCACGAAATACGGGTTGCCGGTGGCCTCGGCGATCAGCAAATGAAAGCGCCGGTCCGCTTCAACGCAGCTGTCTTCCTTGACCAGCAGGTCCTGATAATCGTCCAGCGCCGCGCGCATCGCCACCAGTTGCTCCTGGGTCCGGCGCTGCGCTGCCAGGGCGACGGCCTGGGTTTCCAGACCCATGCGCAATTCGATGATATGCCGCACGCTGAACGCGGTTTCGACTTTCAGGTGCAGCACGCTCTGCTCCGAGCGCGCCAGCACGTAGGTGCCTTTACCCTGATGGGTCTCGACCAGCCCGGACGCCTGCAGTTTTGAAATCGCCTCGCGCACGACCGTGCGGCTGACGCCGTGCTCGCGGACGATCTCGCTTTCCGAAGGCAACTTGGCACCGGGGGCAATCGTCCCCATGAGAATCCGCTGACTGAGGGCGGTCACCAGATCAGTCGCCAGGCTGTGCTGACGTCGCTTGGGCGGCAAGGGGCTGACTGTGTTCACGGGCAGTTGTCCTATAAGCGGTAAACCAGACGACAGTCACCATGACCGCCGTCCACTTGTATTTTCCTGAGGTGGTGCCTTCCAAATGCGGCGTGGTGCAAGCGCAATAAACTCATCCACGAACGGCCCTGAAGCCCCTTATTTGAACGGTGGAGAACGTTCGTCAGCCACTCGTTCAACTTGTCAGACAGGCAAGCCTAAGCCGACAAAATACTTCTCGCAACCCCCGCAATACGGTTGCCAAGGGCATCATTACTTGTATGATGACTGGGGCAACAGGGCACACACCTTGTCACACACAGCTTGCTTAATTACCCGCATAAAAATAATCAGTGGGAGTTACCAGAGTGAACACATCCTCATCACGGGCGGATGACGCCACCGATTCCGTCTTGCAGTCGGCGGTCTCGAAAGTCAAACGACACATCCTGCCGCTGTTCGTCATCATGTTCATCGTCAACTACATCGACCGGGTCAACATCGGTTTCGTGCGTAGTCACATGGAACATGACCTGGGTATCGGCGCCGCCGCTTACGGCTTCGGTGCCGGCCTGTTCTTCATCGCGTACGCGATGTTTGAAGTCCCCTCCAACATCCTCCTGCAAAAAGTCGGCGCGCGCATCTGGCTGACCCGGATCATGCTGACCTGGGGCCTGGTGGCTGCGGGCATGGCGTTCATTCAGACCGAGACCCACTTTTACATCCTGCGCTTCCTGCTGGGTGTGGCTGAAGCCGGTTTCTTCCCGGGCGTTATCTACTACTTCACCCGCTGGTTGCCTGGGGCCGAGCGTGGCAAGGCCATCGCCATCTTCCTCAGCGGCTCGGCGTTCGCGTCGCTGATCTCCGGCCCGCTCTCCGGCCTGCTGTTGCAAATCGAAGGGTTGGGCTTCCATGGCTGGCAGTGGATGTATTTCATCGAAGGCATGTTCTCGGTCGGCCTGTGCTTCTTCGTCTGGTTCTGGCTGGACTCCAAGCCCCATGATGCGAAATGGCTGACCGAGGCCGAGAAAGACGCGCTGGTCGGTGCGATCGATGCCGAGCAGCGGGCCCGCGAAGCGGCCAATCCGGCCAAGCTGTCCATCGGCAAGCTCCTGAAGGACCCGCAGATCATTCTGTTCTGCCTGATGTATTTCTTCATCCAGTTGACGATTTACGCGGCCACGTTCTGGCTACCCAGCATCATCAAGAAAATGGGCGATCTGACCGATTTCCAGGTGGGCATGTTCAATTCCATCCCCTGGTTCATCGCCATCGTCTGCATGTACGGGTTCGCTGCGCTGTCGGCGAAGTGGAAACACCAGCAGGCGTGGGTCGCGGTGGCCCTGCTGATCGCTGCGGCGGGGATGTTCATGTCGACCACGGGCGGTCCGGTGTTCGCGTTCATTGCCATCTGCTTCGCGGCGATGGGCTTCAAATCCGCATCGTCGCTGTTCTGGCCGATCCCGCAGGGCTATCTGGATGCGCGAATCGCGGCCGGCGTGATCGCATTGATCAACTCGGTGGGCAACCTGGGCGGCTTCGTTGCGCCGACCACGTTCGGCATTCTCGAACAACAGACCGGCTCGATCCAGGGCGGCCTGTACGGCCTGACTGCGACCTCGATCATCGCCGCGATTCTGGTGTTCACCGTGCGCACGACGCCTAAACCCGGCTCGCTGCCGGTCGCCAAGGCCGACGTGACGCCCAGCCATTCCTGAGCGATGTGCTCTGAACCCCGTCAAGACGGCGCGCGCGTCGCGCCAGGTATTACCAAGGATTTAGCCATGACTTCACAGACTTCCGGCAGCACCCCCGTTATCACCGAGATGCAGATCATCCCGGTGGCCGGCCATGACGACATGCTCCTCAACCTCAGCGGCGCCCACGGCCCGTACTTCACCCGCAACATCGTCATTCTCAAGGACAACGCCGGGCACACCGGCGTGGGCGAAATTCCGGGCGGCGAGAAGATCCGCCAGACCCTGGAAGACGCTCGTTCGCTGGTGGTCGGCAGCAGCATTGGCAACTACCAGAAAATCCTCAACGACGTGCGCCGTACCTTCGCCGAGCGCGATGCGGGCGGTCGCGGGCTGCAGACCTTCGACCTGCGCATCACCATCCATGCGGTCACCGGTATCGAAGCGGCGGTGCTGGATTTGCTCGGTCAGCACCTCGAAGTGCCGGTCGCTGCGTTGCTCGGCGAAGGCCAGCAGCGTGACGAAGTGAAAATGCTCGGCTACCTGTTCTACGTCGGTGACCAGAAGAAAACCAACCTGCCTTACCGCACCGAAACAGAGACGGAGAACGCCTGGTTCCGGGTTCGCCACGAAGAAGCGCTGACACCGGAAGCCGTCGTTCGTCTGGCCGAAGCGGCTTATGCGCAGTACGGGTTCGAAGACTTCAAGCTCAAGGGCGGCGTGCTCAGCGGCGATGCGGAAATCGAAGCGGTCACCGCGCTGGCCGAACGCTTCCCGAAAGCGCGCATTACCCTCGACCCCAACGGTGCCTGGTCGCTGAAAGAAGCGGTGCGTCTGTGCCGTGATCAGCACAAGGTGCTGGCCTACGCCGAAGACCCGTGTGGTGCCGAGAACGGTTATTCGGGCCGCGAAGTCATGGCTGAATTCCGCCGTGCCACCGGCCTGCGCACGGCCACCAACATGATCGCCACCGACTGGCGGGAAATGGGCCACGCCATCCAGCTGCAATCGGTGGACATCCCCCTCGCCGATCCGCACTTCTGGACGATGCAGGGTTCGGTGCGTGTGGCGCAGATGTGCAACGAATGGGGCCTGACCTGGGGCTCGCACTCCAACAACCACTTCGATATTTCCCTGGCGATGTTCACCCACGCGGCCGCCGCTGCGCCGGGCAACATCACCGCCATCGACACCCACTGGATCTGGCAGGACGGCCAGCGCCTGACCAAGGCGCCGCTGCAGATCATTGGCGGCAGCGTGCAGGTGCCGAAGAAGCCGGGTCTGGGCGTGGAGATCGACATGGATCAGGTCGCCAAAGCGCACGAACTGTACAAAGGCATGGGGCTGGGCGCCCGTGATGACAGCGTTGCGATGCAGTTCCTGGTGCCTAACTGGACCTTCAACAACAAGCAGCCGTGTCTGGTCCGCTGAGTTCACTGTTTCAAGCCGGCCAGGCCTGCTCTTGGACAGGATGGCCACAGGTCCACGTTAACTGCCAAATGGCGACCGGCGCGTAACCCCTTGCGCGCCGTTTTTCTTCATCATCCCCTGTAGCGGCCGCGTGCTACTGTTCGCGCATCTCCGTGCCGTGAAGTCCTCCATGTCCCGCCTTGCCAAGACCCACCCTCGCCTGACCATTGCCACCCTTGTGGGCGTCGCCGCCGGTATCGCCAGCGTGTTCATTGCCCCCGACATTTCAGTGATCAGCAAATGCCTGATCGGGTGGAACGTTGCCGGCTGGCTCTACATGGCGATGATCATGCGCCGCACCTTCAAATCCAGCGCCCAGGACGTACGCCGCGTCGCGGAAATCGAGGACGAGAACGCCGGCGTGGTGCTGTTCGTCGTGTGCGTGGCGGCCATCGCCAGCCTGGCGGCGATCATCCTGGAACTTGCCGGCATTCAGGAGATGAAGGATGCCGACAAGGCGATGCATTACGCCTTCACAGGCTTCACCATCATCGGCTCGTGGTTGCTCATCGGCGTCGTCTTCAGCCTGCATTACGCCCGGGTGTTCTACACCTGGGGCGGCGAGAAGCCGGCGCTGCGCTTTGCCGATGGCGAGGAGAACCCGGACTACTGGGACTTTTTGTACTTCTCCTTCACCTTGAGCGTCGCTGTGCAGACCTCCGATGTCGGCGTCGCTACCCGCGGCCTGCGCAAGGTGGTGCTGGCGCAGTCGTTGATCGGGTTTGTCTTCAACACGTCTATTCTGGGATTTTCGATCAACATCGCGGCGGGATTATTTAATTGAAAGGGTTGGCGCACGTATAGGAGCCGGCTTGCTGGCGAACCCACCCTGTCATCCGACATTTTCGCCTCTGACCTGACGCGTTCGCCAGCAAGCCGGCTCCTACAGATCGAGGCGCTTGCAGCACGGGTGCGGGGTTCCAGAGTGAACCACTCAAGCGTACTGTGAGCGCCACAAAATCAAACATCGCAGCTAAACGAGGCCTCGCTTGATGATTCAGAATTCCGGGTTAAAGATTGCCGTGCTCGACGACTGGCAATCGGTCGCCGAAAACGTGGTGGACTGGGCTGTGCTGAAGCCGATCGGCGAGGTCACTTTTCTGCATGACTACCCGGCGGATAACGAGGCCATGGTTGCCCGCCTCAAGGACTTCCAGATCATCTGCGTGATGCGCGAGCGCACGATTTTTGATGACGCCCTGCTCAGTCAACTGCCGAACCTGAAACTGCTGGTCACCGGCGGCATGCGCAACGCGGCGCTGGACCTCAAGGCCACCGCGCGGCTGGGCATCACGGTGGTCGGTACCGACAGCTACAAGTACGCGGCGCCGGAACTGACCTGGGCGCTGATCATGGGCGTCACGCGCAACCTGGTGGACGAGGCCAACTCGCTGCGCGCGGGTGGCTGGCAGATCGGCCTGGGCACCGACTTGTACGGCAAAACTCTGGGCATCGTTGGGCTGGGCAGCATCGGGCAGAAGATCGCCCGCTACGGCAAGGCCTTCGACATGAACGTGATCGCCTGGAGCGAGAACCTCACGGCGGAACGCGCGGCCGAGCATGGCGTCACGTATGTCAGCAAACAGACGCTGTTCGAGCAATCGGACGTGGTCTCGGTCAACCTGGTGCTCAGCGAGCGCAGCCGCGGGCTGGTCGACGCCGATTCGCTGAACCGGATGAAGCCGACGGCGTATCTGGTGAACACCGCGCGCGGGCCGATCGTCGACGAAGACGCGCTGATCAACGCGCTCAAGCAGAATAAAATCGCAGGCGCCGCGCTGGACGTTTACAGCGTCGAGCCGTTGCCGGCGGATCATCCGTTTCGCACGCTGCCCAACGTGCTGGCCACGCCCCATGTGGGCTACGTCACAGAGAACAACTACCGGATGTTCTTCAGCCAGATGATCGAGGATATTCAGGCTTGGCACGCCGGGGCCCCGATCCGGGTGTTTGCCTGAGCGATCCGCCCTCATGGCCCCAAGACCCACTGCATCAAGGACTCAGATGATCACTACGCCGCTTTCCCGATTGCCCGCCGACCCGCGTGCCGCGCTACTGGTGATCGACATGCAGTACGACTTCATGCCCGGCGGCGCGCTCGCCGTGGCCGAGGGCGATGCGTTGGTGCCGCTGATCAACCGCCTCGGCAAGCAGTTTCGCACGGTGATCATGGCCCAGGACTGGCACCCGGCCGGGCACGTGTCCTTCGCATCGAGCCATGTCGGGCGCGCGCCGTTTGACAGTGTCACCCTGCCCTACGGCGCGCAGACGCTGTGGCCCGATCACTGCGTCCAAGGCAGCCACGGTGCGGCGTTGCACGCCGATCTGGACATCGCTCATGCGCAGCTGGTGCTGCGCAAAGGCTGCAACGCCGGCATCGACAGCTATTCGGCGTTCGTCGAAGCCGACCGCACGACGCGCACCGGGCTGGCCGGTTACCTGACCGAGCGCGGCATCGACAGCGTGTTCGTGGTCGGCCTGGCGCTGGACTACTGCGTGGCATGGACCGCGCTGGACGCCCGGGCGGCGGGTTTCACTACGTGGGTGATCGCCGACGCCTGCAAGGCCATCGATCTGAACGGCTCGCTGGACCAGGCCTGGAGTGACATGGCAACGGCGGGCGTCAACCGGATTGACAGCGCAGATCTGACGCAATAATCAGTGTCTCTGTAGGAGCCGGCTTGCTGGCGAATGGCAGTGTGTCAGCCGCCGTCGTCGCATGTGTCGGGACGCATTCGCCAGCAAGCCGGCTTCTACAGTGCGTAAACGGCGCTATGGGCCCGCAACGTTCGACGCTGCAGCAAGCGTAAAGCGCTTCAATCCTGCCCCAAGGCGAAGCGCTTCAACCCCTCCCCCTCCATCCGGTAGCGCACCCACTCGTCCTGCGGCTCGGCGCCGATGGACTGGTAGAAGTCGATCGCCGGCTGGTTCCAGTCCAGCACGCTCCATTCCAGACGACCGCAGCCGCTGTCGTGGGCGATCCGGGCCAGATGGCGCAACAACTTCTTGCCGGCTCCGACACCACGCTGCGCGGCGGACACGTACAAATCTTCAAGGTACAGGCCCTTGCGGCCCAGCCAGGTGGAATAGCTGAGGAAGTACACGGCGAAACCAACGGGCTGGCCGTCCAGCAGGCAGATCAGCGCCTTGGCCGGCGAGTCTTCGTCGAACAGGCTGCGCTCGATGGCGGCGACGCTGGCCTTGACCTCGTGTTCGGCTTTTTCGTAGATCGCAAGCTCGGTGATGAAGCCCAGAATGATGCCGGCGTCAGCACGCGTGGCGTCGCGAATATGAAGGGTCAAAGGAGGTTCTCCCGGGTCAGTGAAAAGGCCGCCGCCATTGGCGAACGACGGGTAACGGATTGTGTCTGAACCATCAGCCCGGCGCAGCAAGCGCATGAGAATGAATCGCCGCCTACCCCTGAATACCCCCTCGAAGCACATCGACCCATCCAAAGGATCGCCATGGAACACGAACCAGACGGCAAGACCCCGGGCCTGACGCCGGAAGAAGAACGCGAGATCGACGAAAACCAGCCGCCCCGTGCCGCCGTCCTTCACGAAACGATCCGCATGCAGGGCGATCAGGAGCTGGAGCGCAACGTCGCCGCGCTGTTCTGGTCGGCCCTGGCGGCGGGGCTGACCATGGGCCTTTCATTAATGGCGATGGGTTTGTTGAACTCGCGGCTGCCCGATGGCGAAGGCTTCAAAGTCATCGCCAGCCTCGGCTATAGCGCAGGGTTTCTGGCGGTGATTCTCGCGCGCCAGCAATTGTTCACCGAAAACACCCTGACCGCCGTATTGCCGGTGATGAGCAAGCCGACGCTGAATAACTTCGGCCGGTTGTTCCGGCTGTGGACCGTGGTGCTGGTGGGTAACCTGTGCGGCACGCTGCTGGTGGCCTACGTCATGCTGCACTTGCCGATCTTCGACGCCAAGACCGACCACGCTTTCCTTGAAATCGGCCGCAAGGTGATGGGGAACGACAGCGGGCAGATGTTCGCCAAGGGCATTATCTCCGGCTGGATGATCGCCACCATGGTGTGGATGATTCCGTCCATGGAAACCGCGAAGATCGGCATCATCGTGATGATCACCTACCTGATGGCGCTGGGGGACTTCACCCACATCGTGGTCGGCTCGGCCGAAGTGTCGTATCTGGTGTTTGCCGGCGAGCTGCCGTGGAAAGACTTCTGGCTGATCTTCGCCGGCCCGACCCTGGCCGGTAACATCATCGGTGGCAGCTTCATTTTCGCGTTGATCAGCCATGCGCAGATCCGCAGCGAAGGCGAAACGCCGGACAAGAAAGGCAAGCAGAAAGCGCTGGACGAAAAGCTGAAGCAAGAGCTGCGTGAGCCCAAAGCTGAATCCGATCGCAAAGGCGTGTGAAGCACCTGTAGGAGTGACCGGGGTGGCGCTCCACCTTGCTCGCGAAGCGTCCGACCAGACAAACCATGGTCGCCTGACTGAATGCATTCGCGAGCAAGCTCGCTCCCACAGGTCCCCCCTCAGCCTCAGTCTGACCTTGTGGGAGTGAGCTTGCTCACGAAGGCGGCCCCCATCCTCGGGAGATCTCGCAGAAGTATCCACCTCTTCGTTCGGCTTCGCGGCTAGCATCAAATACGTCATCCTGCCGTTCTTAAATTATTTTTAAGAAATCCCGATGCCGTTTAAAGGCAAAATGCAGGCTTCTGTCCTCCCACGTGGTCCTGACCTGACATGACGCGAATTCTGACAATCGAAGACGACGCCGTCACCGCCAAGGAAATCGTCGCCGAACTGAGCAGCCACGGTTTGCAAGTGGACTGGGTCGACAACGGTCGCGAGGGCCTCGTGCGCGCGGTCAGTGGCGATTACGACCTGATCACCCTGGACCGCATGCTCCCGGAAGTCGACGGACTGGCCATCGTCACCACCATGCGCGCCCTGGGCATTGCCACGCCGATCCTGATGATCAGCGCGCTGTCCGATGTGGATGAACGCGTGCGCGGGTTGCGCGCCGGTGGGGACGATTACCTGTCCAAACCTTTCGCTTCCGACGAAATGGCCGCGCGGGTCGAAGTCTTGCTGCGCCGCCGCAATCCGGGGACCCAGGCGGAAACCATGCTCAAGGTCGCCGACCTCGAGCTCAACCTGATCACCCGCGAAGCCAGCCGCGCCGGACAGCCCCTGAACCTGCTGCCGACCGAATACAAGCTGCTGGAATTTCTGATGCGCAACAGCGGCCAGATCATCACCCGCATGATGATTTTCGAAGAAGTCTGGGGTTATCACTTCGACCCCGGCACCAACCTGATTGATGTGCACATCGGTCGCTTGCGCAAGAAAATCGATCCCCCTACCCTGACGCCGCTGATACGTACCGTTCGAGGCTCAGGTTATGTCATTGCCGAACCCGTCTAAGGGCTGGCGCTCCTCCAGCAGCCGGCTGCTGGCGCTGTACAGTTTCCTGTTTGTAGCCTGGAGCAGCATCCTGATGGGGGTGCTGTACTGGGAAGTCACCAGTTACCTCAACACCCTCGCCCGCCACTCGCTGATGCAGCGCCAGCAATTGTTCTCGCGTTTTCAAGGCGCGCAACTGGACGACGCGTTGCGCACCAGCGACAAATTCGACATGCGCTCGGTCGATGCCTACGGCCTGTTCGACAAAGACCTCAAGCCCATCAGCGGCCCGATCCAGAGCATCCCCGACGGCCTCAAGCTGACCGGCGCCATCCAGGAGCTGGACACCTGCATCGATTCCGATGACCCGGACCTGCCCAGCTCTGGCTGCGACGCCGTGGCGATTCATACGCTGGACGATCGCTGGCTGGTGCTGGTGCGCGACAACGGTTCGCTGTTCGCGGTGACGACGTTGATCCTGCGTGCGCTGTTGTGGGGTATTTCGCTGACGATTATCCCCGGCATTGCCGGCTGGCACTTGCTGGGACGCCGGCCACTGCAACGCATCCGCGCGATTCAGGCCAGCGCCGAAGCGATCGTCACCGGCGACCTGGCCCGACGCCTGCCGGTGTCGGACCGTCGCGACGAGCTGGACATGCTTGCTGACATCGTGAACGCCATGCTCGACCGCATCGAGCGCTTGATGAACGAGGTCAAAGGCGTCTGCGACAACATCGCTCACGACCTGCGCACCCCGCTCACCCGGCTGCGCGCCCAGCTCTACCGGATTCAGCAGCAGTCGCCGGAAGACTCGGCGCTGGGTGAGCAGATGGCCCAGGTGATCGCCGACGCCGACACCTTGATGGCGCGCTTCAGGGGGCTGCTGCGGATTTCCGAGCTGGAGGATCACCAGCGTCGCTCGGCATTCGGTCAGCTTGATCCGCAGCCGCTACTGCAAGAGCTGCACGATTTCTACCTGCCGCTGGCAGAAGAAGGCCGCGTCTCGCTGCAGCTGAAGGTCGCCGAGCACCTGCCGCCGCTGGTGGGTGATCGGGCGCTGCTGTTCGAGGCACTGTCTAACCTGCTGAGCAACTCGATCAAATTCACCCCGCCGGGCGGGCACGTACTGCTCATCGCCCGCGCCGAAGGTGACACCACCTTCATCGAGGTCCAGGACACCGGCCCCGGGATTCCTGACGCCGAGCGCGAGGCCGTCTTCAAGCGCTTCTACCGCAGCGAGAACAACAGCCCGCAAAGCGGTTTCGGCCTGGGATTGTCCATCGTGGCCGCGATCGTCAACCTGCACGGTTTCAAACTGCGCATAGGCAGCAGCCCGTCCGGCGGTGCCAGTCTGGTGCTGGAGTGCCGACGGGTGCTGGCGTTGGGGTGAAGGTTGCAAGCTGCAAGCTTCAAGCTTCAGGTCAGTCAAATACGACAAAGCCGCCTCAAGGGCGGCTTTGTCTATTGGGGCATTACATCTTCCGGGCTTGCTCGATGATCTTTTCCTGCCGCGCCCAGGCTTTCTCCATAACCTCCAGATAAACGCGTTCCTTCTCCTCGAAGGTGGCGTTGCGGACGAAGTCGGAAAGTGTCCTTTTGAGTTTTGGTAAAGGCTTGTCAGACGAATTCATTTCAGTCCCTCGCGTGTGTTTAGCATCCCTGGTAGTGACGTCGGATCGTAGTTTTCGCGGATATGATCGTCAACACACTGAACATCTTCGTGGTACATGCGAGTACCGCCGCTGTCATTTTTGAGAAGCACATCAACGGTGACCGCATGACCAAATTCGGTTTTGAGGCGGTTGACTGCATCCCTGGCGCTGAAGTACTGCCTGACGAATTCGCTTAGCGGGATGTTGCGACCCTCGACCTGTTCTCTGGCGCTGACGAATTTCCAGGCCAATGCCGGGTCCTGATACACGTAAATGATGAGCACAAATCTTCCGCGCCCAACGGACCTACGGATGTTTCGCGAAACGATATCGAAATTCGCTGACGTCCCATCCAGCAGGAACGACTGCTTTTGCTTCAGTGCCTGATCTTGAAGTTTCTCCACCAGCACTGAAACGGCATGTTGAAACAGGTAGGCATTTCCGCCTGTGTACATGGGAATCTCTGCCCTGAGAAGATCAGGGTCAATCCGTACGGTACAAGACTCGAAACTGCTTATGAATTCAAGTGATGTCTCGGTCTTTCCTGCGCCCGGCGATCCCGCCATGAAGATTGAAACGGGACAGTCATCGGGCGCATAAACCAAAGGATCCGTCAGCCTCCTCGCGATCTCCTTCCTGTTCGCCTTGGCAAACACCACAGCCTCTTCTGAAATCCGTCGATCATCCGCATCCACAGTCACCCATCCTTTTATGAAGTCACGACCATCCAGTGCCGCGCAGTATCCGCGGGCGCCTGGACGGCGCCTATCCGACGTCACAAAACGAAACAGGATGCGCTGGCGAGCATTCACAGTGCTGCATCAGGGATGCGATGTCTGGACGAACAACGGTTATTGGCAACGCCACCACTCTGTAGGAGCCGGCTTGCTGGCGAACCGGATTCAACCGTCGCCATCAACGTGACTGGCACTCCGTTTTCGCCAGCAAGCCGGCTCCTACAGTAAGCCATGCGTCGGGCATACCACCTCCGTCACTGGCACATCCGCAGGAACAAGCCCGCTCCTACCGTGGAGGGCCGGGAGATGGTGATCTCGCCACATTCCAAACAAACAGTCTTACCATCACCCAGGCATACACGTGAAGTCCACGCTATGCCCCAGCGCTTTACCTTTCGCATCTTCGAGTTTCACGCGGTATTCCTCGCCCAGGCTGGACTCCACCAGCGTGTAATGCCCGCCCGCCTGGAACTGGTTGTACTGGATACCCGTCTCGCAGTTCATCTCACCGTCGTCGCCGTTGCGCTCGACGATCAGGTTGACGTCCAGGGTGTGGGCGCCGGGTTTGACTTCGAAGAAGCGGCCGTCATTCAGGCGCTTGCCGTCCAGGTTTTCGGCCATCAGCACGTCGGCGGGCTCTTCCTGCAGGCTGATCCACGCCTCGCCCGGGTCGGCTTTGGGCATGGGACCGGCGCAGGCGGAGAGCACCGCGACGAGGCTGAACAGCGGGACCAGCATTAACGATGTGGCTTTCATGGCGCGACCTCGGCAGTTGAAAAAATCCCTGTGGTGCAGGGTGAATTTCGAAGTGCGCAGGGTGCGTCCGCTGCGGATGAACAACAAATGAATCCACCATGAAAGCCACCTGCTCGCCGGACTAACGATTTGTTCATCCGGCTGAAAGCGGCGTGTTAGGTACTTGGCCCAAGACTGCGCCCATTCGAAATGGGAGGTTTGCAGCATGCTTGGGCTGGTCAGGACTGCATTGCTAAAGCCGTACACGTTTATCGTGTTGGCGATTTTCATCTGTATTGTCGGGCCGATGGCGGCGGTGAAGACGCCCACCGATGTGTTTCCGGATATCGGCATTCCGGTGGTCGCCGTGGTCTGGCAATACGCCGGGCTGGCGCCGGACGCCATGGCCGGTCGGGTGATCTACACCTACGAGCGCTCATTGAGCACCACGGTAAACGACATCGAGCACATCGAGTCGCAATCACTGCCGGGCATGGGCATCGTCAAGATCTTCTTTCAGCCGGGCGTTGATATCCGCACCGCCAACGCGCAAGTCACGGCGGTGTCGCAGACCGTGCTGAAGCAGATGCCTGCCGGCATTACCCCGCCGCTGATCCTCAACTACAGCGCCTCCACCGTGCCGATTCTGCAGATGGCCTTTTCCAGCCCGACGCTGTCGGAGGCAAAGATTCGCGATCTGGTGCAGAACAGCGTGCGCCTGCCCCTCAGCGCCGTGCCGGGGCTGGCGATGCCGACGCCCATGGGCGGCAAGCAGCGGCAGATCACCCTGGACCTCGACCCTCAGGCGCTGGCCGCCAAAGGCCTGTCGGCACAGGACGTGGGCAACGCGCTGGCGGCGGGTAATCAGATCATTCCGGTGGGCACGGCGAAGATGGGCAGCGATGAATACACCGTGTTGCTCAACAACAGCCCGACGGCCATCGACGCGCTCAATGACCTGCCGATCAAAACCGTGGACGGCGCGCTGATCACCATCGGCCAGGTCGCCCACGTGCGCGACGGTTCGCCGCCGCAGACCAACATCGTGCGGGTCGACGGCCGCCGCGCCGTGCTGATGCCGGCGCTGAAGAACGGCAATATCTCGACCCTGTCGATTGTCGACAACATCCGCAACATGCTGCCGCTGATCAACGAAACCCTGCCGCCAGCGTTAAAGACCTCGCTGCTGGGCGACGCCTCGGTGTTCGTGAAAGCGTCCGTGGGCAGCGTTGCCCGCGAAGGCATCATCGCCGCCCTGCTGACCAGCGTGATGATCCTGCTGTTTCTCGGCAGCTGGCGCTCGACGCTGATCATCGCCGCGTCGATTCCGCTGGCCGTGCTCTCGGCCCTCGCGCTGCTCGCCGTCAGCGGTCAAACCCTGAACGTCATGACCCTCGGCGGCCTCGCCCTGGCCGTGGGGATACTGGTCGATGACGCGACCGTGACCATCGAGAACATCAACTGGCACCTGGAACAGGGCAAAGCGGTCAAGGAGGCGATCATGGACGGTGCGCGGCAGATCGTCGGCCCCGCGTTCGTCTCGCTGCTGTGCATCTGCATCGTCTTCGTGCCGATGTTCATGCTGCAAGGGATCGCCGGCTACCTGTTCCGGCCGATGGCGCTGGCGGTGATCTTCGCCATGGCCAGCTCGTTTCTGCTGTCGCGCACCCTGGTGCCGACGCTGGCGATGTTTTTGCTCAAACCCCACGCCCTGGAAAGTGGCCCGGGGAGTCACCCGCAAGACCCGTTCATCAACCACCACGAAGGCGACCGGCATGGTCGCCAACGCAACTTGATCCTGCGCGGCGCGCTGCGCTTTCAGCAGGGCTTTGAAGCACGTTTCTCGTCCATCCGGGACACTTACCACGGCCTGCTCGGCCTGGCGTTGAAGCGGCGCAGGGCTTTTCTGATCGGTTTTCTGGCCTGCGTGCTGGCCAGCTTTGCGCTGCTGCCGAGCCTGGGCGAAGACTTCTTCCCGGCCACCGACGCGGGCGCGCTGTCGATGCACGTGCGCTTGCCGCTGGGCACGCGCATCGAGGAAAGCGCGGCCGCCTTTGACCGCATCGAGCAACGCATCCGCGAGATCATCCCGGCCGGTGAACTCGACACCGTGATCGACAACATCGGCATCCCCCTGAGCGGCATCGATATGGCCTACAGCAGCAGCGGCACCATCGGGCCGCAGGATGGTGATATTCAGGTCACCCTCAAGGCGGATCACGCGCCGACGGCCGATTACATCAAGCGCCTGCGCGAAGCACTGCCGCAAAGCTTTCCCAGCAGCCAGTTCGCTTTCATGCCCGCCGACATCAGCAGCCAGATCCTCAACTTCGGCGCGCCCGCGCCCCTGGACCTGAAAATTTCAGGCCCCGATGGCGACGCCAACCGCGCCTACGCGCTGGCCTTGCAGCGCCGTTTGCAGCACGTGCCGGGCATCGCGGACCTGCGCATTCAGCAATCCACCGGGTACCCGTCGTTGCAGGTGAACGTGGATCGGCTGCGGGCCAAGCAGTTGGGTATCACCGAAAAAGACGTGACAACCAGCCTCGGCGCGTCGCTGGCCGGTACCTCGCAAGTGGCACCGACCTACTGGCTGAACCCGAAAAACGGCGTCTCGTATTCGGTGGTGGCAGCAACGCCTCAGTACCGACTCGACAGCCTGCCAAGCCTTGAAGCCCTGCCGATTACCGGCAGTGACGGCCAGTCGCAGATCCTCGGCGGCCTGGCGAGCATCACCCGTGTCGACAGCCCGGCAGTGGTCACCCACTACAACATCCAGCCGACCCTGGACCTGTTCGCCAACGTGCAGGGCCGCGACCTTGGCGGCGTGGCGGCGGACATCCAGAAGGTCATCGACGACAGTGCAGCCCTGCGCCCCAAAGGCGCGACGGTCAGCCTGCACGGCCAGATCGACGCCCTGCATGAAGCCTTCAGCGGGCTGAGCCTGGGACTGCTGGGCGCCGTGGTGTTGATCTACCTGCTCATCGTGGTCAACTTTCAGTCATGGGTTGACCCGTTCGTGATCATCACCGCCCTGCCCGCCGCCCTGGCCGGGATCGTCTGGATGCTGTTTCTCAGCGGCACGTCGTTGTCGGTCCCGGCATTGACCGGCGCGATCCTATGCATGGGCGTGGCCACCGCCAACTCGATTCTGGTGGTGAGCTTCTGCCGCGAGCGTCTGGCCGAACACGGCGACGCCCTGCTCGCGGCGCTGGAAGCGGGTTATACGCGCTTTCGGCCGGTGTGCATGACCGCGCTGGCGATGATCATCGGCATGCTGCCGTTGGCGATTTCCCAGGAACAAAACGCGCCGCTGGGGCGTGCGGTGATTGGCGGGCTGATACTCGCCACCGCCGCGACGCTGCTGTTCGTGCCGGTCGTGTTCAGCCTCGTGCACCGCCACGCTCAACCCCGGCCTGCGGCCCCCCACGCGATTGCCCTTGATGGAGAAACACCCCATGTCGTCTGAACGCGCCCCTTCGCGCAAACGCCTGATGTTAATCGGCATTGGCGGCCTGACCCTGGCGGCGCTGCTGGTCGCCAACGGTCTGGCCGCGCGCACTCGCCAGGCACATGCCGTCGGCGCCTGGACCGAACGCCAGGCAGTGCCCATCGTCAACGTCGTCGCGCCGTCCCGCAACGCTGAGGGCAATAGCTTGCGTCTGCCGGCGCGGCTCGACGCCTGGAGCAACGCCGCCATCAACGCCCGGGTCAGCGGTTATCTGAAAGACTGGGACGCCGACATTGGCAGCCCGGTGCAAGCGGGTCAGGTGCTGGCCCACATCGAAAGCCCGGAGCTGGATCAGCAACTGGCGCAAAGCCGTGCGCGTCTGGCCCAGCAACGCGCCAGCGCGAGAATCGCCCAGACCACGGCGGCGCGCTGGCAGCACCTGCTGAGTACCCATTCGGTGTCGCAGCAGGAGGTCGATGAAAAAGCCTCGGCCGCGATTGCCGCCAACGCTGACGTGCAAGCGGCAGAGGCCGATTGCCAGCGGATGGCGGCGCTGGAGGACTACAAGACGATCCGGGCGCCGTTCAGCGGCACGGTCACGGCGCGCAATACCGATATCGGCCAGTTGATCAAAGCCGACGATGGCGGCGTACGCCCGCTGTTCAGTATCGCCGACACCCATCGCTTGCGGCTGTATGTGCCGGTCCCGCAGAACTACGCCAGCGTGATCCGCCCCGGCATGCATGTGCAACTGAGCGTGCCCGAACATCCGGGGCGGACCTGGACGGCCACGTTACTGGGGGATTCCACAGCGGTCGATCCGCGTTCCGGCACGCTGCTGGCGCAGTTCATCGCCGACAACCCGGACGGCGCGCTGATGCCCGGCGACTACGCCGACGCCACGCTGCCGGTGAGCAACGATGGCGCTGGCCTGAGCATTCCGGCCAGCGCGCTGATCTTCCGCGCCAAAGGCACGCAGGTCGCCACCCTCGACAACGCAGGCCATGTGCACCTGCGTGACATCCACATCGCCATGGATCTGGGCGATCGGCTGGTCATCGATCAGGGCCTAAAACCGGCCGACGAGGTCGTCGATAACCCGCCCGACGCCCTGCGCGAGAACGATGCCGTACAGGTGGCGGACGCCGGAGGTGAGCATGCGCACAAGGTTTGAAGCGCTGGCACTGGCCATTGCCGTGACGCTGCAAGGCTGTTCACTGGCCCCGGTTTATCAGACGCCCGCGGTGCCACTGCCCGAGCATTTCGCCGAAGACGCCGGCCCCTGGCACCCCGCGCAGCCGGCCGATGCGTTGCCAACAGACTGGTGGCAATCGTTCGCCGACCCGCAACTGGATGACCTGCAGCAACAACTGCTCAAGGCCAACCCGGACCTGACCGCTGCGCTGGCGCATTACGACGCCGCGCTGGCTTACGCCGGCCAACTGCATGCAGGGCTGATGCCCCAGGTTGACGCCAGCCTCAGCCCGGTTCGCCAGCGGCAATCGGATCGCAGGCCCCTGCGCGGTGGCACGCAACCCTCGATCTACAGCAGCGACACCGCCGGTTTCAGCCTGAACTTCGACCCTGACGTATGGGGCAAGATCCGCAATCAGGTGGCGGCCGGCGACGCCCAGGCGCAAGCGAGTGCCGACGATCTGGCGGTCGCGCGCCTGAGTCTTCAGCACCAGTTGGCGACGCTCTACGTGCAAGTGCGAGGGCTGGACGCGCAAAGCCAGATCCTGCAAACCTCGCTGGACGATTACACCCAGGCCCTGCAACTCACCCAGGATCGTTACGAAGGCAAGATCGCCTCGGCACTGGACCTGACCCGTGCGCAAAGCCAGCTCGCCGAAGCTCACGCGCAGCTCGATGACGTAAACGCCCAGCGCGACCTCGGCGAACACGCCATCGCCGAACTGGTGGGCACGATGCCGGGCGACGTTCACCTGCGACCGAACCCGCAGGCGTTGAAACTGCCCGATGTCCCGCACACTTTGCCCGGCAGCCTGTTGCAGCAACGCCCCGATGTCACGGCTGCGGAACGTCGGGTGTTTGCCGCCAACGCCAACATTGGCGTGGCCAAGGCGGCGTGGTACCCGGACTTCAGCCTGACCGGCCTGCTGGGCGGGCAAACCGAGGGCAGCGGTAATCTGCTGGCTGCGGCCAATCGTTACTGGGCGCTGGGGCCGCTGATCAATCTGCCGGTGTTCGACGGCGGCCGCCGCAGCGCGAACGAACGTCAGGCCCACGCCGAGTTCGAAGAAGCCGCCGCGCACTACCACAGCCAGGTGCTCAAGGC
>NZ_DASVUM010000014.1:0-51855 GCF_036387035.1 Pseudomonas sp. | reverse complement strand
GAAGTGATCTCCCAAGGTCGTCACGATAAAGTCCGCATCATCAAGTTCCGTCGTCGTAAGCACCACATGAAGCGTATGGGCCACCGCCAGTGGTACACCGAGATCAAAATCACCGGTATTCAGGCTTAATTTCAGCCTAATCCTCACTAGGAGAATTGACTCATGGCACACAAAAAAGCTGGTGGTAGTACCCGTAACGGTCGCGATTCAGAAGCCAAACGCCTTGGCGTGAAGATGTATGGCGGCCAGGTTATCATTCCGGGCAATATCATCGTGCGTCAGCGCGGCACCCAATTCCACGCTGGCTACGGCGTTGGCATGGGCAAAGATCACACCCTGTTCGCTAAAGTCGAAGGCGTGATCAAGTTCCAGGTTAAAGGCGCCTTCGGTCGTCGCTATGTAAGCATCGTGCCAAAGACTGAAGTCGCGGCATAATCTTGCGTTCAGGGCGTGTGAAGGCCTGACCTTCGCACCCTCTGAGCTGAAAAGCCCTGTCGATGACAGGGCTTTTTCGTTTGTAGAAGGTCCTGTTTCTGGTGAGTCTCTTGCAAAGCTGTTTGTGTGGGCCGTTGTGGTGTGAAGTCGCTGGTTTTTGATCGGTATCGCAACGCTCATCTTTGCAAGAGCCTTATGAATCTATGTTTTTGCTCGTCTTTGTGACGGGAGGCGTGCGCTATGAAATTTGTTGATGAAGTATCCATTCGAGTAAAGGCCGGTGACGGCGGCAACGGTTGCATGAGCTTCCGTCGTGAGAAATTCATCGAGAACGGTGGTCCCAACGGTGGAGATGGGGGTGATGGCGGCTCGATCTACATGATCGCCGACGAAAACCTGAACACCCTCGTCGACTACCGCTACACCCGCCACTTCGACGCTGAGCGCGGTTCGAACGGCGGCAGCACTGACTGCACCGGTCGCAAGGGTGAAGAGCTCGTGTTGCGTGTGCCGGTCGGCACCACCGTGATCGACGCCGGCACGCAGGAAGTTATCGGCGACCTGACCAAGGCCGGTCAGCGTCTGCTGGTGGCTCATGGTGGCTGGCACGGCCTGGGTAACACGCGTTTCAAATCCAGCACCAACCGCGCGCCGCGTCAGACCACGCCGGGCAAGCCAGGCGAGCAGCGTGATCTGAAGCTGGAGCTGAAAGTGCTGGCTGACGTCGGCTTGCTCGGGTTGCCCAACGCTGGCAAGAGCACGTTCATCCGTTCGGTGTCCGCTGCCAAGCCGAAGGTCGCTGATTACCCGTTCACCACGTTGGTGCCAAACCTGGGTGTTGTGAGTGTTGATCGCTGGAAGAGCTTCGTCGTTGCCGATATTCCCGGTTTGATCGAAGGCGCTTCCCACGGCGCTGGCCTGGGGATTCGCTTCCTCAAGCACCTGGCGCGTACGCGTCTGTTGCTGCACCTCGTTGACATGGCGCCGTTGGATGAAAGCAGTGCGCCGGACGCCGCTGAAGTCATCGTCAACGAACTGGTCAAGTTCAGCCCTGCGCTGGCGGACCGTGATCGCTGGCTGGTGCTGAACAAGTGCGATCAGATCCTCGAAGAAGAGCATGAGGCCCGCAAGCAGGAGATCATTGATCGCCTGGAGTGGACCGGCCCTGTCTACGTGATCTCGGCCATCGCCAAAGAAGGCACCGATCGCCTGACCCACGACATCATGCGTTATCTGGAAGATCGTGCTGATCGTCTGGCCAATGACCCGGCGTACGCTGCCGAGCTGGCTGAGCTGGATCAACGCATCGAAGACGAGGCCCGCGCTCAGCTGCAGGCGCTGGATGATCAGCGTGCCTTGCGCCGAAGCGGCGTGAAAAGCGTGCATGACATCGGCGATGACGACTGGGATGAAGAGGACGTCGACGACGAAGATGGTCCGGAAATCATTTACGTCCGCGACTGATTCGACTGAAGTAAACTACGACGCCGCTCTTGAAGCGGCGTTTTAGTATCTAGAATTCGGACTCTCTGGCTTAAGGTTGAAAGATCATGCGGAGCAAGGTGACAGGTGCCCAGCGTTGGGTGGTGAAGATCGGAAGTGCGCTGCTCACGGCGGACGGCAAGGGTCTGGATCGCAACGCGATGGGTGTTTGGGTCGAGCAGATGGTGGCCCTGCATGAGGCGGGCGTCGAACTGGTCCTGGTGTCATCCGGCGCGGTAGCGGCCGGTATGAGCCGTTTGGGCTGGACTGTACGACCGAGTGCCATGCATGAGCTGCAAGCCGCCGCAGCGATTGGTCAGATGGGTCTTGTGCAGGCGTGGGAATCAAGCTTCGCCGAGCATCAGCGCCATACTGCGCAAATCCTCCTGACCCATGACGACCTGTCTGATCGCAAGCGTTACCTGAACGCACGAAGCACGCTGCGCACCTTGGTGGAGTTGGGCGTGGTGCCGGTGATCAACGAAAACGATACGGTCGTCACTGACGAGATCCGCTTCGGCGACAATGACACGCTGGCGGCGCTGGTGGCCAACCTGGTCGAGGCCGACTTGCTGGTCATCCTCACAGACCGCGATGGCATGTTCGATGCCGACCCGCGCAACAACCCTGATGCGCAACTCATTTATGAAGCCCGTGCCGACGATCCTGCGCTTGATGCGGTGGCGGGTGGCACGGGCGGCGCGCTGGGTCGTGGGGGCATGCAGACCAAATTGCGTGCTGCACGACTGGCTGCCCGCTCCGGTGCGCACACCGTGATTGTTGGCGGACGCATCGAGCGTGTCCTGGCGCGTTTGAAGGCAGGCGAGCGGTTGGGTACGTTGCTGTCCCCGGAGCGCGAAATGCTCGCAGCCCGCAAGCAGTGGCTGGCCGGGCATCTGCAGACCCGTGGCACGCTGGTGCTGGACGAGGGCGCAGTGAAGGCGCTGTCGCAAAGCCAGAAGAGTCTCTTGCCGGTCGGCGTCAAGCTGGTGCAAGGCAGTTTTCGTCGTGGTGAGATGGTGGTTTGCGTCGCGGCCGACGGTCGCGAGATCGCTCGCGGCCTGAGCAACTACAGCGCGCTCGAAGCGCAGAAGATCATCGGTCTGCCCTCTGATGCCATCGTCAAGGCGCTGGGTTACATGGCTGAGCCTGAGCTTGTGCACCGTGACAACCTGATTCTGGTCTGAAGTCCGTCATCAAGAGAAGGAAGCATAAATGCGAGTCATGAAAGGGTTGGTGGGCGCTTTGCTGATGCTGCCGTTGCTGGCGTCAGCTGAAGAGATCGGCCAGGTATCAACCGTGTTCAAGATGGTAGGTCCGAATGATCGGATCGTGGTCGAGGCATTTGACGACCCCAAGGTTGACGGCGTGACGTGCTATTTGTCCCGCGCCAACACCGGGGGGGTGAAGGGCGGTCTGGGTCTGGCCGAGGATCGTGCCGAGGCGTCGATCGCTTGCCGGCAGGTCGGTCCCATTCACTTCAAGGAGCAATTGAAGGACGGTGATGAGGTGTTCAAGGAGCGGACCTCGCTGGTGTTCAAGACCATGCAAGTGGTGCGATTCCTCGACAAGAAGCGTAATACGCTGGTGTACCTGGTCTACAGCGACAAGGTCATCGAGGGCAGTCCGCAGAATGCGGTGACCGCGATTCCAATTCTGCCGTGGGTACCTGCGCCGGCACCTTGATGCTGAAGTGTTAAATCGAAGGCAATAAAAAACCGACCCTGAGGTCGGTTTTTTAACAAGCGAATCGCTTAGGCTGCAGCAGCAAGGTTCAAAGCCTTGATGTGGCCATTCAAGCGACCTTTATGGCGAGCAGCTTTGTTCTTGTGGATGATGCCTTTATCGGCCATACGGTCGATAACTGGCACAGCCAGAACATAAGCAGCTTGCGCTTTTTCAGCGTCTTTAGCGTCGATGGCTTTAACTACATTCTTGATGTAGGTACGAACCATGGAACGCATGCTGGCGTTGTGGCTGCGACGCTTCTCAGCCTGTTTTGCACGTTTTTTGGCGGAAGGTGTGTTGGCCACCGTCGAGCTCCTCGAAAGACTTGGGAAATAGCTAACAAAATAGGCCGCGAATCATGCCGATGAGTTTGACGCTTGTCAAGGGCAGTTGATGCGTTCCGCTGAGTGGTCGCAATGTGGTGCCGAGGTGATTTCTTTCCGGCGTGCGACCTGTAAACTCGCGGGCTTTGGCTCTGAGCTGTTTTGCGGCGCGGAGTATCGCATATATGGAACGCGCTTTGGCGCTTCCTTTGGTCAGGCGTACAACCTTTCGATGAATCTTCTCAAATCGCTTGCCGCCGTCAGCTCTATTACGATGCTTTCGCGGGTGCTGGGCTTTGTCCGCGATACCATCATTGCGCGCGCATTCGGCGCCGGCATGGCCACCGATGCCTTCTTTATCGCGTTCAAGTTGCCCAATCTGCTGCGCCGGATTTTTGCCGAGGGCGCCTTCTCCCAGGCGTTCGTGCCGATCCTGGCTGAATACAAAAGCCAGCAGGGTGAGGAGGCGACCCGCACATTTGTCGCGTATGTCGCCGGCCTGCTGACCTTGGCGCTGGCGATCGTCACGGTGCTGGGCGTCGTATTCGCCCCTTGGGTCATCTGGGCCACTGCGCCGGGTTTTGCCGACACGCCTGAGAAATTCCAGCTCACCTCGGATCTGCTGCGGGTGACCTTTCCTTATATATTGCTGATCTCGCTATCGTCGCTGGCCGGCGCGATCCTTAACACGTGGAATCGCTTCTCTGTTCCGGCGTTCGTGCCGACCCTGCTCAATCTGGCGATGATTTTCTTCGCGCTGTTTCTTACACCTTATTTCCACCCGCCTGTGATGGCGCTGGGCTGGGCGGTGCTGGCGGGTGGGTTGCTGCAGCTGCTTTACCAACTGCCGCACCTGAAAAAGATCGGGATGCTGGTATTGCCGCGCCTCAACCTGCGCGACACTGGCGTCTGGCGAGTGATGAAGCAAATGCTGCCGGCCATGCTTGGCGTTTCCGTCAGTCAGATTTCTCTGATCATCAACACGATATTTGCTTCATTTCTGGTTGCCGGATCGGTGTCCTGGATGTACTACGCCGACCGTCTGATGGAGCTGCCTTCTGGGGTACTCGGCGTGGCGTTGGGGACGATTCTTCTGCCTATTTTGTCCAAGACCTACGCCAGCCGGGATCGCCACGAATATTCGCGCATTCTCGACTGGGGGCTGCGCTTGTGCTTCCTGCTGGTGCTGCCTTGCACCCTGGCGCTGGGGTTGCTCGCCGAGCCGCTGACGGTTTCCCTGTTTCAGTACGGCAAGTTCGACGGCGTGGATGCCGCAATGACGCAGCGTGCGCTGGTCGCTTACTCGGTGGGGCTGCTGGGCATCATTGTGATCAAGGTGCTGGCGCCAGGCTTTTATGCTCAGCAAAATATTCGCACGCCGGTGAAAATCGCGATCTTCACCCTCATAGTGACTCAACTGTTCAACATCCTGTTCGTCTACGGCATCCACCTGGCGCACGCCGGTCTGGCGCTGGCGATCAGTGTAGGGGCGTGCCTCAACGCCTTGCTGCTGTTCTGGCAACTGCGCAAGCAAGACCTGTTTCAACCGCAGCCGGGTTGGCCGATGTTTTTGGGCAAGTTGATGGTCGCCGTGGCGGTCATGTCCGTCGTGCTGTTGGGCCTGATGCACGTGATGCCTGCGTGGTCGGACGGTGAGATGCTTCAGCGATTCCTGCGCCTGGGCGCGCTGGTGCTGGCAGGTGTCGTGGCGTATTTCGGCACCTTGCTGGTGTTGGGTTTCCGGGTCAGGCATTTTGCTCGCAAGGCGATCCTGTAGGATCAGTCGTCGTTTTCTGCCGGTTAACGTCGATTGTTGTGGTTTGCCCGGCTGTGTCGCCTGTCGTTGGCGGCGGTGTATGGTTATAATCGGCCACTTTATGAGCAAGAAGCGCGTTATGCAGCTGGTTCGAGGCCTTCACAATCTGCGCCCGCAGCACCGGGGCTGCGTCGCCACCATTGGCAATTTCGACGGTGTTCACCGGGGTCACCAGGCTATCCTGGCGCGGCTGCGGGAGCGCGCTGTCGAGCTTGGCCTGCCCAGCTGTGTGGTGATCTTCGAGCCGCAACCGCGCGAGTTCTTCGCCCCCGACACCGCACCGGCCCGCCTGGCGCGTTTGCGCGACAAACTTGATCTGCTTGCCAATGATGGCGTTGATCTGGTGCTGTGTCTGGCATTCAATCAGCGGTTCAGCAAGCTGAGCGCCGCCGAATTCGTCGACACCGTGCTGATCGATGGCCTGGGTGTGAAGCACCTGGAGGTCGGCGACGACTTCCGTTTTGGCTGTGACCGGGTAGGTGATTTCGATTTCCTGCAAAAAGTCGGGGCCGAGAAGGGTTTTACCGTCGAAGCGGCTCAGACCGTCGAGATCGATGGCGTGCGCGTCAGCAGCACCAAGGTGCGCACCGCACTGGCCGCGGCAGACTTTGCCCTCGCTGAACATTTGCTTGGCCGCCCGTTCGAGATATCCGGTCGTGTGCTGCATGGCCAGAAACTGGCGCGTCAGCTGGGCACGCCCACTGCCAACGTGCAGCTCAAGCGTCGTCGCGTACCATTGACCGGCGTCTATCTGGTCAGTACACAGATTGACGGCAAGGCATGGCCGGGCGTCGCCAATATCGGTGTACGCCCCAGCGTGGCGGGCGATGGACGTCCCCACCTGGAGATTCACCTCCTGGATTTTACCGGCGATATCTATGGCCGGCGTTTGACGGTGGTATTCCACCAGAAGCTGCGTGATGAGCAGCGCTTTGCCTCCCTTGAGGCGCTCAAGACGGCGATCGATGCGGATGTCGCTGCCGCTCGTGCCCACTGGCACGACCAACCGCTAAACTTTAGAGCCTGAAATGACCGACTACAAAGCCACGCTTAATCTTCCGGACACCGCCTTCCCGATGAAGGCCGGCCTGCCCCAGCGCGAGCCGCAAACTCTGCAGCGCTGGGACAGCATTGGCCTGTACCAGAAGCTGCGCGAAATTGGCAAGGATCGGCCCAAGTTCGTGCTGCACGACGGGCCTCCGTACGCCAACGGCAATATCCATATCGGTCATGCGGTCAACAAGATCCTGAAGGACATGATCCTTCGTTCGAAGACCCTGGCGGGCTTCGATGCGCCTTATGTTCCGGGCTGGGATTGCCACGGTCTGCCGATCGAGCACAAGGTCGAAGTCACCCACGGCAAAAACCTGCCGGCGGACAAGACCCGCGAACTGTGCCGTGCCTACGCGGCCGAGCAGATCGAAGGGCAGAAAGCCGAGTTCATCCGTCTGGGCGTGCTGGGCGACTGGGCCAACCCTTACCGCACCATGGACTTCGCCAACGAAGCCGGCGAAATCCGCGCGCTGGCCGAAATGGTCAAGAACGGCTTCGTCTTCAAGGGCCTGAAGCCGGTCAACTGGTGTTTCGATTGCGGCTCGGCGCTGGCTGAAGCGGAAGTCGAATATCAGGACAAAAAGTCGTCCACCATCGACGTGGCTTTCCCTATTGCCGATGCCGACAAGCTGGCCGCTGCTTTCGGTCTGCCAAACCTGAGCAAGCCCGCCGCCATCGTGATCTGGACGACTACGCCGTGGACCATCCCGGCGAACCAGGCGCTCAACGTTCACCCGGAATTCACCTACGCGCTGGTCGATACCGGCGAGCGCCTGCTGGTGCTGGCCGAAGAATTGGTCGAGTCGTGCCTCAAACGCTGGAACCTTGAAGGTTCGGTGATTGCGACGGCTCAGGGTTCGGCGCTTGAGCTGATCAACTTCCGTCACCCCTTCTATGATCGTCTGTCGCCGGTTTATCTGGCTGAATACGTCGAATTGGGCGCTGGCACCGGCGTGGTTCACTGCTCGCCGGCCTATGGCGTCGACGACTTCGTCATTTCCAAAAGCTACGGCCTGACCAACGACGACATCATCAGCCCGGTGCAGAGCAACGGCGTCTACAGCCCGTCGCTGGAGTTCTTTGGCGGCCAGTTCATCTTCAAGGCCAACCAGCCGATCATCGACAAGCTGACCGAAGTCGGCGCGCTGATGCACACCGAAACCATCACGCACAGCTACATGCACTGCTGGCGCCACAAGACTCCGCTGATCTATCGCGCCACCGCGCAGTGGTTCGTCGGCATGGACAAGCAGCCAACGTCAGGTGACACCCTGCGCAACCGTGCAGTGAAAGCCATCGAAGACACCAAATTCGTTCCGGCGTGGGGGCAGGCGCGCCTGCACTCGATGATCGCCAATCGCCCTGACTGGTGCATTTCCCGTCAGCGCAACTGGGGTGTGCCGATCCCGTTTTTCCTGAACAAGGAAAGCGGCGAGCTGCACCCGCGCACCGCCGAGCTGATGGAAGAAGTCGCTCTGCGCGTCGAGAAGGAAGGCATCGAAGCCTGGTTCAAGATGGACGCTGCCGAGTTGCTGGGTGACGAAGCGCCGCAGTACGACAAGATCTCCGATACGCTGGATGTCTGGTTCGATTCCGGCACCACGCACTGGCACGTCCTGCGCGGTTCGCATCCGATGGGCCATGAAAGCGGTCCACGCGCCGACCTGTACCTGGAAGGCTCCGATCAGCACCGCGGCTGGTTCCACTCGTCGCTGCTGACCGGTTGCGCCATCGACAATCACGCGCCGTATCGCGAATTGCTCACTCACGGCTTCACCGTGGACGAGAACGGCCGCAAGATGTCGAAGTCTCTGGGCAACGTCATCGCGCCGCAGAAAGTCAACGACACACTGGGCGCCGACATCATGCGCCTGTGGGTTTCGGCGACCGATTACTCCGGCGAAATGGCCGTCTCGGACACCATCCTGCAGCGCAGTGCCGATGCGTACCGTCGCATCCGCAATACCGCGCGCTTCCTGCTCTCGAACCTGACCGGCTTCAACCCGGCCACCGATTTGCTGCCAGCCGAAGACATGCTCGCGCTGGATCGCTGGGCAGTGGATCGTGCGCTGCTGCTGCAACGTGAGCTGGAAGAGCACTACGGCGAGTACCGTTTCTGGAACGTCTATTCGAAGGTGCATAACTTCTGCGTGCAGGAGTTGGGCGGCTTCTATCTGGACATCATCAAGGATCGCCAGTACACCACCGGCGCCAACAGCAAGGCGCGTCGCTCCTGCCAGACTGCGCTGTTCCATATCTCCGAAGCGCTGGTTCGCTGGATCGCGCCGATCCTGGCGTTTACCGCCGATGAGTTGTGGCAGTACCTGCCGGGCGAGCGTAACGAGTCGGTCATGCTCAACACCTGGTACAAAGACCTGAGCGAGCTGCCGGAAGGCTTCGAGATGGATCGCGCCTACTGGGAGCGGATCATGGCGGTGAAGGTCGCGGTCAACAAGGAAATGGAAAACCTGCGCGCCGCCAAGGCTATCGGTGGCAACTTGCAGGCAGAGGTCACCCTGTACGCCGAAGACGCGCTGGTGGCGGACCTGTCCAAACTGGGCGATGAACTGCGCTTCGTGTTGATCACCTCAACGGCCAGCGTCGCGCCGTTCATCAGCGCACCTGCCGATGCCGTGGTCACCGAAGTCGCCGGCCTGAAGCTCAAGGTGGTCAAATCCGGCCACGCCAAGTGCGCGCGCTGCTGGCATCACCGCGAGGACGTCGGGGTCAATCCTGAGCATCCGGAAATATGCGGTCGTTGCGTCGACAACATCAGCGGTGCAGGCGAGGTTCGTCACTATGCCTAATGCATCGGCTGGCCGTATGGGCCGCCTGGGTTGGTTGTGGTTGAGCGTGCTGGTGGTGGTCATCGATCAGGCCAGCAAGTTCTACTTCGAAAACCGCCTGGAGTTGTACGAGCAGATCGTCATCCTTCCCGACTACTTCAGCTGGATGCTGGCGTACAACACCGGCGCTGCGTTCAGTTTTCTGGCCGACAGCTCTGGCTGGCAGCGCTGGCTGTTTGCGTTGATTGCGGTCGTGGTGAGCGTGGTGCTGGTGATCTGGCTCAAGCGTCTGGGGCGCGACGAAACCTGGCTGGCAATTGCCCTTGCCCTTGTACTGGGCGGGGCGCTCGGCAATCTGTACGACCGAATCTTCATTGGCCATGTCATAGACTTTATCTTCGTGCATTGGAAGGAACACGGCTTCCCGGCCTTCAATGTCGCGGACAGCGCCATCACCGTCGGCGCGATCATGCTGGCTCTGGACATGTTCAAGAGCAAGAAAACCGGAGAAACCGTCAATGACTGATCAGTTGATGACCGAACACGCTACTCAGGAAACACGCATCGGTCAGAACACGGAAGTCACGCTGCATTTTGCGCTGCACCTGGAAAACGGCGACACCGTCGACAGCACGTTCGACAAGGCCCCGGCGACCTTCAAGGTCGGCGACGGCAGCCTGCTTCCCGGCTTCGAAGCGCTGATTTTTGGCTTCAAAGCGGGTGACAAACGCACGCTTCAAGTGCCGCCGGAAAACGCTTTCGGCCAGCCGAACCCGCAAAACGTGCAGATCATGCCGCGCTCGCAGTTCCAGAACATGGAGCTGTCGGAAGGGCTGCTGGTGATCTTCAATGATGCGGCGAATACCGAACTGCCGGGCGTGGTGAAAGCGATTGGTGATGATCAGGTCACCGTTGATTTCAACCACCCGCTCGCCGGCAAGACGTTGACCTTCGAAGTGGAAATCTTTGAGGTCAGGGCACTCTGAGCATCGCCAGAGTGCTTGGCCCCGGCACTGTTCGGGGCCTTTTCGTTTTTATGTTTCATTGCGCGTAGACACGAGGCACATCATGCAAATCAAACTCGCCAACCCACGTGGCTTCTGCGCCGGGGTGGACCGCGCGATCGAAATCGTCAATCGCGCGCTGGAAGTGTTTGGCCCGCCAATCTACGTGCGCCATGAAGTGGTTCATAACAAGTTTGTCGTTGAAGACCTGCGCAGCCGCGGGGCGATCTTCGTCGAAGAGCTGGATCAGGTGCCGGACGACGTCATCGTGATTTTCAGCGCTCATGGCGTGTCACAGGCCGTGCGCACGGAGGCGGCCGGTCGCGGCCTGAAGGTGTTCGATGCGACGTGTCCACTGGTGACCAAAGTGCACATCGAGGTGGCGCGCTATAGCCGTGACGGCCGCGAGTGCATCCTGATTGGCCACGCCGGTCATCCTGAAGTCGAGGGCACGATGGGCCAGTACGACGCCAGCAACGGTGGTGCGATCTATCTGGTGGAAGACGAAGCGGACGTCGCCAACCTCCAGGTGAGCAACCCCGAGAACCTCGCTTTCGTGACCCAGACGACGCTGTCGATGGACGACACCAGTCGCGTGATCGACGCCCTGCGCGCGCGATTCCCTGCCATTGGCGGCCCGCGCAAGGACGACATCTGTTACGCCACGCAAAACCGGCAGGATGCGGTCAAGGTCCTGGCGGATGAGTGTGACGTAGTGCTGGTGGTGGGCAGTCCGAACAGCTCCAACTCCAATCGCCTGCGTGAACTGGCTGAACGCATGTCGACCCCGGCCTATCTGATCGACGGCGCCGAAGACATGCAACGCGCCTGGTTCGACGGCGTTGGACGCATCGGGATCACCGCCGGTGCTTCGGCGCCCGAAGTGCTCGTGCGTGGCGTAATTCAGCAGCTGCACGCCTGGGGCGCCACCGGCGCGGACGAGCTGGCCGGTCGCGAGGAAAACATCACCTTCTCGATGCCCAAGGAATTGCGCGTCAAGTCGCTGCTGTAATCGCATCATGCGCAGGGCTCGCTGCCGAAGCCTTCGGATCGCAGCGTGACCCTGCCCGTCACCGCAACCGCCAATTGGTAGCGGCTGGCGGGTAAGTCTTTGAGGCAAACCGCAAGTGTCCCGTTGGCGTTGTTCAGCAGCCGCCCTGTGGCATCAAACCCAATTCGCACAGCCACCTTACCGTTGCCCGCCACCCTGACATTGCGGTGGCCGGCGATCTCGGCCAGCAACAGTTCAGCCTCGTCCCGGAACTGGTTACGGTTGCTGTCCACGAAGATATTCCAGCCTCGGCTCCAGTCGTTTTCCAGCGCCTGCATCACCACTGGCTGGCTGCGCAGTATCGCTTCGGTGCGGGCCATTCGCAGCCCGCTCGCCAGCTGGCGAGCCGTGTCGTGACGTCGTTGTGAGTCGATCAGCGCACTGAAGGCAGGGATCGCCAGCGTCGCGACGATCCCGACAATCACCAGCCCGGCCAGCAGTTCTATCAGGGTCAACCCTTGCTGTTTCACGAGCGTCTTCCGTTGCGTGCGGCGTTCAAGCAAACACCTCCTCAGCAGCGCTGACAACCCAGTCCATTGTCAGTCGGTGTGTCCGCAAGCCGCCGTTACACATCCTCCGGGCAAGTCGTCAGGCATCGGCTTCAATGGTGCCTGCACAGCAGACGGAGGAAGTGCGCAATGGTGGGAAGGACGATGCAATGCGGGATGACGCTGATCGAGGTGATGGTCGCATTGCTGGTTTTCAGCGTTGGCATACTGGGCGTCGCGATGCTTCAGCTCAATGCGCTGAAATACACCGACAGCTCACTGCGCAGCATGCACGTGAGCTTCATCGCCCATGATCTTTTCGAACGTATTCGCGCCAACCCCGGCGCCAGTTATGCACTGTCGTCGCTGAGTCAGGCGCCGGCCGCTGGCAATCTCGCTGTGCCTCGCCAGCAGGACCTGTACGACTTCGCGACGCAGCTCAAACGTGCGGTCGGTGACGATGCCGAGGCATCCATTGCCATGTTGGGATCGACCGTCACCCTCACGCTGAACTGGGACGACTCCCGCGCCAGCCAAGCGGCAGCGCAACAGCAGACGCTCACGCTGACCGCCGATGTCTCAGCCGAGCAGGGCGTACGACCATGACCGCATCGGTGAAAGGTTTTGGCCTGGTGGAAGTGCTGCTGGCATTGGCCTTGGGGTTGGTGATGTCGCTGGCCTTGATGCAGATATTCATCAGCTCAAAGAGCAGCTATGCCAGTCAGACATCTTCCGCCAGCGTTCAGGAGGACGCCCGCTTCGTGCTCAGCAAAATGGTCCAGGAAGCGCGCTTGGTGGGCATGTTCGGCTGCCTGGGAAAAGTCGATGACGCCAGCGTCGGCAACGGTTTCTCCAAAGCATTTCACGACCCGATTACCTGGGACGCCAGTTCGCAGACACTGACCCTTGCCACCGCCGGGACCGGAGAGGGTGCAGGCTGGTCCACTTGGGTCATACACACCGATTGCGTGTCAGCCGCCACCGCATATTCCAACGGCCGTGCGCCGCGACTTGCGGCGAATGAGACGGCGATGCCCGTGCACCGGCAGGTCTATCGCTTCAACAAGGCGCGCAATGAACTGACGCTGAACGGCCAGCCTCTGGTCAGCAACGTTCGTGCGTTCAGCGTGCTGTTTGGGGTGGCAGGCTCGACCAGCGAGCGCTCCGTTGCCCGGTATGCGCCCAGCGCCGAACCCAACCTGATCCGTAGCGTGCGACTGACCCTGACCCTGTTCGACCCCGCCGACCGGGTTCAGGAGCAGACCGTCGAGGTCGTCGCCGCTCTTCGTAATCGACTGGGGTGAGGGCATGAGGATGAATGCACAACGCGGGGCGGTGTTGATTGTCAGCCTGGTGTTCCTGATGTTGCTGACACTCTTAGCGACATCATCGATGCAGAACGCCACGCTCCAGGAAAAGGTGGCGGGCACGCTCATGCTGCGCAATGCATCGTTTCAGTCTGCCGAAACAGCGCTGCGCACTGCGGAAGCCGACCTCATGGCGCCTGCGTTCTCCCTGCCGGCGTGTACGTCTCCCGCCAGCTGCCTGCCGCCGCCTGAAGCGCTGACGCTTTCGGCCACTAGCGCCGGTGTTGCGTCGGGCGTGGATTGGGTCGCCACGCGCAGCGGTTTCTACGGCATTCAGCATATTGGGCAGACCGACCAGCCTGCCGGTGGCTCAGACGGCCAGATCCGGACGCTGTATCGCGTGACAGCCGTTGGCCTGGCAGGCGATTCACGGACGGTGCTGGAGAGCATTCACACGCGCGAGCGTCGGGTGATGTGGCGGCAGCGGCAATGAACACGGCGCGCAGGGGCTTCACCCTCATCGAACTGCTGATTGCCATCGCCATCGTCGCGATTCTCGCCGCTGTCGCGTATCCGCAGTACAGCGAATACACCCGCAAAACCCGTCGCGCCGAGATCGCCGCCGTGTTGGTGGAAGAGGCGCAGAAACTGGAGCGCTTTCATTCGAGGGCTGGGCAGTATTCGGACGTCAGCGGGCCGCCGGCGTTTAGTCATGAGGTGTCGGTGGGGAATGCTTTTTATCGGATAGACGCCGAGCGTAAAGAGCGGGCGTTTACGCTGACCGGGTCACCGATTGGTGGGGGAATGATGGGCGGCGATGCCTGTGGCAGCTTTGTGCTGGAGAGCACTGGCAGGCGCAACAACCTTGGGATGTCGGGGGCTGCCAGTGTGTCGGGGTGCTGGGGGCGGTAGCGGTTATTTGAAGCAGTCGGTGCCGCCGGTTGCTGTTTTAGCCCCGGCTTGGTCAATCGCTAAGGTGCCGCATGCATCTTGGGTCTGCGAATCTTTGGGGGCGGCCGTAAACGTATATGCCGTCGCTGTCGCTGTCACGCCCAGTTGGTATTTGCCTGTTTGTGAGAGCGGCGTTGCGCTGGGAAAACCCAAAGCCGTGAGACTGGCCGAATAGTTATTGTTCTGAGCATAGTACCGCTCCATTCGCGCCACGGCGTCATTCAGCATCACGATCCCTTCGGAGCGATAGCCGCGCTGGACGTACTTGGTATAGGCCGGATAAGCGATCGCGGCCAGGATGGCAACGATGGCGACGGTAATCATCAACTCGATCAGCGTGAAGCCGCGTTGGGAGCGGGTTGAAAAATGCATTTGGCTCAGCCTCATGGAGTGTAGGGAATGACGCGCCAGTTCTGGCGGCCGTTGAAAGCGGTTCCGGTGTTCACGGCGGTGGGCTCGCCGCTCGAATCGGTCGCGTACTTCTGACCGCCGATACTGCCGACATCCACGCCCCCGGCACTGATGCTCATCGCGCTGACGACGGTGTCGTTGTAGTTGTCGGCGCTTGAGATGGTGCCGTTTCGCCGAAGGTTGAACACCGTAAAGGTTGTACGGCCTCCCGTGGTCGGATCCAGACCGTATAACCATCCGGTCACGCCCGGGCTGCACACGTCGGTGACCGGCGTGCGCGTCGATGCGAACAAGACGCTGCCGCTAGGCACCAACGGGTCAACCAACCGCTCGCCCAGCAGCGTGTTACCGACGGCAAGGTCCAGATACCAGCCCGATTTAGCGCTCCAGTCCACGGTGTTATTGCTGACGATGCGAACATCGTTACTGGTGCCCGCAAAACTGACGTTGTTGGCCTGGGAAGTAATCGTCTGAGCCTGAAGGCTGCCACGCGTTAACGTTGGCGTCGACGATACTGCGGCCCCAACCGTTTGTTTGTCCCAGACGCCATATAGCGTCTGCAGATCGGTGCTGGCCTTGTCCGCACTCGCGAAATATCGACCCGTTCCGAATACCACAATGGTTCCCGCCGCCGTTGGATGTGCCACGACCGTAGGCGGCGCGGTGATCGATTGCACGGCGGCCCCGGCCGTATCGCTCGCAGTTGCGGTGTAGAGAGGTTTATTGCCGAACGCCACCTTGTAATTGCTCGCCGTCGCGTTTGCCGTCAGGGAGCTTCCGATCAGGTCAAAGCGCCACAGATTGCCGAGCAAGTCACCGGCATACACGTAATCTGCATAGCCGTCGGCGTTTGCATCAAGAACCACCGGTGAAGACAGCCCGTTGTTGCCACTTACCGATGTGGTCAGCTTGCTGATCGTGGCACCCGTGGCGGCATTGAGGACGAACAGCGACGCGGTGCCATTATTGCCGTTGTAGCCATTGCCGACGATGACGCCCCAGTCCCCGGAGTGCAGTTTGGCAATGACGGGAACGGACAAGCTAGAGCCAAGATCCACGTCATTCTGTGACGTGAACTCCCAGAGCAGGCTGATGCTGTCGGGGTTGGTAACGTCCAGCGCAAAGATTTCGCGTCCGCCCGCACCCAGCGTCCCCACCAGAATCGTGTGCCAGGCGCTGCCGAAGTACACGTCCGCGACCACGGGGGTACCGTCGACGAAGAAACGGTGCAGGGCGGAGTTGGAGTTGTAATCCTTGTTGGTCAGCGCGTTGAGGTTTGAGACCACCGCTGTTGGAATGAAGGCGAACTTCTCGACGCCAGTTAGGGTGTCGAACGCATGCAGCATGCCGTCATTGGCGCCTACGTAGATTTGCCCGCGTCGTGCGGTCTGGGCAGTCCGGAACGTTGCATAATCCCCGCTCTGCCCATTCAGCGTATCGGCAACGGTCGCATCATAGAGCGCCGTGTCCACCACCACTGGCGAGGAGTTGACCAAGTCACCGATGAGCGATGCGCGGCGGCGATACGTGGACGTCGCTTTACTGGTATCACCTTTGACGAAGTCCACCTGGTCGGACGTCAGTGTCGTCTGCAAGTTGATGCCGGCGTAGGTCCGGTTCGCGAGGTTGGAGTAAGTGAAGCTCTGCAGGCCGTTGGTTGTCGTGCCTGCCATCTGGATATTGCGCGAACTCCAGGTGGGAACACCCTGTGAGGCCGACCAGTTCTGGACGCTGCTCGTGCTGCCATCCGTTCGGTTGACGGTGGTGGTCGTCTTGATCAAATCGCCACTCCAGGTGGCCACATTCAAGCTGTTCAAATACGTCGCGGCGGCATTTGTTGTGCCGAGCGCAGGGACCACTGCCGGCGTTGCCACCGAGTTATTCGTTTGAAGAATCTGGTTGAAGGCTGCGTCAAGCTGCTGCTTGAGCGTCGAGGCGTTGGTAACCAGAAAGTAGTTATTGGGTGTTCCCGATTTTGTGGAGTCCCACTGTCCCGCCACCGGCAGGCTGCTGCTGGTGTTGGTCGGGCCGCCGAAGCCGCCCCACTTGGCCGCGTACCACAAAGGATCCTGCAGGTTGGTGATGGAGGTCGTCGGGGAGGCAACGAATCGGCGGGTGTGGGTATCACCCCGAGAAGAAGGCGATACGGCCTGGTTTTGGTCTTTGCGTCCTGGTAGTAGATCGGCCGTATTGTTGCAGACTGCGGCGATTGTGGCGCAGGCGCCGGGGAGTCTCGTTCCCGGCGTGTCCAGTGAGTAGTGGAGCGTGCCGGTGGCCCCGCCGGTAACCTCCAGATAAATCCCGTCGGTGGTGGTGCCAGAAATGGTATAGCCCATGTGCGATTCGGCGCCCGATACCGAGTAAACGGTCTGCAGCGTCACATCGAGAGTGCCGAGGGCGTTGACTGCGACGGTATAGAGCACGATGGCATCCATGTCGTAATCGCAGCCCTGACCGCAGTCATCGAATACCACCCGGAAAACAGCCTGCGCCCGGCCACCGTTAATGTTGGCGTTGGTGGGCTGGCCGGTCATGTTGTATAGCGAGTCGATATAGAACCCGGTGATTTGCTCGGTAATGCCGCTGCTCGCCACCTTGCCAAACGGCACCAGCGTGATTGAGCCCGTACCGACGGGCATCTGAATGCGCGGTAGTGTCGACGAGAGAGCGATGGAAAAGGTCTGGACTTTTTGGTTGCCCAGTGACGTGATCGGATTGGTATTGGCGAAATAAGCCACGGCCGCCGCGTTGTAGGTCCCTTCTTTGGTGGGCTCTTCCGGCAACCCCCTGATGTTGCCCAGACTGGACGCAACTTTTGCAGTCGGCGCCTGGTCGCTCACATTTAATGTCTGGCCGATGTTTATGTTTTTGCTGCCACCGACATCAGTGTTCCAGATCGTCTGCCCTAGTTTGCTGACGTCCAGATTGGTGAGCGCCGTGGAGGAACCCGGAGCCGCATTGATTGTGTAGGTGCTGCCCGGCAAATCCGAGTCATAGCTGGGAGTGACGTCGCTGAACAGCGTCTCGAAAGGCTTGGCGCAGCTCGGATAAGTCGGCGGGCTCGCGGCTGCGTTAGGTGTCGTCGAGTAAGGATTACTCCACGTGGTGACGCTGGTCAGGCTCAAGCCGCCGCTTGTGTCGGCATTCCCGGATTTGTAGTTGGCCGTGGGAGTGGTCTCGCCGCTGAAGTAGCGCATGGTCTCGAACATCATTTCGCCGAGCGGGTTTCCCCAGTTCGGACAGTTGGCGTTCGGCATCGGCGTGACGTAGATATTGCATCCGGTGGTGCTCAGCCTCAGCCCGTCCAGCGTGCCGATAATTGCGCCTTTGACGTAGTTACCATATCTGTCCGGTGTGCCAAAGATGCCTGTCGAGGCATCAATTTCAGCCGAAAAGCTTCCCATCGCTTTACGGACTACGCCGCCCTGAATGTTGTTCTGGTAGGTGCCCGTCACCAGTCCGAAGTACATCTGGTTTCCTTCACCGTAGTCGTGAAGGATGCCTGTGGGTTTATAGGTGCCGTTGGGATAGAGCTTGCAGTTGCTTTCGATAAAGCCTGATTTACAGACCTCCACCCGCACCTGGTAACTGGTGGGGGAAACATCGACGTCGCTGAAGCTGGTGTTGGTCGCCTTTGATCCGCCTTGGGTAACTTCCCGGGATACCCAGCCAAAGATGCGAATGTTCGACACGTTGGACAGTACTCGGAGCAGTGGCGCACTGCTTTGCGTGTTGTTGGCGAAGAGCGTGTAGTTGCCGGCGCTGGGATTCGACAGCGGCGTGTAATCCGACAGGTCATAACCATCGACGGTGCGGCTTGAGTACTCTTTGCCCCAGGTATGTGCATCGGTCGATATATAGGCGCGCGTCAGGATGGTCTGTGAGGTGGTGTCCACCTCGCGATAGCCGCCGTAAAGCACTTTGCGCAATGCGTCCGCACGTGAGGTCGTGAGGTAGTTGAGGTAATCGCCGCTCCAGTTGCCCGGGCATTTTTTCAGGTTTGCAGTCGTTGTTTTTGATTGCGCCGTAAAGTAACCGTTGTTGTAGGTGTAGCAGGTAAGCGAATCGAAATAGCCCAGGTAGGTAATGGCAGGCTTGTAGCGGATATCAATGGAACCGTCGCCGTCCAGGTCCGACGCATCGTTGTAGGCGGGGAAAAACAACTTGTGGTCGCGGCCCACCACCAGCATGTTCAGCGGCGGTACGGAGTTGTTCAAGAACAGCGGCAACTGTGCGGGGACCTGGCTCACGGCGGCGTCAGCCGCGCCAAACGGCAGCAGGATCAGACATGCCAGTGCAACGATGAAACTGCTGAGCGTGATTGGCTTATTCATGGTCGTTCACTGTCTGGCAGGCACTCAAGAATCGGAAACGGCAAAAACCGTGCGAAGAATAACGCGTTGCGTGGTCGGGTCGCTGGAGCACCTGACATTGGAGGCGCAGGCAGTGATTTCGTAATAATGATGACCGCAATCTCTCGCCAAAAGTGCGCAGTTGTTCTGTGCTTGTCCATCAAGGAGTTTCAAGTCGATTACATACCACTCAATTTCAACGTTGTTGCCGGTCACCGGATTGTATTGATAAGTGGTAACCACATTGATGTTGGCACTGTTGGCGGCAGTGAATGCCAAGAGATAATCACCGTTCTGCAACGTCGTCGGGACCGGCATGCAGGGCTTGTTCGTATTACCGGCGCCCGCTGTACATTGCCATTGGCTGATGCTCTGTTCACCGATTCGCAGGCCTGCTTCGGCGGCATTGGTCAGGGTCCTCTGAAGCCTTAGGTTGCCGGTGATCCGGGATTCCAGCGACACCCCCCTCATGCTGGAAAGTGCCAGCAGCGTGATGATCAGCAGCATCATCAATGCCACCAGGAGCGTGGCGCCGGTCTGGTCACGCATTTGCGTGCGCTGAAGAGTTTTGATTGAGGGCTTCATGGCATCTGATTCCTGACCATGATGGTCCCCTGCACAATTTGATAAATGCCTTTCGTATCGTTATAGCTGGTGCTGTAGCGCCCGTTCCAGTCTGTCAGCGCGGGTGAAATAGCGGTGGTGCTGTCACGAATCATCGGGGTGCCCGGGCTCTGCATTAAAGCGCTGTAGCGCACCGCAGCAATGGTACCGGTCGGCGCGGTAGTGCTGAATGTGCTGACGGTTTTCGGGTCCGAGGGATCTGATCCATATTCAAAGCGCAAGTCCTGGACGCCGCTCACCAATTGCTGAGTCGTTGCGCCGCTGGTGCAGGTAATGGCTTTGTTGGCGGAATCGAACGTTATTTTTTCGACAATTTTGGGCCGCACAGTGGTCGGCACCGACCGCGCCGAATAAGGCGTGGTTATATTGTTCTGGTCCCCAACTGCAAGAGCGGCGCCTTGGCAACTGACATCAAGCTTGCTGGTGGCTTGATATTGAATGCACAGGGAGGATTCGGAAAGCGCCACGACCGAGGCGCCCACAGGGAAGTTGCAGTCGCTCAGGGAGTTGTCGGCGGGAATAACCGCGCCCAGGCTGCTGCGATACCCCGCCTTCAGCAGTTCCTGGCTCAGGATGGCCAAGGTGAACCGGCCGTTTTCCTGATTGCCCATCTGCGCTTGCTGGAACAGATACGTCCGCTGGTTGCTGATAAAAATCTGAGTCACACCGAGGATCAGAAATAGCCCGATGACCATCGCGACCATCAGCTCGATCAGGGACAGACCTTTCTGCCGGCCGGGTAAGACTTCCGCTTTCATTTAATGCGTGTCCTCAAGCGATAGGTGCAAGCGCCTGCCGTTGTAACGGTGGCGCCGCTCATGCAGTCAGCGGCGTTCTTGACCGTCCAGGCAACTTGAATCTCCAGATCGGCGTTCGTTGTGCTTGAGGTCGTGCAGGCGGACACGTCTCCTGGGGAAGGTGTTTTGCAGATGTAGAAGCTGTTCGAGGAAAGCAGGCTGTCGGCGCCTGGCAACAGGGTGGCAGCACGTGATGCCCAGCAACCGATCTGCTCGGACAACGCTGACGGTGTGGGGGTGCAATCCGAGGCGGGATCCGGAAACGGAGCGCCCGGCGCCTTCAGGCACGAATTGGCGGTGGTGCAATCTGCGGGTGCACTACGGATGATCTCGACGAGATCATCCACGAGCATGATCGCCGTATTGCGCTGAACCGAATCCTGGGTGTAGGGGATGGCCTTGCTTTGAAGGGCAACCATACCAAGCACACCAATCACAATAATGATGAGGCTGACCAGCACTTCAATCATGCTGAAACCGGCTGAGCGGCCGTGTACGACGCTGGGGTTCATCAGCATCCTCCAGGGCGCGTCGAGGCGGGAGGTGATACGCGTCCGCTGGACTGTACAGAGATAAACTGCGGAGTAACGGAGGTGTCGTTTGCGTAGGAAATCTGGAAGCAAGCGGTCGCGGAGGACGTGCCTGTTGGCGAGAACACAATGCTGCCCACTGCAGTGGTAACAGTGATACCAGCCTGCAGCCCCGAGGCGCCAATTTGTCTCAGTGTCTGCTGAGTCGTTTTGACCGAGAGATCCCCAGCCCAGCCGGTGCTACTAGCCCCAGGCGCTGCAATCGTCACTGGCGTGCTGCGGGTTACCGCTTCTGCCCTGGAGTACTGCAGCAGGTCATAAAGCTCATCAGCTCCGGCCCTCACGTTACTTCGGTGGATCAGGCCGACGAAGCTTGGCACGGCGATGGCCGCAAAAATGCCGACGATCACCACCGTCACGATCAGCTCAATCAATGTAAATCCCGCGCGCGCACGCTTGTCTGGACTGTGCCAACTGCGACGCGGATTCGCACGCGTGAGACCAGAGCTGAGATCCATTAAGGAAATTCCATTTTAACGTTGAAATATGGTGATACTACTCAGCTTCCAAGTCGCTAAGTAGTAGATGTCCGGGGATTTTCGGCGGACCGATGGCATACAGTATTTTTTCGGCCGCTCATGCGTCAGGTTGATCGCTACCTGACGAGCGGGCTGCAACGCTTATTTTTGCGCAGGGTCGAGTTCGGCATGTCCAGTCAACACATCATTATCATCGGTGGCGGCGTCATTGGCCTCCTCACCGCCTTCAACCTCGCCTCCAAAGTCCGGAGCGTAACGCTGATCGACCGCTCTGAAGTCGGCCAGGAATCCTCATGGGCCGGCGGCGGTATCGTGTCGCCGCTTTACCCATGGCGCTACAGCCCGGCTGTGACAGCGCTGGCGCACTGGTCGCAAGACTTCTATCCACAGCTCGCCGAGCGCTTGCTGGGAATGACCGGCATCGATCCCGAGGTGCACAAAACCGGCCTTTACTGGCTGGACCTCGATGACGAGGCCGAGGCGCTTGCGTGGGCAGCGCGTGTAAACCGTCCGCTTACATCGGTGGACATTTCCGCGGTTTGCGATGCCGTGCCGGTCATGGGCGGCGGCTACTCACGTGCGGTGCACATGGCCGACGTCGCCAACGTTCGCAACCCGCGTCTGGTCAAGTCGCTCAAGGCGGCATTGCTGGCGATGCCCAATGTGGTGATACGTGAGCACTGCCAGGTCGATGACTTCTTGCGAAAGGGTGATCGTATATTGGGCGTCACAACGAACCAGGGCGATGTGCTGGGCGACAGCGTGGTGCTGGCGGCCGGCGCGTGGAGTGGCGAGCTGCTCGGTAAACTGGGGCTGGCGCTGCCCGTGGAGCCAGTCAAAGGCCAGATGATCCTCTACAAGTGCGCCGCTGACTTCCTGCCGAGCATGATCCTCGCCAAGGGCCGTTACGCCATTCCCCGCCGTGACGGGCACATTCTCATTGGCAGCACGCTTGAGCACGAAGGCTACGACAAGACACCTACAGAATACGCCCTCGAAAGCCTGAAGGCCTCGGCGATCGAATTGATCCCCGCGCTGGCGGACGCGCACGTGGTCGGACATTGGGCCGGTTTGCGGCCGGGCTCGCCTGATGGCATTCCCTTTATCGGGCCGGTGCCGAATCATGAAGGCTTGTGGCTGAACTGCGGGCACTACCGCAACGGCCTGGTGCTGGCGCCCGCGTCGTGTCAGTTGCTGACGGATTTGCTGGTGGGAGAGACGCCGATTATTGATCAGGCGCCTTATGCGCCTGTGGGAAGGCTCAACGCTTAAGGGGACTGGCTGAATAAGAGGTCCCATAAAGGGAACGATCGGTCCTTTTTTGGGACCTGTCAGTCGCCGTAAAATCCGTCATTCAAGCCCCAGCTTCTTCAACCGGTAGCGCATCGACCTGAACGTCAGGTTCAGCCGCTGCGCCGCTGCCGTGCGGTTCCAGCGGGTCTCCTCCAGCGCTTGCAGAATCAGTTTGCGCTCGATGCTTTCCAGATAATCTTCCAGGTTGTCGATGTCGGCCAGGCTTGGACCGTCTTGCTCGGTCGGGCGTGACGGCTCGGCCAGGCGGAGGTCTTCAGTGTTGATCTGATCGTTGTCGCACAGCGTGTACGCACGCTCGAGCATGTTTTCGAGCTCGCGTACGTTGCCGGGAAAACGGTAGCCCTTGAGCGCGGCCAGTGCATGGGGCGGGAGGAGGGTGGCAGGCTCGCCGGCGGATTCTGTCAGGCGGCGCAGTACGCTATTGGCGATCTCTTCGATGTCCTCGCGACGCTCGCGCAAGGGCGGCACGCGCAGTTCGATGACGTTAAGTCTGTAGTACAAATCCTGGCGGAAGCGGCCTGCGGCTACCTCTTGGTTGAGATCCTTGTGGGTCGCACACAGCACGCGAACGTCCACCACCTGCTCCTGCTGGCCGCCGATGGCGCGAACGGATTTTTCCTGTATTGCGCGCAGCAGCTTCACTTGCATCGCCAGCGGCAGATCAGCCACTTCGTCGAGAAACAGCGTGCCGCCATCGGCGAGCTGAAACAGCCCGGGCTTGTCCTCGTGAGCGCCGGTGAAGCTGCCTTTGCGGTGCCCGAAGAACTCGCTTTCCATCAGCTCCGACGGAATAGCGCCGCAGTTAACGGGCACGAACGGCTGACCGTTGCGCGGACCCTGTTCATGAATCAACCGGGCGACGAGTTCCTTGCCGCTGCCGGATTCCCCGCTGATGTAGATTGGCGCCTGGCTGCGCGCCAGTTTGGCAATCTGCTTGCGCAGCGCCTGCATCGGCGGTGAACTGCCCAGCAGGCGATGATCGATGCGATCGTCTTCGGCAGGCGCGACGCGCAGGCGCAAGGCGCTGGTCACCAACTCACGCAACCGCGTCAGGTCGACGGGTTTGGTGAGAAAGTCGAACGCACCTGCTTTCAGTGCCTGGATCGCGGTGTCGAGGCTGCCATGGGCAGTGATCATGGCGACCGGGACCTGGTTGTGGCGTTTTTGAATGTGCTGCACCAGCTCCAGACCATTACCGTCCGGCAGGCGCATGTCGGTCAGGCACAAGTCGAACGCCTCGCGCGCCAGCCACTCCTGGGCTTCCTTCACGTTCCGCGCGCTGCGGGTGTCCAGTTTCATCCGTCCGAGCGTGATTTCCAGCAACTCGCGAATGTCCGGCTCATCGTCGACGATCAGGATCTTTTGCCGTTGGCTCATGTTCAGCTCAGCTTGAACGGATGGGCGAAGGTAATCCGCATGCAGCTTCCGCCACCTTTCCGTGGGGTGTAATTGAGGCTCGCCTGATTGCTTTCGCACAGCTCGCGCGACAGGTATAGGCCCAGGCCGGTTCCTTTGCTTTCGGTGGTGAAAAAGGGTTCGAAAATCTTGCTCAGATGCTCTTCAGCAACGCCAGGCCCGTTGTCCAGGACCTCAAGCGTCGGCAGTTCGCTGAACGGTGCCTGGAACAACCTTAGCCAAACTTCTGCGTGTTCGTGCAGCTGGCCGCTATAGCGCAAACCGTTCTGCACCAGATTGCTCATGACTTGCTGCAGCTGCTCGGGGTCCATCTGCGTACTGAGCACGCCGGGCCCGATGTCCAGATGCACAGCCTGATCAGCCGTCAGCTCATCGCGAAGGTTGAGGACGAAGTGCTCGAGCCACGGCTTGAGATCAAGCAGGTGGGGCTCGGTCTGACGTCGACGAGACAACTGCAGGACGTTCTCGATCACCAGATTCATCCGCCGCGATTGATCGTGAATGATCTGACTGAGACGCCGGTCCGGCCCGCTCAGTTCCTCGGACTCCAGCAGTAACTGCGCGGCGTGACTGATGGCCCCCAGCGGGTTGCGTATTTCATGGGCGATGCCGGCGGTGAGCCTGCCTAGCGCTGCGAGCTTGAGCTGCTGAGCCTGTTGGGAAATCCGCGAAAGGTCATCGAGAAACACCAGTGTGTGACGGTGGCCGCCGCGCGCCAGAGCGATGAAGCCCGGACGCAGCACCGGGCCAATGGCTGATGTGATGACGCTGCGCGGGGCCATCGACGGGTTGGCCATCCATTGATGCAGGCGTTCTACCAGCGGTGGCGAATAAGCGTCGATGGACTCGCCGAGCAGGTGCTCGTGGCCCAGCAGATTCAGCGCGCTCTGGTTGGCGAGCAGCACCTTGTGATCCTCGTCCAGCACCAGAATGCCGGTGCGCATGCGCTGCAGGATCAGCGCGTTGAGTTCTTCCAGATTGTCGACATCCGTCGCGCGGCGTTCGGCGATGTCCTCGCTCAGTTGCAGGCGCCGGGCAAGAGCCTGAACCAGCAGCGCTGCCGCGAAGCACAGCGCGCCCAGAGAGCCGGCCTGGACGAAATGATTGGCGGCGGCGGGCCTGTGGTAACTGATGTAGAACGTCAGGTAGATGATGCCGATGGCCGACAGCGCGGCAATCAGCAGCCCGGTTCGTTTGCGCAGCAGTACGTTGCTGATCGCCACCGACGCGATGATCAGGTTGCCGATGCCGCTCGGCGCGCCGCCACCGGCGTAGAACAGCGCCGCCAGCATCAGCGTGTCGGCCATGGCCAGAGAAAACAGATGCCCTTGGCGGCTCGGTCGTTCGAGCAGCACCACGACGAGAATGTTGAACACCAGATACAGCCAGCAGCCGATGCGAAACAGCTCGATATCCGCCAGTTCCAACAACTCGGTGTCCAGGCTACTCGAAATCAGCAGCACGAGTAACACGCCGATGCTCAAACGGTACAGGTGGTACAGCCGCAATATGCGCTGGGCCTGAGGCGTCGTCAGCGAAAAGCGGTCAACGGTCACGTGCGGCGGGGCCCTGCAAACGGTGTGATTCGGTGCAATACCATTGTTGGTCCTGGCTCAGTGCGCGGTCGCGAGGGACGTGCACGCCACACTGCGCGCAACGCACCATAGGCGCGGCGTTGAGTTCGGGCGTTGCGGGTTTCGGGCGTGGAGCAGGGCCTTTGACCAGGCGTTTGAAGAACCAGATGGCCGCCACAATAAGGGCGATCCACATAATCAAGCGAATCATGTCTGTCAGCTTATGAAGTGAAGAGCGCGCAGTGTAGCCAAGCGGTTGTCGGGCGCACAGTCATCTCCATCGCCGAATGCTGTCGGAAAACGGTCAGGCATTAAAAAAGGCCCCGGAGGGCCTCTTTTGGTTGACGCTTGACCAGGACTGGAGTCAGTCGAACAGGCCAAAGGTCATGTAGCTGAAGATCGAGCGGCTTTTCGGCGTGCCGTCATCGTCGTCGTTTTTCTTTTCTTCGTCCGCTGACTGATTCTCAGGCAACAGGTCGGCAGGGATGGCTTCCTTGGCGTCCTGGTATTGCTTGATCACGTCCTGGTTGGCGCGGGTTTGTCCCGGCGGCAGCGGCGGACGGCTTTCGATCAGGCCCAGCGTCGCCTTGGACAGCCACGAGCGGTTGTCCGCCTCAGCGGTGCGCGCTTCAAACTTGCCGTCCACCAGTTGCGGGTGATCCGGGTAGTTGGTTTTCAGGACTTGCAGGCTGGTGTCAGCCAGATCGTCCAGGTGCAGACGCTGATAGGCCTCGACCATGACCGCCAGGCCGTCACCGACCGATGGGGTTTCCTGGAAGTTTTCCACGACATAGCGACCACGGTTGGCCGCGGCCACGTAGGCCTGACGGGTCAGGTAGTAGTCGGCAACGTGAATCTCGTACGCCGCCAGCAGGTTGCGCAGGTAAATCATGCGCTGCTTGGCATCAGGTGCGTAGCGGCTGTTGGGGTAGCGGCTGGTCAGCTGAGCGAACTCGTTATACGAATCGCGCGCGGCGCCCGGGTCGCGCTTGGTCTGGTCCAGTGGCAGGAAGCGGGCAATGATGCCGACGTCCTGGTCGAACGACGTCAGGCCCTTGAGGTAATAGGCGTAGTCGACGTTCGGGTGTTGCGGGTGCAGACGAATGAAACGCTCGGCCGCCGACTTGGCAGCTTCCGGCTCGCCATTCTTGTAGTTGGCGTAGATCAGCTCGAGTTGCGCCTGGTCAGCGTAGCGACCGAACGGGTAACGCGACTCCAGCGCCTTGAGCTTCTCGGTGGCGCTGTTATAGCTGTTGTTGTCCAGATCGGCCTGCGCCTGCTGGTACAGCTCGACTTCACTGAGGTTTTCGTCGATGACTTCTTTCTTCGAAGAACAGGCAACAGTAAGTCCGAGGATGGCTATCAGCAGCAGGTGTTTCACTTGCATGGCGGCTTGCGTCCCTATAACGGCCTGCTGTCTTGCGCAGGACCGTCCTGTTATGATGGGCGCCCCGTGGAACCCCCGGGACAAAAGACGCCGTATTTAACCACAAGCGCACAGCCGAAACCAAAGGCCAGTGCCACCTCCTAGTTTGAGCATGTCTGAGATCATAGAACTCCGCGCAGAGGTGCCGTCCGAATTGGGCGGTCAACGCCTCGACCAAGTCGCCGCCCAACTATTCGCAGAGCATTCGCGCTCGCGCCTTTCCGCCTGGATCAAAGACGGTCGCCTGACGGTGGACGGCGGCGTTTTGCGCCCGCGTGACATCGTCCATGGTGGTGCCGTTCTGCTCCTCAAAGCCGAGCAGGAAGCCCAGGGCGAGTGGATCGCGCAGGACATCGAGCTCGATATCGTCTACGAAGACGACCAGATCCTGGTGATCAACAAGCCGTCCGGTCTGGTTGTGCATCCTGCAGCCGGCCACGCCGACGGCACCCTGCTCAATGCCTTGCTGCATCACGTGCCGGACATTATCAATGTGCCGCGTGCCGGCATCGTCCACCGCCTGGACAAGGACACCACCGGCCTGATGGTGGTCGCCAAGACCATTCAGGCGCAGACCCAGCTGGTCACCCAGCTGCAGAACCGCAGCGTCAGCCGCATCTATGAATGCATCGTCATTGGCGTGGTGACTGCCGGCGGCAAGATCAACGCACCAATCGGTCGTCATGGTCAGCAGCGTCAGCGCATGGCGGTCATGGAAGGCGGCAAGCCTGCGGTCAGTCATTACCGTGTTCTGGAGCGTTTCCGTTCGCACACCCATGTGCGGGTCAAGCTGGAGACTGGCCGTACCCACCAGATTCGTGTGCACATGTCCCACATTAACTTCCCGCTGGTGGGCGATCCTGCCTATGGCGGCCGTTTCCGGATTCCGCCTGCCGCCAGCGTCACCATGGTCGAATCGCTGAAACATTTCCCGCGTCAGGCGCTGCATGCACGTTTTCTGGAGCTGGACCATCCGACGACCGGTAAGCGCATGAGCTGGGAATCGCCGTTGCCCGACGACTTTGTCTGGCTGTTGACCTTGCTCAAGCAAGACCGTGAAGCGTTCATCGGATGAATGAGCGCGTGGCGGACTGGCTGATTCCCGACTGGCCCGCGCCAGCGGTGGTCAAAGCCTGTGTCACGACTCGGTCCGGCGGCGTCAGTGCGGCGCCGTTCAACAGCTTTAATCTGGGTGATCACGTCGACGACGATCCGGCCGCCGTTGCGCGCAACCGCTCGGCGCTGACCACGCAGCTGCACGTTCAGCCGTCATGGCTGAAACAAGTCCACGGCATCGACGTCGTCGAGGCCGCGCCATCGGAAGTGCTCCAGGCTGACGCCAGCTGGAGCAAAACGCCGGGCGTGGCTTGCACCATCATGACGGCCGATTGCTTGCCGGCGTTGTTCTGCAATAAGGCGGGCACTCAGGTGGCCGCTGCCCACGCAGGCTGGCGCGGTCTGGCGGCGGGTGTGCTTGAAGCCACCGTGGACAGCTTTGCCGATGCGCCCTCCGAGATCCTCGTCTGGCTTGGCCCGGCCATTGGCCCGCAGGCGTTTGAGGTCGGTCCCGAAGTGCGCGAGGCCTTTATGGCCACGCACCCCGAGACGGCCGACGCATTCATGCCAAGTGCCAACCCCGGCAAATACATGGCAGACATCTACCGGCTGGCACGCCTGCGTCTTGCAGCGCGCGGTGTCGAGGCGGTGTACGGCGGAGGGCTTTCGACTTACAACGATGAGCGCTTCTTCTCCTATCGCCGAGGCGCACGCACCGGACGTTTCGCTTCACTTGTCTGGATCGAAGCCCTCTAGCGTCTGCCCTCTCTTGCGTTGATTTTCCCGCCGAACGCTCTCCTTCAAGCTAATGTTGATCCATGTCAACCAGTCCGCGCTTGAATCCTGCCTAATCGACCGCATCTACAGAACCATCTGGCAGGTTTTCTTCATTAGGTGTGTTCATTGCTCCGGCCTGCCCATATAGGAAGGTGACCAATGCGTATTGACCGTTTAACCAGCAAGTTACAACTCGCTCTATCCGATTCCCAATCCCTGGCGGTGGGCCTGGACCATCCGGCCATCGAGCCTGCGCATTTGATGCAGGCATTGCTTGAACAGCAGGGCGGTTCGATCAAGCCTTTGCTGCTGCAAGTGGGCTTCGACATCAACAGCCTGCGCAACGCGCTGAGCAAAGAGCTCGACCAGTTGCCGAAGATCCAGAACCCCACTGGCGACGTCAACATGTCGCAGGATCTGGCGCGCCTGTTGAACCAGGCTGATCGTCTGGCGCAGCAAAAAGGCGATCAGTTCATCTCCAGCGAGTTGGTGCTGCTCGCGGCAATGGACGAGAGCAGCAAGCTCGGCAAACTGCTCCTTGGCCAGGGCGTCAGCAAGAAAGCCCTGGAAAACGCCATCAGCAACCTGCGCGGCGGCGATGCAGTCAACGATCCCAACGCCGAAGAATCGCGGCAGGCGCTGGACAAGTACACCGTTGACCTCACCAAGCGCGCCGAGGAAGGCAAGCTCGACCCGGTGATTGGCCGCGACGACGAAATCCGTCGGACCATCCAGGTGCTGCAGCGCCGTACCAAGAACAACCCAGTGTTGATCGGTGAGCCTGGCGTGGGTAAAACCGCCATCGCTGAAGGCCTTGCCCAGCGCATCATCAACGGCGAAGTGCCGGACGGGTTGCGCGGCAAGCGTCTGCTGTCGCTGGACATGGGTGCGCTGATCGCGGGCGCCAAGTTCCGCGGCGAATTCGAAGAACGCCTCAAAGGCCTGCTCAACGAACTGTCGAAGCAAGAAGGGCAGATCATTCTGTTCATCGACGAGCTCCACACCATGGTGGGTGCGGGCAAGGCCGAAGGTTCGATGGATGCCGGCAACATGCTCAAGCCGGCGTTGGCCCGTGGCGAGCTGCACTGCGTGGGCGCGACAACGCTCAACGAGTACCGCCAGTACATTGAGAAGGACGCGGCCCTCGAGCGTCGCTTCCAGAAAGTGCTGGTCGATGAGCCAAGCGAAGAAGACACCATCGCGATCCTGCGTGGCCTGAAGGAACGCTATGAGGTCCACCATAAGGTAGCGATCACTGACGGCGCGATCATTGCGGCGGCCAAACTCAGCCATCGCTATATCACTGACCGGCAATTGCCTGACAAAGCCATCGACCTTATCGACGAAGCGGCGAGCCGCATCCGTATGGAGATCGATTCCAAGCCGGAGGTGCTCGACCGTCTTGAGCGTCGCCTGATCCAGCTCAAAGTAGAAGCGCAGGCGCTAAAGAAGGAAGACGACGAGGCCGCGATCAAGCGCCTGGAAAAACTTCAGGAAGACATTCAGCGCCTTGAGCGGGAATACGCCGACCTGGAAGAAATCTGGACGTCGGAAAAAGCGGAAGTGACCGGGTCGGCGCAGATCCAGCAAAAAATCGAACAGTCCCGTCAAGAACTGGAAGCGGCGCGGCGTAAGGGCGATCTCAATCGCATGGCTGAGCTGCAGTACGGTGTTATCCCTGACCTGGAACGCAGCCTGCAGATGGTTGACCAGCACGGCAAACCGGAAAACCAGTTGCTGCGCAGCAAGGTGACCGAGGAAGAGATTGCCGAGGTCGTCTCCAAGTGGACCGGGATTCCGGTCTCGAAAATGCTGGAAGGCGAGCGCGACAAGCTGCTGAAAATGGAATCGTTGCTGCACCAGCGTGTGATCGGGCAGAACGAAGCGGTCGTCGCCGTCGCCAACGCGGTTCGCCGGTCACGTGCAGGGTTGTCTGACCCGAACCGTCCGAGCGGATCGTTCATGTTCCTCGGCCCAACCGGCGTCGGTAAGACGGAGCTGTGCAAGGCGCTGGCCGAATTCCTGTTCGACACCGAAGAGGCCATGGTGCGGATCGACATGTCGGAGTTCATGGAGAAACATTCCGTGGCGCGTCTGATCGGAGCGCCACCCGGCTACGTTGGGTATGAAGAAGGCGGGTATCTTACCGAAGCGGTGCGTCGCAAGCCTTACTCGGTGATCCTGCTGGACGAAGTCGAGAAAGCGCATCCGGACGTCTTCAACATTCTGCTGCAGGTGCTCGAAGACGGGCGCCTGACCGACAGCCACGGGCGTACGGTTGATTTCCGTAACACCGTGATTGTCATGACCTCCAACCTGGGCTCGGCGCGTATCCAGGAGCTGGTTGGCGATCGTGAGGGGCAGCGCGCGGCGGTCATGGATGCGCTCACCACGCATTTCCGTCCGGAGTTCATTAACCGGGTGGACGAGGTGGTGATCTTCGAGCCGCTGGCACGCGACCAGATCGCGGGCATCACCGAGATCCAGTTGGGCCGTCTGCGTCAGCGTCTGGCCGAGCGCGATCTGGGTCTGGAGCTGTCCACTGAGGCGATGGATAAGCTGATCGCTGTCGGGTACGACCCTGTGTACGGCGCGCGGCCGCTCAAGCGCGCGATCCAGCGCTGGATCGAAAACCCGCTGGCTCAGCTGATCCTGTCGGGTGGCTTCATGCCTGGCACCAGCATCCGAGGCACGGTGCAGAACGAAGAGATCGTCTTCGGCTGATCCTCGCTTCTATATAGAGGCATAGAGGTGCAAAAGGGCTCTCCGTGTGAGGGCCCTTTTTTATGCGTGATGCTTTATTCCCTGAACCGCAGGATTTTCGGGGGGTTGAGGGCCATCGGCAGAAAAGTCGCAAATCATTGTCTTAAAAGCAATTTAGAGGGTTGACAGGTGTTTCTGGAAATGTAGAATAGCGCGCCTCAGAGACGTGAACGCAGCGATGCAAACAGGTCGAAGAGGCTGAAAATGCGGTAGGTTCAGTGAGGTAGTCGCCAGATTCGTTTGGCGAAGATTGACTGAATTTGTTGTGTTGAAGCGCGTCAAACGCTGCATCTGAAATTGATAGATCGTTCCGTGATAGCTCAGTCGGTAGAGCAAATGACTGTTAATCATTGGGTCCCAGGTTCGAGTCCTGGTCACGGAGCCAATTTCAAGAGGTAGTACCGTCGGGGTATAGCGCAGTCCGGTAGCGCGCCTGCTTTGGGAGCAGGATGTCAGGAGTTCGAATCCCCTTACCCCGACCATTATTTGGGTCGTTAGCTCAGTTGGTAGAGCAGTTGGCTTTTAACCAATTGGTCGTAGGTTCGAATCCCACACGACCCACCATTTTTGACCTGGCTCCATCGGGTTGGATCTTAGGGAGTGACGCCATTCGCGTCACCCGCTCTGGAAGCGCCTTCGGGTGCTTCCTTGTTTCACCGGGGTATAGCGCAGTCCGGTAGCGCGCCTGCTTTGGGAGCAGGATGTCAGGAGTTCGAATCCCCTTACCCCGACCATTTTCGCCCCAGCCGTATCAGGGTAGAAAATACCGCTTCAGCGCCATTCGCGTTGAAGCTACAAAAAAGCGTCCTTCGGGGCGCTTTTTTCGTTTTTGGGATTCAGTGAGCCAGGTTTACGTTTGCCCGCGGCGTCGTGATCTGATTCTCGGCGCATCGGCGCATCGGCGCATTGGTGAATCGGTGAATCGGCGCGCTAAGTGCGAATTCACAAACCCCGGTATAGACTTCAGGCAGTCTTTTCAGGATCGGCCGCCACATGAAGTTGCCAACTCCTTCATCCGAGCAGCAGCGACTCAATGCGCTGCGTTTTCTCGAAGTGCTCGATACGCCGCCCGAGGTCGCGCTGGACCGGATCACCCGTCTGGTGGCGCACGTGTTGAACGTGCCGATCGCCCTCATATCGCTGGTGGACCAGGACCGCCAGTGGTTCAAGAGTCGCGTGGGGCTCGAGGTGGTCGAGCTGCCGAGGGAAGTCGCCTTCTGTGCGCACGCCATCCTTGAAGGTACCGAGCTGGTGGTGCCCGATGCGACGGAAGACGCTCGGTTCTGCGACAACCAGTTGGTGACGGGCGCCCCGCATGTACGTTTCTACGCCGGCGTGCCCATACGCACCAGCGAGGGTTTTGCCGTCGGCACGCTCTGCGCGATCGACGCCCGCCCCCGAACCCTCACGGCAGACGAACTGGCGATACTTCACGAGTTGGCCGAAATCGTTACCCGCGAGATGCAGCTGCGGGAAAACCTGATGCTGGCGCGGTTTCAGAAGCGTCGCACCGAGGCCTTGTTCGAAGCCAGTGAGGCGGGCTATCGCTCCATGTTCGAGCTGGCATCGGTGGGCATCGCGCTGGTCGCGCCGGACGGCGGCTGGATCAGCGTCAACGCCGCGCTGTGCGACATCCTCGGTTACGCGCCCGATGAGCTCAAGCACCTGACGTTTCAAGACATCACCCACCCCGACGACCTGGGCGGTGACCTCCAGAGGTTGCATCAGCTTACCCTCGGGCAGATCGTCAGCTATCAGATCGAGAAGCGCTATGTGCGCAAGAACGGCAGTGCGGTCTGGGTCAATCTGAGCGTCACGAAGAAGCTGTCCGAAGTCGGGGAACTGGAATACTACATTTCCATCATCCAGGACATTCAGGCGCGTAAAGAGCTTGAACAGGAAGCTCGACACGACGCCCTGACCGGCCTGCACAATCGCCGTGCGCTGGACTCGCTTCTACCTATCGCTCAGGCGCGGGCGGATCGCTCCAGGCTGCAGCTGGCGTTGATGTTCATAGACCTCGACGGCTTCAAAGTCATCAACGACAGTTACGGGCACGATGCCGGCGATGAACTGCTGCGCGTGATAGCCACACGGTTGCAGAGCTGCATTCGCAGGACCGACAGCCTGGTCCGGCTGGCCGGTGACGAGTTCATCGTGGTGCTGGAAGGCATCACGCCCGGCCTGGAGGAAGCGCGCGAAGTGGCCCATAAACTCCTCCTCGCCATTGCTGAACCCATCACCATCAAAGGCGTTGTCATTCACAGCAATGCCAGCATCGGCTTCTCCATGTACGAACCTGGTTCTGGCAAACCGGCGGACGAGCTGATGCGCGAAGCGGACCGCTGGATGTACAAGGTCAAGCATTCAGGCAAAGGGCGGGTGATGCCTTAGCGTGGGCGCATGCCGTCGTCTGCGCCTTACGCAAAGGCACAGGGCGGCAGGTCGGGGAGATGGGAAGTAAGGGTAATGAGGTCCGCCGCCTCTTATGCGGCGGACCTTCGGGACTGAGCCTTAGTGCAGCTTCATCCGTGGCTCGGTGCCGCGGCCGATTCGGCTTCCCAGCATGAGCATCAGCGTGCGGAACATGCCGTACAGCGCCATCTGGTGCATGCGGTACAGCGAGACGTAGAACATCCGCGCCAGCCAGCCTTCGAGCATGACACTGCCGGTGAGGTTGCCCATCAGGTTGCCGACCGCCGAGAACTTCGACAGCGAAATCAGCGAGCCGTAGTCCTTGTAGCGATACTCCGGCAGCGTGCCACCCTCGATGCGCAGCTTCAGCGATTTCACCAGCAACGACGCCTGTTGATGCGCGGCTTGCGCACGGGGCGGGACGTTGCGGTCGGTGCCTTTTTGCGGACACGCCGCGCAGTCACCGAAGGCGAAGATATTGTCGTCTCGCGTGGTCTGGAGTGTTTGACGCACTTGCAGCTGGTTGATGCGATTGGTCTCAAGACCGGCAATGCCCTCCAGAAATGCCGGTGCGCGAATGCCCGCCGCCCAGACCTTCAGCGTGGCCGGAATCACTTGGCCCGTGGCGGTGACCAGGCTGTCAGCGGTCACTTCACTGACCGCCGAATTGGTCAGCACCGTGACACCCAGCTTCTCCAGCGTGTTGTGCACCGGGCCGCCAATACGTTCCGGCAGCGCAGGCAGGACGCGCGGACCGGCCTCGATCACCGTAATGCGCAGGTTTTCCGGCTTGATCTGGCCCAGCCCGTAAGCCGCCAGTTCGTGGGCCGCGTTGTGCAGTTCGGCAGCCAGCTCGACACCGGTAGCACCTGCGCCGACGATAGCGACGTTGATCTCTTCACCGGCTTGGTTCTGGCTCGCATGGGCGCGCAGATAGCGATTGAGCAATTGTTGATGAAAGCGTTCGGCCTGCTTGCGCGTGTCGAGAAACAGGCAGTGCTCCGCCGCGCCCCGGGTGCCGAAGTCATTGGTCGTGCTGCCGACGGCAATCACCAGCGAGTCGTAATCCAGGCTGCGTGCCGGGACCAGTTCGTTGCCGCTTTCATCCAGAGTGGCAGCCAGGTGGATCTGCTTGTTCTCACGGTCCAGGCCGATCATGCGACCCATCTGAAACTGAAAGTGATTCCACTTGGCTTGCGCCACGTAATTCAGCTCGTCTTCATAAGAATTGAGCGAACCGGCGGCCACCTCGTGCAGCAGCGGTTTCCAGATGTGGGTCAGGTTGGCGTCCACCAGCGTGACGCTGGCGGTGCCTTTCTTGCCCAGGGTCTTACCCAGGCCGGTAGCCAGCTCCAGACCGCCGGCGCCGCCGCCGACAATGACAATACGATGAGTCATGGGGATATCTCATAAGGCTTAAGGAATTCTGTGTCAGCGCGATCCGCGCGAGCGCAAGGCAGCTCATAGCGTCGGACAGCACAGTAAACGGCTCAACGCGCCCCGTCCGATGACTGGAGCCAGCACACCACAGGAGCAGCCTGGGCCAATAAGGCCGACGCTCAAGCGGTGATGGGGCGCTTGAAGGTACTCTTCGACACGCGCTTGGTCTTCTGGTTTCAGGCGGCTGAGCATTTGAGATTCTTTATCGACGTTGACCCGGATCAGGAAACGGCGCTGTTGGCTGCGTTAAAGTCCTCGACGCTCGGTTCGATCGGCTCGATACACAAAACGTCGTCCAAACGCACAATGCCGCTTTGTATTACCCGCGCGGTGATACCGCCGTGGCCGCGCACGGCCTGAAAGATACCGTGGCCGAGGCGCTGCTCAAGACGCGCACAGGGTTGACACCAGCCGGTGGTTTCAAAGATCGCCTGACCAATGCGAAAGCGCCGGTTTTTCAGGCTGAACAGGTTGATGCCGCTGATCACGATGTTGCGCCGCAAATCCTGCGGCAGCACGGGATTTTCTTCCGCCCGACCCATCAGCGAGCTGACCACCGCGAAATGCTCCCACTGGATCAGCGTGACCTGCCGGGCGTTGCGCGGCCCCGGCCGTGCGTGGTCGCCGGTCAGACCGGCTTCGCGGCGCGCTTCCACCGCGTCCAGCTCAACCATCTCGCCACGCGATTCCGGGCGCACGCCGATCCAGCGTACACGGCCGCGCTGGGGTACATCGGCGATCAATTCCTGCAACGGACTCATAAACTGATTCCCACATCAAAAACCACGCTGCGGCCCAGATTGGTCCGCAGGAAATCCGGGGCATCCGGATGGGCAAACAATACCCGTGCGAAGGTAGGCCCGACCAGCGAGAGTGATCGCCAGCCCTGACGCAGGTATTCGGTGGGCGGGGGAAAGTGGCTGTTGAGGTCCAGCACCTCGCGCTTGAGGCTCGCGAAAGCGATGATGTCCAGTTCGCTCAAATCCAGACCGCGCTCTGTGTAGTTGTGCGCTTTCTTGCGCAGCGTGGGGGCGAGGCGCCGGAGCAGTTCGGCTGCGGGAATGCGTTTGGGTTTTGCTTCGCGTCGTACCAGTTGGCTGAGGGAAAACGCGCTGCGTCGACGTTGCAATTCTTCGCGCCACTCATCGTTGAGCCGACGCCCTTCATCCAGGACAAAAAACACCTCAAAACAGGCATCGCGAAACAGTACGTCCGGCGGTTCTTGCCCGGCAGGCACGAAGTCGTCGGTGCGATGTGGAATGTTCAGGCCCTGAAGCAACCGTTCGCACACCCAACGCTCGCGCTCCCACTTGCGCGCATTGGACAGAAACGCGTTGGCTTGCTCGGCCTGGATCGTCAACAGACGCAGATAATCGGAGTCATCCATGGCGCCCAGCTTAATCCATCTTGGAGGAGCCGGCTTGTTGGCGAACCCGATTCATCCCTGACTGCTACAAGTCCCGCTGCTTCCTGAACTGCCCCGGCGGCATGCCGTGGGCATGGCGGAACCGCCGTGAGAAGTAAGCCTCGTCGGCAAAGCCACACAGCCGCGCCACTTCTCCCACCGGTTTGCTGCCGTTGAGCAACAGCGTACGCGCCAGGTGCATGCGCCGCTCCAGCACCAGCTCGCTGAAGGTTTTGCCGACTTCCTTGCGCAGCCAGTGGGTCAGATAATTGGGTGACAGAAAGGCGGCCGATGCGGCTTTTTTCAGGCTCAGGTCCGGGTCGTCGAGGTTCTTGCGCACGTACTCCGACATGCGCGCCAGCGCGTCGCGGCGGCTGCGTTCAGCGGCGTTGTCATCAGCGAGGAGCTTGATCGGCTCGGCGTACAACTGGCAGATCGTGCCGATCAGTTGCAGCAGACACCCTTTGAGAATCTCCCGCGTGCCGAACTGTCGGTTCGCATCCAGTTCACGCATGCGCTTGAGGAGATATTCGATCTCGGCGAAATCAGCGGCACCCAGCGTGAAATCCAGGTGCTCTTGAAAGCGGAAGGGGGAGAGCTCCGGCGCAAGAGCGATGGCCACGTCTTCGAGGTCCAGCGGATCGCATTGCAGTTGGGGCAGCAGGAAGGTCTGGGCGAAATTGATCAGCAGGAAATTGCCTTCCGGCGGATGCGGGATAAGGTGCAATTTGTGGGGGAGGATGAAGGCCAGCGTGTTGCGCGGGAAGGCCCGTACGACACCGCCGATATGCTGCACGGTGTCCCCACCGAGGTTGATCTGAATCTGAAAGTACTCGTGCCGATGGGGCGCGGTTTCCGCTTTGCCCTCGGTTTTGCCGCGTATGTAAAAGTCCGGCCGCTCACTGCGCTGCTGCATTCCGTAGGTAGGTACGCGATTGACGGAATCCATCGAGTGCTCCTCGTCTCATGTCTCTCATTGTCAGTCGTCGCATGACGCATTTCAAAACTTTTCTCCCGGGGAAGGCAAGTCGTTTTGTCCAAGAACCCACGCTGCGTTAGTTTTTTTGAAACCGCTCTAGCTTAGGGTTCTGAGCTCAATTTAAGCGGATTGTCCCCAGTTTTTCATGGACGGGATTTTTTGGACAATTCATTAGCCCCGCCCATTGAAATCCAAAAACGTTCTAAGCGTTGTCTTGTTTAAAACCAGTCGTACGATAACTTGAAGGGGCGCTTCATCACTCGATACCAATAAAAACAATGAGGAATTCTCATGTCGAGCAACCCTGATATTCAGGCGATGGATGCTGCCGTGGCTGTTCCCGCCACCGCCGCTCCCGCCCGGCCCATGACTCACCGCCGCTGGTTCATGCTGTCGCTGTTGTTGATCGCCACGATCATCAACTACGTCGACCGCGTCAATATCTCCATCGCTGCGCCTTTCATGGCCAAGGACCTCGGTCTGGACAAGGTCGAGATGGGCCTGATCTTCTCCGCCTTCGCCTGGACTTACGCCTTCGCACTGGTGCCCGCCGGATTCATCGCCGACCGCTTCGGTTCGCGCTTCACCTACGGCGCTTCACTCATCTCCTGGTCAGCGGTGACGGTATGCCAAGGCATGGCAGGGGGCTTCGCGTCGTTGTTCGGTTTGCGTCTGGCGATCGGCGCGATGGAAGCCCCGGCGTTTCCAGCCAACAGCCGCGCGGTCACGGTCTGGTTTCCGGCGCGTGAACGCGGCATGGCCAGCAGCATTTACGTGTGCGGGCAATATTTAGGCACGGCACTGTTCACCGGTTTGCTCTTGTGGCTCGCCACGACCTATGACTGGCGCCACGTGTTTTACAGCACCGGCGTCATCGGTATCGTCTTCGGGATTGCCTGGCTCTACCTGTACCGCGATCCGATGAACTGCAAGAAGGTCAGCAAGGAAGAATTGGCTTACATCGAAGACGGCGGTGGCCTGGTTAAAAGCAGTCAGGAGCGAAACAAATTCAAGTGGGCGCAAATTGCCGAACTGCTGAAATACCGTCAGGTATGGGCGATTTGCCTGGGCAAGTTTGCGAGCACCTCGGCGCTGTATTTCTTCCTCACTTGGTTCCCGACCTATCTGATTGAAGAGCGGCATTTGACCATGGTCAAGGTCGGCATCTTCGCGGTGCTGCCCTTCATCGGCGCCACGGTCGGCGTGCTGCTGGCGGGCTTCATCGCTGATGGAATGATCCGTCGTGGCTATTCGCTCTCCTTCTCCCGCAAACTGCCGCTGGTGGTGGGGTCGGCCCTCGGCATGTCAATCATGCTGGTCAACTTCACCGACTCCAACGAAGTCTGCATCGCGCTGCTGACGGTGGCGTTCTTCGCGCAGGGCATTGCCTCATCGTCGTGGGCAGCAGTCTCCGAGATCGCACCCAAAGAGCTGATCGGCCTGACCGGGGGCATCACCAGCCTGGCGGCGAACATCGGCGGCATCGTCACGCCGATTGTCATCGGGCAGATCCTTCATGTCACCGGCAACTTCGCCTGGGCGTTCTGGTTCATCGGCGGGGTCGCGTTCATCGGCACATTGTCTTATTCACTGTTGCTCGGCCGTATTTACCGCATTGAGCTCAAGGCCAGCTAACCGCAAAAGAATGTGTGTGTGAACTTATGCCGTACTGGGCAGAGGCGTATGCAAATACGCCTTTTTTAATGCCGCTGATATTCGGTTTTTAGTCCAGCGCAAACACGGTTTTGTCCAACTTTCCCGCCGTTTGATCCCGTAGTCTGAAACGCATCGGGCTGAATCGAGCGTCTTTCGGTGATAAGGAATTCCATGAACAACTTTGTATTCGAACCTCCCAGGATCAGCAGCTTGCCGGTACATGGCAGTGATGCGCGATTCCCCGTCGGCCGGGTGTTTTGCCTGGGGCGTAACTATCAGTGGGGCGATCAGCCCGCCGGGGTTTCCAGCGCCGAGCGCGAAGTGCCGGCGTTTTTTATGAAGCCGGCGACCTCAGTTGTCGATGCGGCGGGCGAGCTGGCATTTCCGACCCGGACCGAGCAGTTCTGCCACGAGATCGAGCTGGTCGTCGCCATCGGCAAGGACGGTCATGAGATCAGCGCCGAACACGCGCTGGACCATGTCTGGGGGTACGCCGCAGGGCTCGACCTGACCCGCCGCGATCTGCAACTGGCGGCCAAGGCCGTGGGCAACCCGTGGGAGCCGGCGAAGGCATTCGACGGCTCTGCGCCGATCACGCCCATTCGCCCGGCGGGCCGCGATGGTCATGCGCGACAAGGCGCCATCTGGCTGAGCGTCAACGGCGTCGAGCGGCAGCGTTCCGACCTCGGCAGCCAGATCTGGTCGGTCAGCGAAATCATCAGCCAGCTTTCCCACTCCGTTACGTTACGCGCCGGCGACCTGATCATGACCGGCACGCCGCCGGGCGTTGCTGCGCTTCAGGCGGGCGACGTGATCAACGGCGGCATCGATGGCATCGGCGAATTTGAAGTGAGAGTGGGTGAGCGCCGCTGAGCGATCAATCCAGAACCGCAGCATTTTTGATGAGCAACAAGGAGAACAATAATGACTGATCAATCCGTTTCGAAAATTGCCCTGGTCACCGGCGCCGGCAGTGGCATTGGCCGCTCCGTCGCACTCGGCCTGCTTGAAGATGGCTACAAAGTGGTGGTGACCGGACGTCGCCTGGAGCCCCTTGAGGAATTGGCGGCGCAGGCACGCGAGCAGGGCGGCGAAGCGTTGGCCGTGTCGTGCGATGTGCGCGATCCAGCCAGCGTCGACCATCTGTTCGCGACGATTGAGGAGGTCTACGGCCGGCTCGATCTGGTCTTCAACAACGCGGGCGTCAACGCCCCTGCCGTGCCGATGGACGAACTGCCCGTCGAGAAGTGGCTGAGCGTGATCGACACCAACGTGACCGGCGTTTTTCTGTGCAGCCGTGGCGCGTTTGGCCTGATGCGCAAGCAGTCGCCCCAGGGCGGCCGGATCATCAATAACGGTTCGATTTCAGCCCACGTGCCACGCCCGTTCACTGCGCCGTACACCGCGAGCAAACACGCCGTGCTGGGCCTGACCAAAAGCCTGTCGCTGGACGGTCGTGAATTCAACATTGCCTGCAGCCAGATCGACATTGGCAACGCGCTGACCGAGCTGTCGGTGCGCATGACCAAGGGCGTTCGTCAGGCCAATGGTTCGACCGCCGTCGAGCCCATGATCGACGTCAAACACATCGCCGACGCGGTGCGCTACATCGCTGCGCTGCCGCTGTCGGCCAACGTGCTGAACATGACTGTCATGGCCACCAATATGCCTTTCGTGGGCCGTGGTTGATCTGTCCCAATTCAAGATGAGCGAGACATCGATGAAGCCTGAAATTCTCCAGCTGAGCCCGATCCTGATCCCTGACATCAACGCGCGGCTGAACGACCTGTACACCGTTCGCCCGTATTATCAACAGGCCGACAAGGCCGCGTACCTGCGCGAGCACGGCGCCAATATCCGCGGCGTGGTCACCGGCGGGCATACCGGCATCACCCGCGAAGTGATGGAGCAATTGCCGAACGTGGAAGTGATTGCGGTGAATGGCGTCGGCACTGACGCGATTGACCTGGCCTACGCGCGGGACCGCGGCATTCGGGTCTCGGCGACCATCGGCGCGCTGACCGAAGACGTCGCCGATCTCGCCATCGGTTTGCTGATTTCGGCGTGTCGTGGGCTGTGCGCTGGCGACCAGTACGTGCGCTCCGGCGCTTGGGCGAAGACGGCGACGCCGCTGGTGCCGATGCCATTGGCGCGTCAATTCAGCGGCATGCGCATCGGCATTGTCGGCATGGGCCGGGTAGGGCGCGCCGTCGCCACACGTGCCGCTGCTTTCGGCTGCCCGATCAGCTACACCGACCTGAACGCCATGGCCGACGTGCCGTATACCTTCGTTGGCGATCTGCTCGAACTGGCCGCGCAGAGCGACGCGCTGATCGTCGCCGCTGCCGCGGACAAAGCCAAAGGCATCATCAACGCCAAGGTGCTGGAAGCGCTGGGCGAGCAGGGGTATTTGATCAACGTGGCACGTGGCAGTCTGGTCAATGAGCCAGACCTCGTCGCAGCACTGCAGGCGGGCTCGATTGCAGGCGCGGGTCTTGACGTCTTCGCTGACGAGCCGCATGTGCCCGATGCCCTGTTCGACCTGGAGACCGTCGTTCTGCAACCCCACCGCGCCAGCGCCACTGTCCAGACCCGTACGCGAATGGGCGAGATGGTGCTGGCGAGCCTGGCGGATGGTCTGGCAGGGAAAGCACCGGTGGGGAGTGTGGTTTGAAGGGCGTTACACCGCCGTAATGGCAGGAGCGCGCTTACCTGCGATGACGTGCGTACTCACGAAAGAATCTGGCGAATGTACGATCGTTTTCGCGGGCAAGCGCGCTCCTATGCGGGGCCCGCGTCGTCTACACATTTCTTGGCGAACGAAGGTCTGTAGGAGCCGGCTTGCTGGCGAATGCGGTGTGTCAGTCCCCCTTGATGAATCTGACACATTGCCTTCGCCAGCAAGCCGGCTCCTACGGATCGAAGTGAACATTAATGCCAAGGGATCCGCTTAAAACGCCCCGGACTCAACCGACAGCTCAGCCACCAGAAAATCGATAAACGCCCGAGTCTTCATCGGCACCCGCCGGGACGAGGGGTACACCGCATTCACCGTAATCGCCGGCGCTTCCCACTCGCACAGCACCGGCACCAGCCTCCCGTCCGCGACCGCGCGCTCGATAATGAAGTTGGGCAGCAGCGCGATGCCCATCCCCGCCACAGCCGCCTGCGCCAGGATGTCGCCGTTGTTGGCGTGCAGCGGTCCGCTCACCGTCACCCGCTGCGTCTCCTTGCCATTGCACAGTTGCAGGCTCACGCCGCTTTGCAGATAGCCATAACTCAGGCACTTATGGTCTGCGAGGTCCTTCGGCGTCTGCGGCGTGCCTTCCCGTGCGAGGTAGTCAGGCGAAGCCACCATGATCCTCGGCGCCGGCGCCAGCGAGCGCGCGATCATGGATGAGTCCGGCAGGCTGGCGATGCGAATCGTCACGTCGAAACCGCCCTTGACCGGGTCAACCTGCTGATCGCTCAGCACCACTTGCAGCTCGACGTTCGGGTGCAGCTCGTTGAAGCGCGGGATCAGCGGCCCCAGACGACTCAGGCCAAACGACATCGGCGCGTTGACCCGCAATACGCCGCGGATCTCACCCATGCCCGTCCGGGCCCGTTGTTCTGCTTCGTCCAGCGAAGCGATGACATCCCGACACGCGTCGTAGTATTCGGCACCGGCCTCCGTCAGGTGCAGGCTGCGCGTGGTGCGCTGCAGCAACTGCACGCCGATGGCCTCTTCCAGTGCCTGAATTTGCTTACTCACTTTCGAGCGCGGCACATCCAGCGCGCGGGCCGCGGCGGCAAAGCCATTGGCCCCTACCGTGGCGACAAACGCGCGCATGCATTCGATACGATCCATGACCGTTCCTGATTTGGAAACAATGAGTCCCGATTCTATGGGATTGTTCCTTTTGCAGCTAGTCCGTAAATTCACTCCCAAGCCAGCCAACAAGCGCAACACAGCGCAGCGGCTAACCCAATCGAATTCACCGACTACTCAAGGAACCTACCCATGTCCATTCGCGAACTGCTGAACCCAACCAACGCCGCCCTGATCCTCATCGACCACCAGCCACAGATGGCCTTCGGCGTGCAGTCGATCGACCGCCAGACGCTGAAGAACAACACCGTCGGCCTGGCCAAAGCCGCCAAGATCTTCAACGTGCCGACCATCTACACCTCGGTAGAAACCACGAGCTTCAGCGGTTTCATCTGGCCTGAATTGCTGGCGGTGTTCCCGGATCAGCAGCCGATCGAGCGTACCTCGATGAACTCGTGGGAAGACAAAAAGCTGGTGGAAGCGGTCAAGGCGACCGGTCGCAAGAAGCTGATCATCGCCGCGCTCTGGACCGAGGTCTGCCTGAACTTCCCGACACTGGACGCCCTGGCTGAAGGCTACGAGGTGTACATCGTCACCGACGCTTCCGGCGGCACGACCAAAGAAGCGCACGACATGTCGGTACAGCGGATGATTCAGGCGGGCGCAGTGCCAGTGACCTGGCAGCAGGTCTTGCTTGAGTTCCAGCGCGACTGGGCACACAAGGAAACCTACGAAGCCGTCATGGAGCTGGTACTGGAGCACAGCGGCGCGTACGGCATGGGCGTCGACTACGCCTACACCATGGTCCATGGTGCGCCGCAGCGAAAACTGGGCTAAGTCTTCCGGCCATAAAAAAAGCTTCGCGATCTCTCGCGAAGCTTTTTTCATTTCCGGGATTTATAGCGGGTCGCGAGCCACTCGGCCCACGGGTTTTATTAATGCTGACGAGGGTCGAGGTCACCAGAAAACAGCTCGTCTTCCGCATCCGGCGCAACCGGAATCGCATGCTCTTCCGACGCCCAGGCGCCCAGGTCGATCAGCTTGCAACGGTCTGAACAGAACGGCCGGAATTTACTCTCCGGCGTCCATTCCACGGGCGCTCCGCAGGTTGGGCAATCTACGGTCATTGGTTGGCTCATCATTGGCCTCCACGCAAAGTTGAATAAAAGTGATGCAGACGCTCGACCTCGCTTTTCAGCCAGGCCGGGTCGCGGTCATTAACGATCACATCATCGGCCCGGCTCAAACGCTCCTCGCGACTGGCCTGTACCTTCAGAATCGCCCGCACCTGGCCCTCGTTGGTCTTGTCGCGCAACACAGTGCGCTCGATCTGCACCGACTCCGGCACATCGATGACCAATACCCGCTGCACCATCTGGTGCTGAGAAGTCTCCAGCAATAGCGGCGAGACGAGAATCGCGTAAGCCGACTCAGCGCGCGCCAGGTACTGACGGATTTCCTCACGGATCAGCGGATGCAGCAGGCCTTCAAGCCAGACCCGCTGCTGCGGATCCTTGAAAATCAGCTCGCGCAACGCGGAGCGATTCAGCGTTCCATCGGCCTGCAGCACGCTCGGCCCGAAGTGCTCGGCAACCTGCGCCAGTGCAGGGCGGCCGGGTTCGACAACCCAGCGTGCAGCGTTGTCGGCATCCACCAGATGCACGCCCAGGTCGATGAAGCACTGGGCCGCCGCACTTTTGCCGCTGCCAATGCCACCGGTGAGGCCCAGGATCCAGGGTTTTGACGCAGGAGAAGTCATCTGAAACCGGCGATCTGCAAATACGAAGTCGTTATTTGATCACCCCAGAGCAATGCGATCCACCCCGCGAGCGCCAGATAAGGACCGAAGGGGATCGGCGTGCTGGTTTCAACATTGCGCAGGCGCAGCAGAATTAGGCCCAACACCGCTCCGACAATCGACGACAGCAGAATCGTCAGCGGAAGAATCTGCCAGCCGCCCCACGCGCCGAGCATCGCCAGCAACTTAAAGTCGCCGTAGCCCATGCCTTCCTTGCCGGTGATCAGCTTGAACAGCCAGAACACACACCACAACACCAGATACCCCGCGACCGCGCCCCACAGCGCATCGGTCAGCGACGTGAACAGCCCGAACGCATTGACGATCAGGCCGAGCCACAGCAGCGGCAATACGATCGCGTCCGGCAGCAACTGATGGTCGGCGTCGATCAAACTCATCGACAACAACCCCCACGTCAGCAGCAACATCGCACCGGCCTGCCAGCCAAAACCGAAATGCCAGGCGATGAAGCCCGACAGCAAGCCACACGCCAGCTCAACGAGCGGGTAGCGCTTGCTGATAGGGGCTTTGCATCGGGAGCACTTACCGCCGAGCAACAGGTAACTCACCACCGGAATGTTCTCCCACGCGCGGATCTTGTGGGCGCAGTGAGGGCAGCGGGAGTGGGGGAGGATGAGGTTGAAGGTTTCTGTTTCTTGCTCAGCGGGGAGGTCGAGCATTTCACGGGACTGGATTTTCCAGTCGCGGATCATCATTTTGGGCAGGCGATAAACGACTACGTTAAGAAAGCTGCCGACGAGTAGGCCTAGGATGAGTGTGCATAAAACGAAGGCCAGCGGGGAGCTGGCCAGGAGGTCGAGGAGGGGCATGGTTAGACGACTTGTCCGAGCTTGAAAATGGGGAGGTACATGGCGATAACGAGTCCGCCGACAATGACACCGAGGAAAGCCATGATCATGGGTTCCATGAGGCTAGTGAGGCTGTCGACCATGTTGTCGACTTCGTCCTCGTAGTAAGTCGCGACTTTATCGAGCATTGAGTCCAGCGCGCCGGACTCTTCCCCAATTGCGGTCATTTGTATGGCCAGCATCGGAAACACGCCGGTGCTGCGCATGGAAAAGTTGAGTTGCATGCCGGTGGAGACGTCCTGTTTGACCTTGTTGACGGCGTTCTTGAAGACAACATTACCGGTGGCGCCAGCGACCGAATCAAGCGCCTCTACCAGTGGAACGCCCGCAGCGAAAGTTGTGGACAAGGTCCGTGCGTATCGCGCTACTGCGGATTTGTACAACAAAGGACCGATGACGGGCACCTTAAGGAGTGCTCGGTCAAGGCCATTTCTAAACTTTTCGGAAGTTCGGTATGCGCGCCGAAACAAGAAAATACTCAATGCGATCCCGCCCAGGATCATCCACCAATAGTCCTGAACCATTTTTGATAGGCCGATCACCATCAATGTGAATGCAGGGAGCTCAGCTCCGAACCCGTCAAAGATGCTCTGAAACTGAGGTACGACTTTGAGTAACAAGATCCCCGTTACGATAAATGCGACAACGATCACAGCGATTGGATAAGTCATCGCTTTTTTGATCTTGGCTTTCAGTGACTCGGTCTTTTCTTTGTAAGTCGCGACTCGATCCAACAACGTTTCGAGAGCGCCTGCCTGTTCACCTGCGTCTACCAAGTTGCAGAAAAGGTCATCGAAATATAAGGGCTTCTGCCTCAACGCCGTGGCAAAACTGTGGCCTGCAGCCACCTCCTGCTTGATGTCATCTACCAGCTTGCGCATGTTCGGGTTGTCATGCCCTTCGCTGATGATGTCGAAGGACTGCAGCAACGGAACACCCGCTTTCATCATGGTGGCCATCTGGCGGCTGAAAAACGCGACGTCCAGCGGCTTGATCTTCTTGCCTTTGCCGAAGATCGAGATAGATTTTTTACGGACTTTCGTTGGATTAATCCCCTGCTTTCGCAGCTGAGCTTTCACCAACGCAGGATTGTGCCCATTGATTTCGCCAGTGAGCTTGGTCCCTTTTTTATCTACCCCTTCCCAAGCATAGACGCTGACTTTTACTGCTTTGGTCGCCATGCTTAATCCTTGGTCACCCTGTTTATTTCTTCAAGACTGGTCACGCCCTGCATCGCCTTCATCAGGCCCGAAGTGCGCAGATCGTTAAAGCCGTCTCTGCGCATCTGTTCGGAAATCTGGATCGAGTTGCCTTCCTCCATGATGATGCGCTCCAATGCTGGCGTGCTCTTCACCACCTCGTAGATACCCACTCGGCCCTTGTAGCCGCCGTTGCAGTGCTCGCACCCGACAGGAGAGTAAAGCTGGAACGAGCCGATTTGCGACTCGGGGAAACCTTCCGCAATCAAAGTTTCACGCGGAATCTCAACCTCCTTTTTGCATTGCGGGCACAGTTTCCGCGCCAGGCGTTGAGCGATGATCAGGTTGATGGCCGTAGCGATATTGAATGCCGCCACCCCCATGTGGTGAAGCCGGGTAAGCGTCTCGGCCGCGCTGTTGGTGTGCAGCGTAGATAAAACCATGTGTCCAGTCTGCGACGCCTTAATGGCAATTTCGGCAGTTTCGAGATCTCGAATCTCACCAACCATGATCACGTCAGGATCCTGACGCAGAAACGCCCTCAGTGCCTGAGAAAAGTCCATGCCTTGACGCGGGTTAACGTTGACCTGGTTGATGCCTTCGAGGTTGATCTCGACCGGGTCTTCTGCTGTCGAGATGTTGATATCGACAGTATTGAGGATATTCAGTCCGGTGTAGAGCGACACTGTTTTACCCGAGCCGGTAGGGCCGGTTACGAGGATCATGCCCTGAGGTTGGCGAAGAGCTTCAAGGTACAAGGCCTTTTGTTCAGGCTCGTAACCTAAAGCGTCAATGCCCATTTGTGCGGTTGTGGGGTCAAGAATACGCATCACGATCTTTTCGCCCCATAAAGTGGGCAGCGTGTTGACTCGGAAGTCGATTGCGCGGTTTTTAGAGATCCTAAGCTTGATGCGGCCGTCCTGTGGTTTACGACGCTCCGAAATATCAAGGCTCGCCATCACCTTCAGGCGTGCAGCAATTCGTCCCGCCAAGTGAATGGGCGGTTTCGCTACCTCATGAAGAATGCCGTCGGTGCGCAGTCTTACCCTGAAGATCTTTTCATAGGGCTCGAAATGCAGATCAGATGAACCCAGGCGGATGGCGTCCATAAGCATTTTGTTAACGAAGCGGACGACCGGAGCATCATCGGCGTCTTGACCCCCAATCGCAGTTTCTTTGCTCTCATCGACCGCCTCGATCTCGAGGCCAAGATCGACGTCTGCCAAATCCCCTATACCAGCATTGCCATCGAAAAACTTGTCGATGGCGATCGTCAATTTGTCGTCTTCGACCAAGATGGCTTCGGTGGTCAGTCCGGTGCTGAACTGGATGTCAGTAATGGCTTGGTGATTAGTAGGGTCGGAAATCCCTACAAATAATTTGTTCCCCCTACGCCAGAGTGGAAGCGCGCAGTGCTGGCGAATGAGTTTTTCACTGACCAGCCCTTTCGGCTGGGCCTCTTTATCAAGGGTGCCGAGATCAAGAAAAGGAATGCCAAATTGATCTGACGCGATCTCGGCCAGCGTGATGCTCTTTAGCAGCTTCGCCTCGACAAGATGGTGTACCAGCGAGACCTTGTCACGCCGCGCTTGTTCGTAGGCTTTTTGGGCCGTTTTTTCTGTGAGCAGCTCAGCCACAACAAGTTGTTTAGCCAAGCCGGTTAGGACGACATCAGTCATTACAGCCACCAGATCCAGACATTGGACCGTTTATAGCCTAGTCAAGCTTGACTGCCAAATAAGCAATGTGTGGGTTGCGGAAATTGTCATTTTTTGCAGCACCGCCCGCATTTACTGTCTACCCAACAAAGCGCTTTTTTTTCCCGGAAAAATTAAGCTGGACGGGCGCGCTATCGACTGGAAAAGGAGCTGGCATAAACCATCAAACCTCCCCCGATCACGGATTTGATGCTGGTGAGCTCGATCATTTCCGAAAACGATTACCTGGCGTGGGTTTCAAGAACCACTTAAGCGGTCGGTACGAGAGTGATTCGGACGAGCGTGAGCAAGGTCTATGAAAGGCTAACAGCGGTGGCGGGAGCAGTCGCCGCTTAGGTCGATACGACCAGCCCGGCGGTATGGCTTGATGTGGGGACAACCAAACGTTGGACACCGATCGATAAGTAATCGGCTCGATTACACATGACCCCCCAATGCCAAATCCCGCACTATCAAAGAGATAATTTTAAATAAATGAGCCGTTTTCAGGCGGCTCGTTTATTTAAACTACAGAATATTACGTGCCTGTACAGGTCTTAGGTAGGAATTTCTGTAGGGCGGTAGATGTACAGGTCCAAACGAAAGCTCCTGTCAACCCCGCAAGCGCTGGCGGTGTGAAAGTAACCGTTTTCGTGCCAACATCAGCACCTGCAACCCCTACAGCTTTCATCGTTACTGTAATCACGCCAGTAGCAGCAGTAGTCGCCGCGCTCGCATACTTGCCAGCAACAGGAGCACCGATGCCAGCAGTAATGTCAGCAGCAGCTGGATAAGCTCCATTTGTAGTGGCAAATTCTGCAATTGATGATTTCATGCCATCCACCATCGTGAATGCTTCGGACATCTGCGCTCGTTGCGTGTAATCCTGATAAGCCGGTATTGCCACAGCCGCCAAGATACCAATGATCGCAACCACGATCATCAGTTCGATAAGTGTAAAACCCTTCTGAGTAGACTTCATAATTGCTTCCTTAGAGACTTCGGTTTTTTTGACGCCGATTGCGTGACTAAGAGCAAAGCAAGCCGCATGCCAAGGTGTCCTTCAAAAGAGCATGAGTGGTGTAAGACTGCTGCTTGCTGACTGGCACGAGCTAATGAGTGCACAGCCGCCTAGACGGCACATGATGTCGTGTGCCACAGCATGCCAAGTCAACGGAAGGGTCTCAACGATTCTATCTGCAATGCTGCAATTACGTGTCCGAGCGACGCCGCCTTCGCGATCCACATAATTCCAAGATTCTCATCTTTTGGGACGCCCTTACCTGACGCGTAGCAACTGCCAAGATGCTGCATTGCATCAGGGCTGCCTTGCTCTGCTGCAGCGCGCCACCAGTAAAGTGCGGCGTTGATCTCTCCGAGCTCATCGAACAATTGCCCAGCATCATTCTGCGCATCGGCATTGCCCAGATCAGCTGAAAGAATCAGTTCAATATCCTCCCCACCAATCGAAACGGACAAGAATGGGATCACGTCGTCGATAGCGATCATCGTCCTGCCGCGACCATCACTGCCGGTTCGGTTAACTACGTTTTCAGATACGCGTCTCCACCACGTGCGTTTGCTTTGTTTGCTCATCGCTATGGCGGTATCAATACTGATTGATCTCATAGTTCCCTCGATGCACTTGGCCAGCACAGACCATTCAAAAATTCTAAACCCTATTCATTCTGCAACAGACCCCGCCATGCGCGGTTTTTTTCGTTTGGAAAAAGTGCTATGCCCGCTCGCGGGGAGCGCAATAGCGACTATGAAATATTTACTACGCCTCCCGTAACGCCTAGCAAGGGCGCCTGCCACGGGATCCGCTGATTGAGAAGAGCTCTACGCGATTCGGCTCGGCCCAAAACGGAATCCATGCCATGGCTAAGATGCTGATGAACTGTCGCGGAAGGAGGGCACTCTCGGCACCGGCATAAAGGGCATCGACACTGTGCGCGAGACGATTAAGGGTGGGCGCCATTAGTAGAAAATGACATCGAGGGGCATATGAAGGCCCTCGCTGTCCGGCCGAGGTAATGCTCGACATCCGTGACCTGGGAATCCTGCCCACTATCTGTCTGGGACGGTTCCCAAAAAAGGGAGCAAACCCCGAAACGGCTTCACCAAACCCCCGGCGGAATCCCGTCCTTATTCAAATCCTTCAACCGCTCCTTCTCCTCCTCGGTCGAATGAGCCGGCACATCCTTCTCGGGTTGTTCTTTCTCGTCGGGTTTCTTCTCGTCAGCCATCTTCATCTCCTCATTCGTCGCATGACCACCAAGCCCAAACACCTAGGCCCAGATCGCCGTCTCGCTGTTGATCTGCGCCATCGACGTGGCGTTGTACTGCCGTTGGCGGTGCAGGTCGTCGCGCATTTTCGAGAAGTCGAGCGGGCGCGACTCCAGCTGCCTGAGCACAACGTCGGAAATCAGGTATTCGCCACAGTCGCGGCAGGCAATGACCTGGCCACTCTGGGTGGTTTCACGCTGTTCAGCGTCTGATTCGCACAAATAACAGTTCATGCCCGTTCTCCTTGTGTTGATAACAAGCAGAGCCCGGGCAGTCGGCGCAGTTCAACCTTTA
>NZ_DASVUM010000013.1:0-10865 GCF_036387035.1 Pseudomonas sp. | reverse complement strand
ATTTCTACTCCAAAAAAATCTGTTGGCTGCGTCTCTGTGCCGTTGTTCTTGTTATGTCAGAGCCGATTCATCTTATTTTTATTGGGTTTTCACATTTTGTTCTTGTTATGCAAGAGATATAGCAGGGTGCGTGCCAACTTTAGTAACTTGATATAAAACAAGGTCTTACGAAATCAGATCGATTGGCATGCCCGCTGTGTAACAGAATTCTGTTTCCGTGTTACCCGCCAGCGAGCCGTCAGCTCACTTGGCGGTAACACAATGTATCCATCACACCGCACACTCGGTTACACAGCGTCAGCTGTGGTCACCGGCGCATGGCCTGGCACTTTTACACCCGCGCCCAGGCGAACGCTGCGCCACAGCGTCAGCGCCATCAGCAGGCTGACGGACGCCCATGCCCATGCCTGCGGATTGCTCAAGCCTTCGCGAAACAGTTGCGGGACGATGCCGGCGCCGACGATGAACATCAGCAAGCCGATCTCTCTGCGCGGCGCTGTGACGGGGCGGACCACATACACCAGCGCCGGCAGCCACAGCGTGGCCGTCGCGAAGCTGCGGTAGCGCGGGTCGAAGACCATCGCCAGCATCATCACTGCCGCCGCAAACCCGCTGGCGTACAACCACCACCCGGCCCGAACGTCCAGCCAGGCGAATACCCGCTCGCGCCAGCCTGCGCGAGCCGATAAGGCCAGCGCCGCATGGGCGAGCACCAAGAGGTTCAGCGCCACCAGCGCCGCCGCCCACAGGTACTCGCCGGCGAAGCGGCTGGACACGCGGGCCAGTTCACCCCAGGTGCCGATGCAGCACCCGGCAAACGCCGCCAGCAACGGAAGCATCAGTGCGCTGCGTGGATGATTGACACGGCCGGCCCACGCCAGCGCCAGCAAGGCGATCGCGCCGCTGACCGTCAGCCAGAACGGCCACAGCGGCAGGTTCGACACCGGGCCGGCCAGCACGCCTTTGTCCTGTCGGTCCGCGTCGAACAGGCCCCAGTAACCGCCCACGGCGCCTTCGGACTGGCGCTTCCACGGTTGGTCGAACGCCTCGATCAGGTTGTAGTGCCAGCCGTGTTGCTCGGCCATTGCGACGAAACTGCGAATGAACCTGGCTTCGTTGACGCGGCTGGGCAGCGCCGTTTCACGCTGACGGCCTTCGCTGGGCCAGCCGGTTTCGCCGATGAGAATGTCCTTGGGCGCAAATTTCTTGCCGAACTGCTCACGGATCTGCGCGACGTGAGCCAGCGCTTCATCGATGCCGGTGGGGTCGTCTTCCCAGTAGGGCAGCAGGTGGATCGTCAGGAAATCCACCGCCGGTGCGACCTCCGGGTACTGCAGCCAGTACTCCCAGACGTCGGCGTAGGTGACGGGTTGCTTGACCTGCGCCTTCACCTGACCAATCAGCGTGGCCAACTGAGCGCCGGTGACTTCCTTGCGCAACAGGCTTTCGTTACCGACGATCAACGCCGTCACCACATCCGGGTGGGTATTTGCCGCGGTGATCAGCGCTTTCACTTCCTTGGCCGTGTCGACCGGGTTGCCGTTGACCCAGGCGCCGAGCATCAGCTTAAGACCGTACTTGCGGGCAATGTCGGGCAGCGCCTCCATGCCGGTCATCGAATAGGTGCGCACGCAGTCGAAGCGCGTCGCCAGCAACGCCAGGTCAGCGTCCATACGCGCGGGCCGCAGGGTGAACGGCTGGTCGAACGGCGATTGATCCTTGTCGAACGGCGTGTAGGACGCACATTGCAGCTTGTGGGTCGGCGTGGCGGCGTCCGGCAGAATCACCGGCTTGCCCAGCCAGTACCAATAGCCGCACAGGCCAAGGAGAGCGATCACACAGGAAAACAGGTAAAGGACGACAGGCGAGCGGGACGTTGCAGACATGATGGTGCCGAAGTGGGGCGAAGGGCGGCATGTTAGCAAGATGACGCGGTTACACACCTCATCCAGTCAGCGCTTTTTCAAACCATGCAATATCCGGACGAACCGCTAGCCTCTTTACGACCTGTCTGTCGTTGATGGCCCGGTGATGTCGTTTACCGGTGGCTGGGTGTCGCTGGCAGGAAAGGCGCTGGGCGTGTGGGGGTTGATGATCGGTCGTCCACGCAGCCATTGCGGCTGCGCAGGCACGTGGTGGAAACGTGGAACGCGTGGCTTGCCCCGAACAAGGGCGCGAGTGCGACGTTATAAGAACGTTAACGACGCCCGACCGCTGTCGGGTTCTGGACTACCGGGGAAGTGAAAATGACGATGCGAAAAATCCTGGGTGTCGGTGCCGCGCTGGCACTGGCCATCAGTGCCACGCTGGTCCATGCCGATGCCAAGCCCGAGCTGAGCATCGGTTACGTCGACGGCTGGTCCGACAGTGTTGCAACCACCAACGTGGCGGCCGAGGTGATCAAGCAGAAACTGGGTTATCCGGTGAAGCTGCAGGCCGTCGCGGCCGGGATCATGTGGCAGGGCGTGGCGACCGGCAAACTCGACATGATGCTGTCGGCCTGGCTGCCCGTGACACACGGCGAATATTGGACCAAAAACAAGGACAAGGTCACCGACTACGGCCCGAACTTCAAGGACGCAAAAATTGGCCTGATCGTGCCTGAGTACGTCAAAGCCAATTCGGTAGCGGACCTCAAGACCGACGAGTCCTTCAAGAAGAAAATCGTCGGCATCGACGCCGGTTCAGGCGTGATGATCAAGACCGACCAGGCCATCAAGGATTACGGCCTGGACGGTTACAAGCTGCAGGCCAGCTCCGGCGCCGGCATGATCGCCGAGCTGACCCGCGCCGAGAACAAGAAAGAATCCATCGCCGTGACCGGCTGGGTGCCGCACTGGATGTTCGCCAAGTGGAAGCTGAAATTCCTCGAAGACCCTAAAGGTGTCTACGGTGCAGCGGAAACGGTCGACAACATCGGCAGCCTGGACCTGGCGAAAAAGGCCCCGGACGTGGCCGATTTCCTGAAAAAATTCCAGTGGACCAACAAGGATGAAATTGGCGAAGTCATGCTCGCCATTCAAGACGGCGCCAAGCCTGAAGCCGCGGCCAAGGAGTGGGTCGCCAAGCACCCGGATCGCGTCAAAGAGTGGACCGGTAAGTAATCCGTCACAAAGATTTAATGCAGTACCGAACCGCCTGGTGAGTCATCGCCAGGCGGTTTTTTATTGCGCTGCCCATTCGGCGCCATCAAGTCCAGGCAAAAGAGGCAATCCCGCGCGCATCGACTAATGTCGTTCTAATACTAAGGTCGTCTGGAGTGCATCGCAGAGCGGACTAAAGTGCAAACCGTAACATCCATCTGTGCTGCGAGGACAAAAACAATGAACGACAGCATTTACCTCTCGATTCAGAACAGCCCGCGTTTCAAGGAGCTGGTCTCGAAAAGGGAACGATTCGCCTGGATTCTCTCGGCAATCATGCTTGGGCTCTATGCCGCATTCATCCTTTTGATTGCGTATGGGCCTCAGATTCTCGGCGCCAAGCTCAGCGCCACATCAACCATCACCTGGGGCATGCCAATCGGCGTCGGGCTGATTGTTTCCGCATTTATTCTGACCGCCATCTACGTTCGCCGCGCAAACGGTGAATTCGATGACCTGAACAACGCGATTCTGAAGGAGGCACAGCAATGATTCGGCGCCTGCTTGCGGCCTTCGGCCTTGCTGCTTTCGCACCGACACTCTGGGCAGCCGACGCGCTGACCGGTGCAGTGCAGAAGCAACCGTTGAACGTGTCGGCGATCATCATGTTTGTGGTCTTCGTCGGCTTTACCCTCTACATCACTTATTGGGCGTCGAAGAAGAACAAGACAGCGTCGGACTATTACTCGGCTGGCGGCAAGATCACCGGTTTCCAGAACGGTCTGGCCATCGCCGGTGACTACATGTCGGCGGCGTCCTTCCTGGGGATTTCGGCGCTGGTGTACACCTCCGGTTACGACGGCCTGATTTACTCCATCGGCTTCCTTGTCGGCTGGCCGATCATCCTGTTCCTGATCGCCGAGCGCCTGCGCAACCTGGGCAAGTACACCTTTGCTGACGTGGCGTCCTACCGCCTGAAGCAGAAGGAAATCCGTACCCTGTCCGCCTGCGGTTCGCTGGTCGTGGTGGCGTTTTACCTGATCGCGCAGATGGTGGGTGCCGGCAAACTGATCCAGCTGCTGTTCGGTCTGGACTACGCCGTGGCGGTGGTCCTTGTCGGTATCCTCATGTGCTTGTACGTGCTGTTTGGCGGCATGCTGGCGACCACCTGGGTACAGATCATCAAAGCGGTGATGCTGCTCTCCGGTGCATCGTTCATGGCGTTGATGGTCATGAAGCACGTCAACTTCGACTTCAACGTGCTGTTCTCCGAAGCGGTGAAGGTCCACCCTAAAGGTGAGGCAATCATGAGCCCGGGCGGTTTGGTGAAAGATCCGATCTCGGCGTTCTCGCTGGGTCTGGCGCTGATGTTCGGCACCGCGGGCCTGCCACACATTCTGATGCGCTTCTTCACCGTGAGTGATGCGAAGGAAGCCCGCAAGTCAGTGCTCTACGCAACCGGCTTCATCGGCTACTTCTACATCCTGACCTTCATCATCGGTTTCGGCGCGATCCTGCTGGTCAGCACCAACCCGGCGTTCAAGGACGCAGCGGGCGCACTGCTCGGCGGCAACAACATGGCGGCGGTTCACCTGGCCGATGCGGTCGGTGGCAGTCTGTTCCTGGGCTTCATCTCGGCCGTGGCGTTCGCAACCATCCTGGCGGTTGTGGCGGGTCTGACCCTGGCCGGTGCATCGGCGGTCTCCCACGACTTGTATGCCAGCGTGATCAAGGCGGGCAAGGCCAACGAGAAAGACGAGATCCGTGTGTCGAAGTACACCACGGTGGCGCTGGCGGTCGTGGCGATCCTGTTGGGCATCGCGTTTGAAAGCCAGAACATCGCGTTCATGGTGGGCCTGGCGTTCTCCATCGCGGCGAGCTGTAACTTCCCTGTGTTGTTGCTCTCGATGTACTGGAAAAACCTGACCACCCGTGGCGCGATGATCGGCGGCTGGATGGGCTTGATCAGCGCGGTGGTGTTGATGATCCTGGGCCCAACCATCTGGGTGCAGATTCTGCATCACGAGAAGGCGATCTTCCCGTACGAGTATCCGGCGTTGTTTTCGATTGCAATTGCCTTTATCGGGATCTGGTTCTTCTCGATCACCGATAAGTCGAAAGCAGCAGAGGGCGAGCGTGCCTTGTTCTTCCCGCAGTTCGTGCGGTCGCAGACGGGCCTGGGTGCCAGCGGTGCGGTATCGCATTGAAGTGATTTAGTCTGTTAATGAAAACGCCCCGATCTGTCGGGGCGTTTTTGTTTGAACAGGGCAACCTTTTTTGCCGGAGGGGTTAAAAAGATTGAACCGCTTTCGGGCCGCTTCGCCTAATGATCAGCGTGTGGACATTCCCACAGGCCTTGTGCCAATACCGGCACTCTTCGAGAGGTGGTTAACGTGGCTAAAGACGACAAGAAAACCAAAGGTGAAGCTTCGAAGGCCAGCAAGGATTTAAAAGACAAGAAGGCGTCGCCGGAAAAGAAATCGGCGGCAGCTTCGGCACTCTCCAAGTCTTCTGAAAAGAAAGACAAGAAGAAAGACGCCGAACCCAAGAAAGCAGCAAAGAAAGCCGACAGCAAGCCAGAGAAGGCCAAGAAGTCCGACAAGGCAGAAAAGGCAGACAAGCCTGCAAAGAAGAAAAAGTAGTAGCTGCAATCTGCCAGGGCGTCACGCCCTGGCGTCGCGAACTTTCAGCAGACCATAAAAAACCGCGCCGAAGCGCGGTTTTTTTATAACGGCTGCCTGACAGTTATATCCTGCCCAGCAACACCAGGATCAACAGGATCACCAAAATCGTACCGATGATGCCCGACGGACCGTAACCCCAGCTGCGCGAGTGCGGGAATACCGGAAGTCCGCCAATCAACAGCAGGATCAGGATAATGATGAGAATTGTGCCGATGCCCATGACGAGTTCCTTCTAGTGTTCTTGGAAGATGGCTTAACAGTGCACGATGTCGCCAGTCAGGCTAATCAATGTGCTACTTGATGAATCCGACTGTCGGAATAATCAAAAGGTTCGGGGCGGTAGAAATAAAAATTAACATTTGGGCTAAGTCTTTCAAAATCATAGGGTTGTGGATTTAGCTGTCGCTTGAAAAAGCGCTGTTTGGGAATAAAAAATCGGTTTTAGAGTGCCACTTCGTTACGGAACCAAGTGTCAACTAACGAGTCGCGAAGTGCGCCGTTAGCCTCAACTTCGTAAGCAGGCTACGCAGTGACGCGCTTCTGAAACTGTGGTGATGAACCCCGATCAGAGTTTTGCCTCCCATATTCAGCAGTTTGATGAAGGGTTTGTCGGACAATCCGCCTGTTTACACTCGGCTGACTTCTTCGTAACCGACAGGGCGTCTGCTATGCACAATCGCATCATGATTACCGGCGCAGGGTCCGGGCTGGGCCGCGAAATTGCGCTGCGCTGGGCGCGCGAAGGCTGGCAACTGGCGCTGTCGGATGTCAGCGAGAGCGGGCTGCAAGACACGTTGCGTCTGGTGCGGGAGGCGGGGGGAGAAGGCTTCGCCCAGCGCTGTGACGTTCGCGATTACAGCCAACTCACCGCTTTCGCACAGGCCTGCGAGCAGAAACTCGGCGGAATCGACGTGATCGTCAATAACGCTGGCGTGGCGTCAGGCGGGTTCTTCGGCGAGTTGTCGCTGGAGGACTGGGACTGGCAAATCGCGATCAACCTGATGGGCGTCGTCAAAGGCTGCAAAGCGTTCCTCCCGTTGCTGGAACAAAGCAAAGGCAAGATCATCAACATCGCCTCCATGGCCGCCTTGATGCAGGGCCCGGCAATGAGCAACTACAACGTCGCCAAGGCGGGCGTGGTCGCACTGTCGGAAAGCCTGCTGATCGAGCTGCGCCAACAGGAGATCGGCGTGCACGTGGTGTGTCCGTCTTTCTTCCAGACCAACCTGCTCGACTCCTTTCGCGGGCCGACGCCGGCAATGAAGGCCCAGGTGGGCAAGTTGCTGGAGAGTTCGCCCATCAGCGCGACCAATATTGCCGAGTACATCTACCAGCAGGTCGCCAGCGGCGAGTTCATGATCCTGCCCCATGAGCAGGGACGGATGGCTTGGCAACTCAAGCAGAAAAACCCTCAACTGTTGTACGACGAAATGGCCGTCATGGCAGAGAAGATGCGCGCCAAAGCCAAGTCCGCGAGCTGAATCAGACCGATTTCACGGGTCTTTTCTGATAGGGTTGCCGGCACTTTCCCGCTGCCCTGGACGAGGCTCATCGTGCTCAACTACTTGTGGTTCTTCCTTGCTGCGCTGTTCGAGATCGCCGGGTGTTATGCCTTCTGGATGTGGCTGCGCCAAGGCAAAAGCGCGCTATGGCTGGTGCCCGCGCTGATCAGCCTGACCCTGTTCGCTGTGCTGTTGACGCGGGTCGAAGCCACTTACGCCGGTCGTGCGTACGCGGCTTACGGCGGCATCTATATCATCACTTCCATTGCCTGGCTGGGCGTCGTCGAACGTGTTCGGCCGTTAACGTCGGACTGGATCGGCGTCGGTCTGTGCGTGATCGGCGCGACCATCATCCTGTTCGGCCCACGGTGGTCAGCCACCTGACCAGTCCATGCCTCAAGAAAGAACCGACCTGGCGTGGACTTCTTTCCCTCGGCCAAGACGCCGAGGCATGGGCGTGTAGGCAGCGTCTGTCAGTTACGTTCTTGAGAGGTTGAAGGGCATTACCGATTTTGCCCTGGCGCATTGAAGCACCGGCGCCCGCAGGTCAACCTGCGTCCTCGGCCACCGCCAAGGAGTAGGACGATGCTGGTATTGACGCGGGAAATCGGGGACACCTTCGCCATTGGCGATGACATCACCGTGAAAGTTCTGGGCATCACCGGCAATCAGGTTCGCCTGGGGATCGATGCGCCCCGGCACGTGAGGATTCACCGCACTGAAGTCTTCCGCCGGATCGCCTCACGGCTGAAATATTTGACCAGGCCTGCTCCGGGCCGGTAAAGCGGCTTCAGGTGGGGCCTTGGTCCTGCGAGGCGTTGGCACAGCGAGGCGCAGTCCGCCTATTCTTCGAAGTATTCTTTCGGGACATCGCGCTTGAGCATCAGCTGACACTGCTGGCTGTCCAGGTCGAAGAAAATCACCGCCTGACCTTTGCTCAGCGCATGCCTGACCCTTAGCACGCGGGTTTCGAGAGGGGTTTCGTCGCCGTTGTCCGTGCCATCGCGGGTCACGAAATCCTCGATCAGACGCGTCAGGGTGTCGGCTTCGAGTTGGTCGTAGGGAATCAGCATAAGTTTCTCGGCAATCACAAAGTACACGGGGCGACGATGCTATCGCGCCCCGTGCGGGCAGGCTACCGCTGCCCAACCAACGTATCCACCGACGGCACCCGAGTATCGCTTTCCAAGTGCGCGTCGTGCTCCAGTTGATGGCTGAAATTTTCCAGCGATGCGTTGGAGGGATGCGCGTCGCTGGCAAACACTGGCGGGCTCATGATGTAGGCGGCAAGCAGACGGCTCAGCGTGCTCAAGCTGTCGATGTGCGTGCGTTCATAGCCATGGGTCGCGTCGCAGCCGAACGCCAGGAGCGCGGTGCGGGTGTCGTAGCCGGCGGTGATCGCCGAATGCGCGTCACTGTAGTAGTAGCGGAACAAATCGCGGCGCAGGGGGAGGTCGTTCTCCTCGCCCAGGCGCAGCAAATGCCGCGACAGATGGTAATCATAGGGACCGCCGGAATCCTGCATTGCGACACTGACCGCGTGTTCGCTGGAATGCTGACCGGGCGCGACCGGCGCAATGTCGATGCCGACAAACTCACTGACGTCCCATGGCAGGCTGCCCGCAGCACCGCTGCCGGTTTCTTCGGTAATGGTGAACAGCGGGTGACAGTCGATCAGAGGCTCGACGCCACTGTCGACGATGGCTTTGAGCGCCGCGAGCAATGCTGCCACGCCGGCCTTATCGTCCAGATGGCGAGCGCTGATGTGCCCGCTGTCCGTGAACTCGGGCAGAGGGTCAAAAGCCACGAAATCGCCGATGTTGATCCCCACCGATTCACAATCCGCTCGAGTGGCGCTATAGGCGTCCAGGCGCACTTCAACGTGATCCCAACTGATGGGCATGGTGTCGACGGCGGTATTGAACGCGTGTCCGGAGGCCATCAGCGGCAGCACGCTGCCACGAATCACGCCGGTGTCGGTAAACACGCTGACCCGACTGCCTTCGGCGAAACGACTGGACCAGCAACCCACCGGCGCCAGACCGAGTCGGCCGTTGTCTTTGACTTCACGAACGCTGGCGCCAATGGTATCCAGGTGCGCAGACACGGCGCGGTCAGGGCTGTTCTGTTTCCCTTTGAGCGTGGCGCGGATGGTGCCACGACGGGTCAATTCAAATGGAATGCCCAGTTCTTCAAGACGCTCGGCAACGTAGCGCACGATGGTGTCGGTAAAACCTGTGGGGCTCGGGATGGCGAGCATCTCCAGCAGGACTTTCTGCAGGTAATTCAAATCCGGTTCATGGGTATTTGCAGTCGTCATAGGGACCTCAATAAGTGGCGCGGATTAACCTGGTAGCGGACGTGCTCGCGTCACGGGTCTGGCGGCAACGAATCAGTCGTCCCGCCATACCCGATCGCCAGCCAGCTCACGGTTACAAGGGCGACGCTTCAGCCATGGGCAGGCTTGGTGTGGGGAAACAGCAGGTCGACGAAACGCTCGGCGGTCGGCTGTGGCTCGTGATTGGCCAGGCCGCAGCGCTCGTTCGCTTCAATGAACACGTACTGCGGTTGATCAGCGGCAGGGACCATCAAGTCCAGACCCACCACCGGAATGTCGAGGGCGCGCGCGGCTCGCACCGCAGCATCCTTCAGCACAGGGTGAAGAATCGCGGTGACGTCTTCCAGACAGCCGCCGGTGTGCAGATTCGCCGTGCGGCGCACCGCCAGACGCTGATCGGCCGGCAACACGCTTTCAAACGTGAAGCCTGCTGCTTCAACGGTGCGGCGGGTTTCGTCGTCCATCGGGATCTTGCTCTCGCCGCCCGTGGCCGCAGACCGCCGGCGACTTTGCGCCTCGATCAGCTGCCCCACGGTGTGACTGCCGTCGCCGATGACCTCGGCAGGGCGGCGAATCGCGGCGGCGACCACGTCGAAACCAATCACGACGATGCGCAGGTCGAGCCCTTCGTGAAAGCTCTCAAGCAGTACGCGGCTGTCAAACTGACGCGCCCGCTCGATGGCAGCCTGGACATCCTCAATGGTCTGCAAATCCACGGCAACGCCCTGGCCCTGTTCGCCATCGACCGGTTTGACCACCACACGTTGGTGTTCTTCAAGAAACGCCAGGTTGTCGTCGCCATTGGCCGCCAGTTGCTGCACGGGCACTTCCAGACCTGCGGCCTTCAGGGTCTTTTGGGTCATGCGTTTGTCCTGACACAGCGTCATGCTGACGGCCGTGGTCAGGTCGCTCAGTGACTCACGGCAGCGCACGCGGCGACTTCCGTGAATGAGGGTAAACAGTCCGGCCTCGGCGTCATCCACCTGCACCTCGATGCCGCGACGATGGGCTTCTTCAACGATGATCCGGGCGTACGGATTGAACTGCGCCTGCGGGCCGGGGCCCAGAAAGAGCTTTTCGTTGATGCCGTTTTTACGCTTGATGGTAAACGTCGGCAGGTTGCGAAAGCCCAGCTTGGCGTAAAGGCTTTTCGCTTGCTGGTTGTCGTGCAGGACCGACAAATCCAGATAGGCCAGCCCGCGGCTCTGGAAATGTTCGATGAGATGCCGCACAAGAACTTCGCCAACGCCAGGCCGGG
>NZ_DASVUM010000012.1:0-8240 GCF_036387035.1 Pseudomonas sp. | reverse complement strand
GACGACTGCCAGTGGGTGAACGCTCTCGGGACGATGACGCACAGATCGGCAAATACTGCACCGCGAGGCCCATACCTCGAATGATGAATGGCCCAAACGAGGCGCCGATATACTGCGGGCGAAGCTCAATATCGACGCGAGCCCGAAGCACTGTCAAACGAAATCGCCAATTTTATATCCACTGCAAAATGGGCGGCCGTAAGCGTTTGATTACTATGAGCAGCGGGAAATTGACGCCAAGTGGTGGCGCACAGCACCCCCAAGATCGCTGTTCAGGCTATTAACTTCATTAGGGTCTCTGGCGAGAGCAGCCATGCGGCAACACGGTAAACATCTATATCCAAACCGGAGAATTCAAACGCCTGATGGGCACTTAACGGTCTGTTTCTGTTGTTTCGCTAGAACGTATTTCTCGACGGAGTGCCTCCAAACTTCAGCCGCTCTCCAACGGCTTTTATGTGTCCAGCATTTGCTTGATTCGACCTGCTATATACGCCGTGTCAGCGCGCGGGCCACGCAATTGGTCGGCGCAGGCGGCCAGCAATGCATCGAGATCACCGGGCATGGTGGGCAGCCTCCTTGATGGCCAATCAACGGTCAGTCAGCGACGAATGGAGTCCGGGTGCTCGGATTCATCCCTGACCAGCAGCATCAGGGCATCGCGTTTCTCCAGCAGGTGGTGGCGCAGGATGCTGCTCAGGCGCTTGCCGTCCCGGGCTTGCAGGGCCTCGATCATTTCTTCGTGGTCGTGCAAGGCGCGGTCCCATTTCGGGGCCTGATGGTTGGACAGAAAACGTAATGCGTGGATGCGCCGGTTCAGCGACAGGTAGACCTGACGCAGCGCCGAGTTGCGCGCGGCAAGGTTGATCAGGTCGTGGATGGCGCGGTTGCGCTGGTAGTAACCCGGCAGGTCGTTCTGGTTCTTGCTGACCACCATGGCGTAGTGCAGCGCCTTGATCTCTTCGATTTCCTGAACCGTGATCCGCTCACAGGCCAGCTCTCCGGCGAAGGCTTCGATGCCACTCATCAGTTCGAAGGTTTCGCGGATCTCCAGCTCCGACATGCGCGCGACGCTCGCGCCACGGTTGGGGTTGATTTCGATCAAGCCCTCCACGGCCAGCACTTTCAAGGCTTCACGCAGGGGGGTGCGGGAGATGCCGAGAGTTTCGCACAACTCGCGTTCGTTGAGCTTGGTGCCCGGTGCGAGCACGCCCTCAGTGATGAAGCCGCGCAGGTGATCGATGACGATGTCGTGCAGGCGCTGGCGTTCGACTTTGGGAAGCAGTCCCGGAGTCGGTTTTTCACGCGGTTGGTCGGTTAGATCTTCAAAATTTTGCATACAAAATCCTTATCGGACCCGCTCTGGCACCGAGCCCTTATTCGAAAATGCTCCAGTTCGCTGGGAAGACTAGCGTAATTGGGCCGTTTGACACAGCTCATCCCTGTGCTAGGTTAATTTTGAATTCAAAATACCAAATTATAAAAAACAAGGAGTCACCGATGCTGAAGCTCGATTTCCACCCAGCCGGCCGTCATTTCTTGCAGATCCCAGGGCCCAGCCCTGTTCCGGATCGCATCCTGCGCGCGATGAGTTATCCCACCATTGACCACCGTGGCCCCGAGTTCGGCGCGCTGGGGCTTAAGGTGCTGGACGGCATCAAGCAGATCTTCAAGACCGTGCATCCGGTGGTGATCTATCCGGCGTCAGGAACCGGCGCCTGGGAAGCGGCGCTGTGCAACACCTTGAGTTCGGGTGACGAGGTGTTGATGTTCGAGACCGGCCATTTCGCCACGCTGTGGCAGAAGATGGCCCTCAGTCTCGGCCTCAAGCCGCAGTTCATCGGTCGGCCGGGCATCGAAGGCTGGCGCGGTGGCGTTGATGCGCAAATGATCGAAGACCACCTGCGGGCGGACAGCATGCATCGCATCAAGGCGGTGTGCGTCGTGCACAACGAAACCAGCACCGGCGTGACCTCCGACATCGCGTCGGTGCGCAAGGCGATCGATGCAGCCGGTCACCCTGCCCTGCTGTTGGTCGACACCATCTCCGGGCTGGCCTCCGCCGACTATCGTCATGATGAGTGGGGCGTGGACGTCACGGTTTCCGGTTCGCAGAAGGGCCTGATGCTGCCGCCAGGCATCAGCTTCAACGCCCTGTCTCCCAAAGCCATTGAAGCGAGCAAGCGCGCCGGTTTGCCGCGCAGTTTCTGGGCGTGGGACGAAATCATCGAGATGAACAAGACCGGTTACTGGCCCTACACGCCGAACACCAACTTGTTGTACGGATTGTCCGAGGCGCTGGACATGATCCTCGGCGAAGGCCTGGACAACGTGTTCACCCGTCACAACCGTCTGGCCAAGGCCTGCCGCACCGCGGTGACGGCCTGGGGCCTGGAGATTCAGTGCGCTGACCCGAACCTGCACAGCCCGGTACTCACCGGCGTGATGACGCCCGAAGGTGTCGACGCTGATCTGCTGCGCAAGACCATTTACGAGCGCTTCGACATGTCCCTGGGTACCGGCCTGGGCAAGATGAAAGGCCGCATGTTTCGCATTGGCCACTTGGGTGACTGCAACGACCTGATGCTGATGGCGACCCTCACCGGCTGCGAAATGGGGCTGCAAATGGCCGGCGTGAAGCTGCGGTCCAGCGGTGTGCTGGCGGCCATGGATTACCTGGGAGGGCAATCGGTGCCGCTGCGACGCGACTGACGCCCCTTTGGCTGCGGCAATGGCCGCAGCTGCATGACCCGCTTCAGGTTTACACCACTGTCCCGAACGCCCCAAGACTGTCCCGAACTATCCCGAATCGTCGCGTTGTCTGCGAACACAATAAGAAACTGGAGATAGCACATGAAGTTTTTACGTCTGCGCCCCACCACGGTGGTGCTGTTCATGCTGTGCGCCATGTATTTCATCACCTACCTGGACCGCGTCAATGTGAGCACCGCCGCGGTCGGTTTCGGTAAAGAATTTAACTTGAGCAAAACCGAGATCGGCATCGTCTTCTCGGCCTTCGCGTACCCCTATCTGATCTTTCAAATCATCGGCGGCTGGGTCAGCGACCGGTTCGGCGCCAAGCGAACGCTGGTGGTGTGCGGACTGATCTGGGCCAGCGCCACGGTGCTGACGGGGCTGGCTGGTGGGTTTGTCTCGCTGATTGTTGCGCGGATCCTCCTCGGTCTCGGCGAGGGCGCCACGTTCCCGGCAGCAACGGCGGCGATGTCCCGCTGGATTCCTAAAGAGAAACGCGGCTTCGCCCAAGGCATCACCCACGCCTTCGCCCGGCTCGGCAACGCGCTGGCACCCGCAGCGATGATCGCGGTGATGGCCACCTACGGTTGGCGCGAATCGTTTTATGTCTGCGCGGCCACCAGCTTCGTCTGGGTGATCTTGTGGATGGTGGTGTTTACCGAACACCCGAAAGACCACCCGCGCATCTCGAAACAGGAACTGGACACCCTGCCGCCGCCAAAAGTGAAATCCAACGTTGTGCTGCCCTGGGGTCGCCTATTCAAGCGTATGGCCCCTGTCACGATCGTGTACTTCTGCTACGGCTGGACGTTGTGGCTGCTGCTCAGCTGGGTGCCGATGTACTTCATGAACATGGGCCTGGACTTGAAAGGCACGGCGATTTTCGCGTCCACGGTGTTCTTCGGCGGCGTGGTCGGCGACACCTTGGGCGGCATCGTCAGCGACCGCATTTATACGCGCACCAAGGACCTGAACAAGGCACGCAGCCTGATGGTCGCCGTGTGTCTGGGATTGACGCTGCTCTCCCTGGTGCCGCTGATGTTCACCAAGGACATGCACATTTCTCTGGCGTGTCTGGCGATCGGGTTTTTCTTCTCGGAAATGACCATCGGCCCGATGTGGGCGATTCCCATGGACATCGCGCCCGACCATTGCGGCACCGCCAGCGGCATGATGAACACCGGATCGGCCATGGCCGCCATCGTCAGCCCGGTGGCCGCCGGTCTGTTGATCGACAAGTTCGGCAACTGGCAGCTGCCGTTTCTGGTCAGCATTATTCTGTTGGCCATCGGCGTGGTCCTTTCATTCCGCATGAAGCCGCAGAACAAATTTGAATACGCGAAACCGGCTGCACCTTTAACACCGGGTGCGGAACCTGCGCCGGTGGTCAGTAAATAAGCAGGAGGCGAGCCGGCTTCGGTCGGTTCACTCATCTGCACGCTTCAGCCGGCAACCTTAATCAAGCCCTTTACGGAGAACCCTTTTGGACACAGACACCCCACCTTCGCGCCTGGCGCAGCTGATCGTCGAGGCGCAGAACGCGCACAGTCTGTTGGGCGAGCTGGACTTCGAGCTGAACCCGCCTGATCGCGAGGCGGCGTACCTCACGCAACAGAAGATTCTGCGCTTGCGTGGGGTTGATGCAGGGGGCTGGAAGGTCGGCTCGAAATCCCCGGACGGGCCGATTCAGGGCTCGCCGCTGCCCCGAGACTGCCTGTTCCCGTCCACGGGCACACTGGATCGCAGCGTTTATCCGCCAGTGGGGCTGGAGCTGGAAATCGCCTTTCGCCTCAACCGCACCTTCAGCCCTCGGGATGAGGCCTACAGCGATGAGGAAGTGATGGCCGGCATCGGCGAGATGGCGGCGTCCATTGAAGTGGTCTCCAGCCGGTTCGCGGCCTGGCCGAAGATCGAACCGCTGACGCAATTGGCCGACCTGCTCAACCATGGCGCGTTGGTCGTGGGTGATTTCATCCCTTACGACGCGTCCTTTCCCTTCGTTCAACCGACGCTTTCGTTCACGGTGAATGGTGAAAGCATCGTGCCTTCAACGGTGGCCAACCCCGCCGGTGATCCGCGTCGGCTCTTGCCGTGGCTGGTCAACCATCACACCCTCAATGGCCTGCCGCTGCCCGAGGACTTTGTGATCACCACGGGTTCTTTTACCGGCATGCATTTCGCGCAGGGCATGGCAGAGGTGGTGGGACAGATCGACGGGCTGCCGGCGGTTTCGTTGACATTGGCCTGACTTCACTTTGGGTAAAAAAAACCCGCCGATTTGGCGGGTTTTTTGATGATGCCGGCTTAGTCAGGACGGCGGACGTACGACCGATACACGGGCTGCCAGAAGTCTTTCTCGATGGCCGCTGACAAAGCCTCTTCCGATTGCGGCGGGGCCACACCGTCGCGCTGGGCCGCCATGCCCACCGCAAACGCGATGCGCTTGCTGACCGTCTGAACATCGCGCAACGGCGGCAACATCTGCCCTGACGCGGCGCACTCAGCCAGCGCCTGAGCCGACGCCATCAGCATGCCGTCTGTGACGCGGGTCGCTCTGCTGGCGATGGCGCCGAGGCCAATGCCGGGGAAGATGTAGGAGTTATTGCATTGGGCGATGGGGAAGGTTTTGCCCAGCACCTCGATGGGCAGGAACGGACTGCCCGTGGCCACCAGCGCCTGCCCGTTGGTCCATTGCAGAATGTCTTTGGGGTGCGCTTCGATCTGCGAGGTCGGGTTGGACAGCGGCATGATAATCGGCTGCGGGCAGTGGCTGTGCATCGTCTCGATGATCTGCTGGGTGAACAACCCGGACTTGCCCGACACGCCAATCAGCACGGTAGGCTTGGCGTTGCTGACCACTTCGTGCAGCGACGGCCAGTCGGCGCTGAAATCCCAGTCTTTCAACGATGCGCTGGAGTGAGCCAGGCGCTGCTGGAAATCGTAGAGGTCCGGCTGGCGGTCGGTGAGCAAGCCTTTGCTGTTGAGCAGAAACACCTGGCTGCGGGCCTGGGCTTCGCTCAACCCTTCGAGCTGCATGGCGTCGATGATCTGCTCGGCGATCCCACAACCCGCTGACCCAGCGCCGACAAAGGCGACCGTCTGTTCGGACAGGCGCTGGCCCTTCATCTTGCAGGCGGCCAGCAGCGTGCCAACGGTGACGGCGGCGGTGCCCTGGATGTCATCGTTGAAGCAGCAGAGTTGATCGCGAAAGCGCGCCAGCAACGGCATGGCGTTCGTCAGGGCAAAGTCTTCGAACTGCAAAATGGCGTCCGGCCAACGGCGCTGCACACCCTCCACGAATGCCTGCACGAACGCATCATATTCAGCGCCACGCACACGCGCCTGCCCCCGGCCGAAGTACAGCGGATCGGCGAGCAACGCCGGGTTGTTGGTGCCTACATCAAGCACCACCGGCAAGGTGTACGCCGGGCTGATGCCACCGCAGGCCGTGTACAACGACAGCTTGCCGATGGGAATGCCCATACCTCCGACGCCCTGATCGCCCAGGCCAAGGATGCGCTCGCAGTCACTCACGACGATGACTTTGACGTTGTCCTTGGTGACGTTATTAAGTATTTCGTCGATGCGGTCCTTGTCGACGATGCTGATGAACACGCCACGGTGGCTGCGGTAGATGCGTGAGAATTCCTGGCAGACCTTGCCAACGGTGGGCGTGTAAATGATCGGCAGCATCTCGTCGAGGTGGTCGTCGACGACGCGGTAGAACAGCGTTTCGTTGGAATCCTGGATCGAGCGCAGCAGGATGTGCTTGTCGAGATCGGTGGTGCAGGCCTGGTACTGGTGATAAGCGCGGCTCGCCTGCTGTTCGATGGTTTCGACGCGTTCCGGAAGCAGACCTTGCAGCGCAAGGGCTTCACGCTCGTCAAGGCTGAACGCTGTGCCTTTATTGAGCAGTGGCGTGCCCAGCAAGGTGGGACCGGCGAAAGGGACTTGCAAGGTGCGATCAGTGGCATGGGTCATGGGTCATGGCTGTCTCCTGTGCTTATTGTATTTTGAATTCAATGTACACCATTGCCCCGCAAAGCCAATGTGCGGATGGAAATCCGCGGCGCTTGAACGGGCCTCTTCCCGGCTAAAGCCGGTCCCACCAGGACACCGCGTTCACCCAGTAGGACAAGAGCACCGCATATCCCCTGTAGGACCGGCTTTAGCCGGGAATGCATTAGGCGTCACACTGCAAATCCCGTGGCGAACACACCGGCCTCTTCCCGGCTGAAGCCGGTCCCACAAGGACCCCGCGTCCACCCAGTGGGACAAGAGCACCGCATCTCCCCAGTGGGACCCCGCGTTTACCCAGTGGGACAAGAACGCCGCATTTCCTCAGTGGGACCGGCTTTAGCCGGGAATGCATTGGGCGTCACACTGCAAATCTCGTGGCGAACACACTGGCCTCTTCCCGGCTGAAGCCGGTCCCACAAGGACACCGCGTTTAGCCAGTAGGACCCACTTCAGCCAGCCCTCTCACTCCAGCGCCCCCGCGACTATCAACCTGCCTCCACCCTCAGGCAAAATGCCGGACCTATGTAGGAATCAGCCCCAGGAGTGGTCGGAATGCGCTTGTTCAGTTTGAGAACCTTGCTGGTCTGTACGGCCTTGGCCTCATGCCTGGGCATGGTTGGCGCGCAGGCCGCGACCAAAGCCAAACCCGCCCCCAAGCCCCCTACGCAAAAGGTCGCAATGCTCGGCGGAAAGTTCGTCTTCACCTTGCCCAAGGACTACGTCAAAGGGCCGATGGAGGAGATTGATGCCAAGGCGAGGGCCGCGGGCGTAACGGGTTCGTTGTACATGAACAAACAGGCCAAGCGCGTGGTGATCATCACCGAAACTCCACTGCCCAACGACCAGAAAGTCGGCGCCAACGACAAGCAAACCCTGGACGGCATCATCGCCGACACGCTGCAACAGCAGCAGTCGAGCTACAAGGATTTCAAGAAGCTGAGCGAAAAGAAGATCGTACGAAAAGGCCTCGGCATGCGTCAGCTGGATATCTCGGGCAGCGTAGACGGTGGCCGAGTGCTAAGCACGACGATCACCGCCGCCTACGGCAAGCGCACGGCCATGGTGAACGTGATCTCCCTGGCCAAGGATGCCAAGGCCCATGCTCAAGTGGTGAAGGGCGTGACCGGAGGGAAGTGAGGGGTGCTGCTTTTTGGGCAGCGATTGCAGCCGGAAAAGCAGCGACAGCAACCGCATCAACGCTGAGCTTGCAGCCAAGCCTCAACCGTTCAAAAATGCGCTGGCGTACGCTGCCGATTCTTGTGCCATGGCGTCGCTGACCGGATCGCCTGAGTAGTCGCTCAGGTTGCGCTGCTCTACCCAGCAGATTTTCCAGCGTCATAGGTCACTCCTTGTGAGGGCTCAGATCACCTTCCGAGCCGATGACGAACAGCTTAGGCTTGGCCATCAAATCGCGCACGAAGCCGCCCCGCTCTGCTAACAATTGGAACCACTCTTGCTCCGGGTAC
>NZ_DASVUM010000011.1:0-3273 GCF_036387035.1 Pseudomonas sp. | reverse complement strand
GAACCAATACGCCAGGGAAAGCCAGCATCCGCTACTCTGTGAGATCGAGAAGGACGGTTAAACGCCGACCACTTGGGTATGAGGTGAAGCTATGTTAAACCGTGAGCTCGAAGTCACCCTCAATCTGGCCTTCAAGGAGGCTCGCTCCAAGCGTCATGAATTCATGACCGTCGAGCACCTCCTGCTGGCTCTATTGGATAATGAGGCTGCCGCCACTGTTCTGCGTGCCTGCGGCGCAAACCTCGATAAGCTCAAGCATGATCTGCAGGAGTTCATCGACTCCACCACGCCGTTGATCCCGGTCCACGACGAGGATCGCGAAACCCAGCCAACCCTGGGTTTCCAGCGTGTGCTGCAGCGTGCTGTCTTCCACGTGCAGAGTTCCGGCAAGCGTGAAGTCACCGGCGCCAACGTGCTGGTTGCGATTTTCAGTGAGCAGGAAAGCCAGGCAGTGTTTCTGCTCAAGCAGCAGAGCGTTGCACGCATCGATGTTGTCAATTACATCGCGCATGGCATTTCTAAAGTGCCTGGGCACGGCGATCACTCTGAAGGTGAGCAAGATATGCAGGACGACGAGGGCGGTGAGTCTTCTTCTTCAGGCAATCCTCTGGATGCCTATGCCAGCAACCTCAACGAACTGGCACGCCAGGGTCGTATCGACCCGCTGGTTGGTCGTGAGCTTGAGGTCGAGCGCGTTGCGCAAATCCTCGCCAGACGCCGGAAAAACAACCCGCTGCTGGTTGGCGAGGCTGGCGTGGGCAAGACTGCAATCGCCGAAGGCCTGGCCAAGCGTATTGTCGACAATCAGGTACCTGATCTGCTCGCCAACAGCGTCGTCTACTCCCTTGATCTCGGCGCATTGCTGGCCGGTACCAAGTACCGTGGCGACTTTGAGAAGCGCTTCAAAGCGTTGCTCAATGAGCTGAAAAAACGTCCGCACGCCATCCTGTTTATCGATGAAATCCACACCATCATCGGTGCCGGTGCTGCATCCGGCGGCGTGATGGATGCTTCGAATCTGCTCAAACCGCTGCTTTCCTCGGGTGATATCCGTTGCATCGGTTCCACGACGTTCCAGGAATTTCGTGGCATCTTCGAGAAAGATCGCGCGCTGGCACGCCGCTTCCAGAAAGTCGATGTGTCTGAGCCGTCGGTGGAAGACACCATCGGTATTCTTCGAGGCCTCAAAGGGCGTTTCGAGCAGCACCACAATATCGAGTACAGCGATGAAGCACTGCGTGCAGCTGCCGAGCTGGCCTCACGCTACATCAATGACCGGCACATGCCGGACAAGGCGATCGACGTGATTGACGAAGCAGGTGCCTATCAGCGTCTGCAGCCAATCGAGAAGCGCGTCAAACGGATTGAAGTGGCGCAAGTTGAAGACATCGTCGCGAAAATCGCGCGTATTCCGCCTAAACACGTCAACAGCTCCGACAAGGAACTGCTGCGTAATCTTGAGCGCGATCTCAAGCTGACGGTGTTTGGTCAGGATGCCGCTATCGATTCACTGTCGACAGCCATCAAATTGTCTCGTGCGGGCCTGAAGTCGCCGGACAAGCCAGTCGGTTCCTTCCTGTTCGCCGGTCCTACCGGTGTCGGCAAGACCGAAGCGGCTCGTCAATTGGCCAAGGCGTTGGGTATCGAGCTGGTGCGTTTCGACATGTCCGAGTACATGGAGCGTCACACCGTATCGCGTTTGATCGGTGCGCCTCCAGGCTATGTCGGCTTTGACCAGGGTGGTTTGCTCACTGAGGCGATCACCAAGCAGCCGCATTGCGTGTTGCTGCTCGATGAGATCGAAAAAGCGCACCCCGAAGTCTTCAACCTGTTGCTGCAAGTGATGGATCACGGGACTTTGACCGACAACAACGGGCGCAAGGCTGACTTCCGCAACGTGATCGTGATCATGACCACCAACGCAGGCGCAGAAACAGCAGCGCGTGCATCCATCGGCTTTACCCATCAGGACCACTCGTCTGATGCGATGGAAGTGATCAAGAAGAGCTTCACGCCTGAGTTCCGCAACCGTCTGGACACCATCATCCAATTTGGTCGCCTCAGTCACGAGGTTATCAAGAGCGTGGTGGACAAGTTCCTCACCGAGCTTCAGGCGCAGCTGGAAGACAAGCGAGTCCTGCTCGAAGTCACCGATGCGGCCCGCAGCTGGCTGGCGGCGGGTGGGTACGACGCACAGATGGGTGCTCGACCAATGGCGCGTTTGATTCAGGACAAGATCAAGCGTCCGCTGGCTGAAGAGATCCTGTTCGGCGAACTGGCTGAGCACGGCGGTGTTGTGCACATCGACGTCAAGGATGGCGAGATGACCTTCGATTTCGAGACCACGGCCGAAATGGCCTAAGCCTCGAAGGCAGCTCCGAAGGCAGCTCCGAAAGCAGCTCCGGAAAAAGCCCCGCGTCTCGCAAGAGTCGCGGGGTTTTTTGTGGGCGACACGCTCGCATTCGACAAAATTCAGACGAACAAAAACGCCCGGCAGATGCCGGGCGTTTTTGTCAAGACTTGCTTAACGGGCGCGGTAAGTAATGCGCCCTTTGCTCAAGTCGTAGGGCGTCAGTTCAACACGCACCTTGTCGCCGGTAAGAATACGGATGTAGTTCTTGCGCATCTTGCCGGATATATGCGCGGTTACGACGTGCCCATTTTCCAACTCCACACGAAACATGGTGTTGGGCAGGGTGTCGACGACAGTGCCTTCCATTTCGAAGCTGTCTTCTTTCGACATGCAGTAAAGCCCTCGGTATCCAGTGAATGGCCCGGTGCAACTGCGCCAGGCAAAAGCGGCGTGCATTGTGCCCGAAAAAGGGTGTTCAAGCCAAGGGGTTCTAGTTAAGCGTGACCCATCTTTGATTAATCAGCAGCTCAATGGGCCGATATTGGGTCTTGTAGTTCATCTTTTTGCAGTTCTTGATCCAGTATCCGAGGTACACCGCCTCCAGTTCCAGGCGCAGCGCTTCACCGATCTGCCAGAGAATCGCAAAGCGCCCCAGGCTGCGGCGTTCTTCAGCAGGTTCGTAGAAGGTGTACACCGCCGACAGGCCATTGGGCAGCAGGTCGGTCACCGCCACTGCCACCAGCCGCCCGTCGAGGCGAAATTCGTAGAAGCGCGAAAAAGGCAGGTCACGCACCAAAAACGTCGAAAACTGATCGCGGCTGGGTGGAAACATATCGCCGTCGGCGTGGCGTTGTTCGATGTAGCGTTGATAAAGGTCGAAATATTCTTCGCTGTACTGCGGCTTGACCGCGGTCACCGTC
>NZ_DASVUM010000010.1:0-31711 GCF_036387035.1 Pseudomonas sp. | reverse complement strand
ATTGAGCGCGACTGAGCTGCTGGGCGCGATGCACCAGCGCAATATCGTCACTCGGAACGTAGGTCAGTTGTTCAGCGACTACGACGTGCTGCTGACACCCACTTTGCCAGCGCTTCCACCTGGCCTCGGCCAGTACAACGCAGGCCAGGAGACACTTGATGGCCGGGCCTGGATGAACCGCGTGTTCGACCACTCCCCTTTCACTGCCCTGTTCAACGTCAGCGGATGCCCTGCCATGTCCATGCCGCTGGACCAGGATCCGGCAACGGGCCTGCCCATCGGCATGCAGTTTGGCGCCGGGTACGGCCGTGAAGATTTACTGCTTCAACTGGCAGCGCAACTGGAGCGCACGCTGCCCTGGAAAGCACGACGTCCTGCGACCTGGGCAGGGAGCCACTGACAGCCGTCGCTGACCGGCCAATACGCCTGAACAGCCGGGCCCTGCGGGCCGTGCAGGCTTTACAGCGTCGGCGGTGAGCAGTGTCACCGACGAGCCCCCAATCTGTTGGTTTGCCTGAACCGAAGCGCGTCCGTCTATGAAACGTTCAAAGGCAACCAGGTGCTGTGCGTGAACGTACTCGGTCCCGGACACCAAAACCTCTCTGACCTGTTCGGCGGCAAGACGCCCATGAATGAACGCTTTGCCGCAGGAAACGGGTTGCAGGGACAAACGGGGTCTCCCGCGCTGGACGAAGCGATCGTGTCGTTCGATTGCCGGTTGGGCCAAATTACCGAAGTCGATACTTACGACATCCTGATTTGCCAAGTGATCGCGATCACCGTCAGCCAACACGCGCGGAGCCTGATCTACTTTGATGCCAATACCACGAGCTGAATGTCGAAAATTGAATACCGTTGACGGCGCAGAATCGCTACGGGCCAGCACCAATGCGTCTCCTCAAGTCCGGGGGCGCCTATCAAAAAGCCCAGGAGGGCGATCAAACCGAAGCCAGCGCGCCGGGGCCTCCGTTTGGCGTGACAGAGACAGCGGATGGCAGCCCGATCGCCCGTTAGCCTCGAGCCACGACTTCTTCTGGTGCGCTGATCACCAGTCGGTTGCGTCCCTGGCGTTTGGCGTCGTACAGAGCAGCATCCGCCGCTACGAGCCAGTCCTGGGGCTCACCCATCGGCCGGGACAGTTGCGCGGCCCCGATACTCAGCGAAACCCTTGGCAGATCGCTCTGCGCAGTGAACACGTCAGTGATGCTTTGCTTGAGCCGCAAGAGCATTACCTCGGCCTGCGAGGCTGTTGCATTTCTGAGCACCAGACCAAATTCATCTCCGCCCAGACGACCGGCTACATCGATCGACCGACTCGACTCGCGCAATGTGGCCGTGAGGAGGCGAATGACCTCGTCCCCTACCGGGTGGCCATGGGTGTCGTTGATCGCCTTGAAGTGATCGATGTCGATCAAAGCAAGCGTGCTCGGCAGCTCGCGATGACGAGCCGCCATGAATTCTTCATTCAGGACGGTCTTCCAGGCTCCTTGATTGAGCAGACCTGTCAGGCTGTCGAACCGGCTCGCTTCCTTGAATTGCCTTTTATGCTCTGCAAGCTTTGCGGCTAGCTTATAAGCCGCCCAAGCCACTGCGATGGGATAGACGGCGAGCATCGGCAGGCAGGCATAGACTTGGTCGTGATGGGTTTCAGGGAGAAACGAGGAGCCGAGAAAAGCGCTGGCCACAACGCAGATGGAAGCCATCATCGGCAGGCTTGCGATGAGTAGCCGCGGCCCGCCGACGGCGATGCAGTTCATGCAGAACATGGACACCAGCAAGGTGCAAGGAAGGGCATTGAACTGCATGGCCGCGACCCACAGCCCTCCGAATGCCGACTCCACAATCATGTTGCGACATTCGACCAGGTAAGGCACAGGCACCTTGCGGGCAAGCATGTACGCGACGTGTGGCCAAATGAAGCCGTGAAACACCAGCAATATCCAGACCCAGGCGGGCATGGCGGAGTCATTGAGGACGACGGATACGGCCCAGAACCCGGCCGCAGACCCCAAGAGCCGGGGGAGGTAAATACGTTTTGCGAAAGAGCCTGGCTTGGAGGTCATAAAGTGCCTGGGACTGAAACGGCGAAAGCGTGAAGGACACAAAGTTGGATGTCCCAGAGTGAAGCAAGCTGCTCGGCGACAAGTTCGCGCAGAAATGTGCAGCGACTCGACCGCATCACGTTTTAGGGGCGCTGCCGGTCTCAAGTCAGCTGAGGCTGAATACTCTGATCTCTTATTTGCCTTCGACTAAAGGCATAAGTCGGCGGGATTCGTAAAAGCTTGATAGCACGTCGACGGGGGCCATCGACGTTAGCCCTGCGGACCCTGCCCTGCCACGAGCCATGCGTTTTGAGAAATACCTGCAACACCGATGGAATTGCCCTTCATCGCGGGCGGTCCATTCACCATAAGCCAATGGGCGAACAAGGCCGCCGCGCTGTGCGCTGCAAACGCATCAGGGCAAACGACTGATCGAGGCGGCCTGCTCGTCAACTCCGCATCGCTTTAAAGGGGAAAAATGTGGACGTACTCTTTCTCGGTACCAGCGCTGGCGTACCCACTCGAGTCCGCAATGTCAGCGGCACCGCAGTGATCGAATCCACGGGCAAAAACTGGTGCCTGGTGGATTGTGGCGAGGCGACGCAGCATCGACTGCTGCGCACCTCCCTGTCACTTCATTCGCTGCGCGGGATCTTCATTACCCATGTTCATGGCGATCACTGCTTCGGCCTGCCCGGCCTGTTGACCACGGCCAGCATGTCGGGGCGCACCGAAGCGCTCGATGTGGTCCTGCCGCAGGCGCTGCATGACTGGGTGCTCCAAGGGCTCAGCGTCACCGGGTCACACCTGGGCTTCGAAATTCGCTTGCACGCGGCAGAAACGTTCGATCACTGCGAGGCGGGCCATTTGCGGGTCAGCGCAGTCGCCCTTTCGCACCGTGTGCCCTGCCATGGGTATGTGTTCGACGAAGTCGACCGTGAAGTGCGCCTGGACGTGCAGCGCCTGGAGGATCAAGGCATTCCTCGTGGCGAGCTGTGGGGAGAACTCGCCCGTGGCCACGACGTAGAGCACGAGGGGCGTTTACTGATCGCCAAGGATTACCGGCAAGCCACCCAGCCGACGCGTCGGGTGATCGTGTGCGGCGACAACGACACCCCCGAGTTGCTCGAGGATGTCGCGCGGGATGCTGACGTCCTGGTGCACGAGGCAACGTTCACCGAAGCGCTGGCCAAAGGCCGTGAGAATTACGGCCACAGCACCGCCGCGGCCGTTGCGCGCTTCGCTGAAGAGGCCGGCGTCAGGAATCTGGTGCTGACCCACTTCAGCGCGCGGTACCAGGACAACCCTGACCGCAGCCCCTCAATCGCGGACATCCACGCTGAGGCGCAACAAAGCTTCAACGGCGAGCTGATCCTGGCCAGAGACCTCAGGCGCTATCACCTGGCCCGTGACGGGCGGCTGACCTGGCTGCCCGATTCCGTGCGGACCGCGCTCAACGATGTTTAGGGGGTTCGCCGAGCGTCTACGTCTTGGTGCCACCCGGCAACACAGCGCCCAGAACCTGCTTCGCGGTCTGCACAATCACGTTGGCCTCGTCGGGATCCCCGTGCAGCAGCACTGAGGCGAACTTTTTCGCTTGCGCCAGCTTGATGTGCGGCGGCAGCGGCGGGACGTTAGGGTCGGTCTTGAATTCGATGACCACTGGCCGGTCTGCCGCAAAGGCCTGCTCCCACGCATCGGCGACCTGATCGTCACGATCGACAAAAATACCTTTCAGGCCCAACGACGTCGCGAACAGGTGGTAGAGCACGTCCGGGATGTCTTGCGAGGCCGGGAATTTGGGGTCGCCTTCCATCACCCGTTGCTCCCACGTGACCTGGTTCAGGTCTTCATTGTTGAACACGGCGCAAATCCACTGTGGGCTTTTCCATTGCTTCCAGTACTTGGCGACGGTGATCAGCTCCGCCATGTTGTTCATCTGCATCGCCCCGTCGCCTACCAGCGCGACGACGGGGCGGTCCGGGAAGGCGAATTTCGCCGCTATGGCGTAAGGCACCGCCGCGCCCATGGACGCCAGCCCGCCGGAGAGCGAGCACTTCATGCCGGGACGAATCATCAAATCGCGGGCAAACCAGTTGGCGCACGAACCGGAGTCACTGGTAATAATCGAATGGTCCGGAAGACGCGGCGACAGCTCGTACACCACCCGTTGCGGGTTGATCGGGTTCGCCTCGATCAGCGCGCGCTTGGCCAGGGTCTTGTCCCAACTCGCGCGCCATCCTTCGATCGTTTTGCGCCACTTGCCGTGCTTTTTCTGATGCAGCAGCGGCGCCAGTGCCTTCAGGGTTTCGGCCGCATCGCCCAGCAGGTTGACCTCCATGGGGTAACGCAGGCTCAGCATGTCAGGCTGCAAATCGATCTGCACGCCGCGCGCCTGCCCTTCTTTGGGCAGGAATTCGGAATAAGGGAAGCCGGAGCCAATCATCAGCAAGGTGTCGCATTCGGTCATGAGCTTGTAGCTGGGTTCCGTACCGAGCAGGCCGATGCTGCCGGTCACCCAAGGCAGATCGTCGGGCAACACCGCTTTGCCCAGCAATGCTTTCGCGACACCGGCGCCGAGCGTTTGCGCGATGTCGAAGACCTGATCCGTCGCCCCAAGGGCGCCCGCGCCGACCAGAATCGCAACCTTTTCGCCCGCATTGAGCACATCCGCGGCACGCTGCAGATCGTGCTCGTAAGGCACCACTTTCGGTTTGCTGTAGCCCACCCCGGAATACACCGAACCGTGAACCCGGGCGGGCTCCTCGTACTCGGCTTCTTGCAGATCGTTGGGCAGGATCAGCGCGGTGACGCGTCGCTCGCCCACTGCGGTCCGAATGGCACGGTCAACCAGATGCCTGACCTGAGCAGGCGCCGAGGCCTGTTGAACAAACGCGCCCGCCACGTCCTTGAACAGCGAGACCAGGTCCAGTTCCTGCTGATAGTGCCCGCCCAGTGCGGTGCGTGCTTGCTGACCGACGATTGCCAGCACCGGCATGTGGTCGAGCCGTGCGTCGTAGAGCCCGGTGATCAGATGCGATGCGCCCGGGCCTGAAGTCGCGATGCACACACCCAGCTCGCCGGTGAACTTGGCGTGCGCCGAGGCCATGAAGGCGGCCATTTCTTCATGCCGGGCCTGCACGAATTCAATCTTTCCCTGCGCACGGTTCATTGCCCCGAACACCCCGTTGATGCCATCACCCGGGTAGCCGTAAATGCGGGTTACGCCCCACTCGCTCAAGCGTTGAACCAGAAAAACCCCCACTGTCATCATCACCGTCTCCTCACATCGAGTGATTGCGCCATGCACCTTCAAGGCAGGTTTCGAAAATCGTGCGCAGTAGTTTCTGGACCTTTGGGTAACGGCGGAAGTTTCGGCTATTCGAGGTGCTGCCGCGCTGTCTCGATGCCGCAAGCGGCTGACATCAAAGCGGGTCGGCTTTGACCTTGCCCCGGAACACCCAGAAGCCATAGGTGTTGTAGGCCAGCGTCGCGGGCACCAGCACGGCGAAGCCCGACAGCATGAAAACCTGGCTCAGCGGGGGCGACGCAGCCTCCTGGACTGTCAGCGAAGCGGGCACAATCAGCGGGTACATGGCCAGAATCGCAGTGACGAACGCCACCACGAACCAGCCAAGCGCGGCAAACAGCGGCAGAAATTCATGTCGGCTGAAAAACGCCCGGCGAAAGCCAACGAGCAAAAGGCCTTGAACGGTCAGCAGCGGCAAGGCGTAGCGCACGTCGGTGAGACGCACGCGATAGGCCGGGTCCAGCGCGCACGTCCAGATGACGATGGCGAACAGGCTCACCAGCATGAGCCAGCCCAGCCATCGGGCTTGACCTCTGGCGGCTTTTTGCAGCGGACCCTCGGTGCGCCACACCAGCCAACAACTGCCAAGCAACGCATAACCGCACACCATCACCAGCCCGCACGCCAGGGGAAACGGGCTCAACCATTCCCAGCCGTTTCCGGTGAACCTGCCCTCGTCATTTTTGATGCCCTGCAACACCGAGCCCATGATCAGTCCCTGGCACAGCGTCGCCATCAACGAGCCGGCCATCAGCGTCCTGTCCAGCCAGCGTTTCATGGACAACGACGCATCGGCACGAAACTCCAGCGCGACCGCGCGAAACACCAGCGACAGCAGCAGGCTGAACACCGGGATATATAGCGCAGAGAAGATGAGGCTGTACGCGACCGGAAACAACGCCAGCAGCCCGCCACCGCCAAGTACCAGCCACGTCTCGTTGCCATCCCAGATGGGCAGGATGGAGTTGGCCATTATTTGCCGCTCCCGGGGGCATTTGCGGGTCGCAAACAGCATGCCGACGCCCAGGTCGGTGCCATCGAGCACGACATAGGTAATCAGGGTGAACGCAATGGCGGCAGCCGCCATATCGGGCAAAAGTGCCTCAGCGATAAACATGACGGAGTGCTCCCCTCGCCCGGCGCATCATCGTACCGCCTGCGCGGCGTGGGCGGGCAGACGCGTGACGGCCCGCAACAGGTAAAACAGCCCCAGGCCGAACACCAGCAGGTAAACCGACAGAATCGCGAGCGTTGTGCCCAGCACGAAAGACAGCGGTTGCCCTGAATGACTGTGCACGGTGCGCATCAACCCATAGACCGTGAAAGGCTGACGCCCGACCTCGGTCACCACCCAGCCGCAAAGCATCGCGACGAAACCGGCCGGCGCCATGACGACCGTCCAGCGCAGCAGCCATCGGCGCCGGTAGAGCGAACCCCGCCAGCGAAAGAAAACCCCGGCAATACCGGTCGCCACGATCAGCATCCCCATGCCGACCATTACCCGAAAGGCATAGAACACCACCGGAACCGGCGGAATATCCTGCGGTGGGAATTCATTCAGGCTTTTGATCGTACCGGTCAGGTCGTGTCGCAAATACAATGACCCCAGGTGCGGTATCGCCCACTCGAAATGGTTGCGCCGCTGCTCGGTGTCCGGCACCGCAAACAGCCTCAGCGGCTCGCCCTGTCCGGCTTCGGGCCGGTCCCAGGAACCCTCCATGGCCGCGAGCTTCTGCGGTTGATACTCGCGCGTGTTGTCGCCGTGCAGATCCCCCGCCACTATCTGCAACGGTCCCACCAGCGCCGCCATCCACAGCGCCATCGACAGCATGAGCCGGCCATGGGCACTGTCACGGTCGCGCAGCACGTGCCAGGCACCCGCGCCGCCCACCAGCATGGCCGTGCCGAGGAAGGCCGCCAGGCTCATATGGACCATGCGATACGGGAACGACGGGTTGAAGATGATTTGCATCCAGTCGGTGGGGACGAACCGTCCACCGGGGTCGATGCTGAACCCTGCCGGGGTATGCATCCACGAGTTGGCGGACAATATCCAGAAGGCGCTGAACAGGGAGCCGACGGCGACCGCGCAGGTCGAGAAAAAATGCAGGCCTGGCCCGACTTTCTCCCGACCGAACAGCATGATGCCAATGAAGCCTGCCTCCAGGAAAAAGGCCACCATGACTTCGTAGAACATCAATGGCCCGAGAATGGCGCCGGCGCGCCTGGACAGCTCGCTCCAGTTGGTACCGAACTCGAATTCCATCACCAGGCCGGACGCCGTCCCCACCGCGACGGTCAGTGCGAAGACTTTTAGCCAGAATTGATACAGGTCCATGTAGACCTGACGGCGACGCCACAGCCATAAGCCTTCCAGGACCATCAAGTAATTGGCCAGCCCGATGGAAAAGGCAGCCAGCACGATATGAAAACTGATCGTGATCGCGAATTGGTATCTGGCCAGCAGCACGGCCGATTCCATCGATTGCATACAAACTCCTGAGCAGCGTCGGGGCGACGTGAGCCGACAGGCCTGTGGTAGCTAATCGACGCTGTGTGGCGATATTCGTTCCTGCGGCTGCCGTTTCGCTGCTTCAGCGCGGCCTGCTGTAAGGAAGCCAGGCCTTGCCCACCCGTCTCACAAGCCCCGAGGGAAGGTGTCGTCCTCATGACTGGGTCCTGGCGGTGTGGACGTCGCCAACGGCGTCACCGCCACGGTCTGTTCGATCCAGACCAGCGCGTCAAACTGCTCGGCCAGCACCGCCTCGAAGTAATGGCTCCAGCGCTCGGTTTCGGGGCGATAGATCACGCCGATGGCCCGCTCCAGCAACGTTTCGGACAATGCCTCACGCAATGTATGGCGGTCGCTGGCTCGCCAGTCGGTCAGCGACGCGGGCACACCGGCCTGCAAGAACTGGTATTCCCAGCTATCGGTACGGGATGGGAGCACGGTCTTGATGCGCACTTCGCCGTCCCAATCATCCGCCGCCGCGACCTGGCCCGTGTGGGTCGCCATGCCGATCAGTACGGCGTCCCGCCCATAGGCGGTGCGGCACAGCTCGCCGATATTAAACTCGCCATTCCAGCCCATGGCGGTGGCGGCCGCGTTGCCGATGTGCGAGTTGTGCGCCCAGACCACCGCCTTGGCACCTGCGCCACGGTGTTCAAGCAACGCCTGCAAGGTGTCGAACATATGCCGGTCGCGCAGGTTCCACGAGGCCGAACCCCCGCGGTACATGGCGCGGTAATACTGTTCAGCCGAACGTACCACCCGGGCGTTCTGCGTGGCGTTGAAAAACGCATCGTTATGGAGGGCAAAGGTCAGCATTCGCTGACTGAGCAGCGTATTGAGCTGTTCGACCACGGCCTTTTCGCACGGCGTCTGGCGTTGCCGCTCCACGAAGTGCCCGTATGCGGCAGGGTCGTCCTGCCATGGCATGAGGCATCCATAATGCCGCCTCGCCTCGACGGCCAACGCAGGGTCGGTACGGTCCAGGTAGCCGAGGACCTCGCCAATCGAGCTGCGCAGGCTGTAGATATCGAGCCCGCGGAACTCAATCCTCTCGGCAGGTTCCAGCTTACGGTTGTAAGCGGTTAGCCAGTCGGTGAACCCGGCCACGTCCGTGTTGCGCCACATCCAGGTCGGAAAGCGCGTGAACGGTTCATCCTGCGGGTTGTGGGGCGTCAACTCGCGCACGACCCGATCGATGTGCCCTGCGTCCGGCCAGTCCGCCTCCACCGCCACGATGTTAAAGCCATGCTGCTCTATTAACCGGCGGGTGATGGCGGCGCGGGTCCGGTAAAAATCGCTCGTGCCATGGCTCGCCTCGCCGATGAGCACGACCCGGGCGTCGCCATAACGGTCAAACAGCTCGCCGAATGCGGGCGAATCCCAAGCTGGCAGCGGCTCGGCATACTGGCGCAGCAGCTCGGACACATCGCCGGTCGACGCGTCGCCGCCCTGCCCCGTCGCGCTCTGCGCACGATGCTTTTTTGAAGACGTCATGGTGAATCCTCCCCGATTGGTCATGGATAACGGGAGGACATCCCGGGGCGGGCGAGTGTTCAAGGGGCGCGACAGAAGAGCCGCGTGCCTTTATGAACGAAGCGTTCAGTGCTCCGTCTGTCGAGGGGTTGGAACAACGGCGCAAACCTTTCGCGTTCACGCTTTATCTACCGCTCATCTCTGGACAAGACGACGAGACGAGCAATGAAGTCGGTCGTATTTTGCGGTCAAGCCGGGCCGGTCCCGCAAAAAGATGACGCGCGATGAATGAGAGCTGAGCGGTCTGTGTATCCCGGTCCCAAGGAGGTTAACGCTGATGAACGACAATCCAGCGCAGCCTGAGGCGCGCAGTCGCGAATACCCGATTCGCGAGGACATGGCCTACCAGCAGAAGGTGTGGCGGTTTGAACGCTACGGTTGGTACGGTCTTGTGCTGTTGATCTTGCTTGCCCTGGCGGGGCTGTTTTCCGGCGGAATACTCAGCGCCAAAGATGTCCGCAGTCAGGCTGGCGAGGTCAGGGTCGAATACCAAATGTTCCACCGTAATGGCTCCACAGAACCGATGAAAATCACGGTGAAAGGCGCTCCGGACTCCACGGTTGAGGTGGGACTGGAAGGCGAGCTGCTGGAGGGTTTCACCGTCGAGACGTTGCTTCCCGAGGCCGTGCGCGCGAGGGGCGATTCGCAAGGTATCCGGCTGTGGGTCAGGACCGACGCCCAGGGTCAGGCGAGCCTCTACCTCTCGCTACGGAGCAATGGCGTGGGGCTTTTCCGCAGCCGTATCGCGACCGCCTCAAGCCGCGGCCTGGCGCTCGATCAATTCATTTTCCCGTAGGTGCCCTATGGATTCGGTATTGCGCGCAGCGGCGATGTATGTGGCGCTCATGGTGCTGATCAAGATCGCCGGCCGGCGTTCGCTGGCGGAACTGACGACCTTTGATTTCGTGCTTTTGATGATCATTGGTGAAGCCACCCAACAAGCGCTGTTGGGAGATGACTTTTCATTGACCAATTCAGTGCTGGTGATCGTGACCCTGATCGCCCTGGACGTTGGCCTTTCGATGGCCAAACAACGGTCGAGGTGGATGTCCCGGCTCATTGACGGGGAGCCGACGATCATCGTCGAGAACGGCCAATTGCTGCATTGGCGGTTGCGTCGAGCACGTTTGGTCGAGGCAGACGTTATGGAGGCCGCGCGCTCCGCTCAGGGGATCGAAACGCTGGATGAAATCAAGTACGCGATCCTGGAGCGCAACGGCAAGATCTCCATCATTCGAAGGGAGCAGTGAGCAGTGAGCATTGCTTCCACGGCTGGCCTCGTTCAGCCACGTAATAAATAAGTCGCCAGCCCGGTTCATTTCCTGCGGAGGTCTCATGTCCCCGGAACAGCTTAACCTGCAGCTTCCCCCCCACGTCCTCGAACGGCTTGAAATCTTGATGCAGGGCCGTGAACGCGTGCTTCTGGGCATCGCGGGCACGCCCGGCTCCGGCAAGTCCACGCTGGCCCGCCTGCTGGCGGCGGCGGTGGGCCCGGCCGCCGTCGTGGTGCCGATGGATGGTTATCACTTGGCCAATCAAGAGCTGGCCCGACTCGGCCGGCAGGCGCGAAAAGGCGCGCCTGACACCTTTGATGTGGACGGCTACCGGGCGACCCTGCTGAGGCTCAAGGAGCGTCTGGATGACATCGTCTACGTTCCGCATTTTGCCAGGGAGATAGAGGAACCGATCGCCAACGCTATTGCGGTGGACCGCGAGGTCCGGCTGGTCATCAGCGAAGGCAATTACCTCCTCGTGCCCGAAGGCCCTTGGGCACGGATCGCCGGGCTGTTCGATGACCGCTGGTACGTGGCAGTGAACGGCACTACGCGGATGACGCGCCTGGTGGAGCGTCATCAGCGCTATGGCCGTGGCCTCGCCGAGGCCAGGGCGTGGGCCGAAACGGTGGACGAACCCAATGCCCGGCTCATTGAGCGTTACGCGGGGCGCGCCGACTTTGCCCTGCCCTGGGACTGAGGCCTGCCTCTTCAGCCGCCCACTCGCAGCTTCTGCAACAGAAGCGGCAGGTCGGTCATGTCGGCGAACACCGAACGGGCGCCGGCCGCCAGCAGGCGCTCGGCATGGCCCTCGTCGCAATGACTGCCGCCGACGAAGCCCAGCACGTGCATACCCGCGGCCACCGCAGCCGTCACCCCCGCCACACTGTCCTCCACCACCAGGCAGCGCATCGGGCTGATGCGCAGCCATCCGGCGGCGAAAAGGAACACGTCAGGCCGTGGCTTGCCATGGGCGACCAAAGTGCCGCTAATTACGTTCGGCATGAACCGCTCGTACAAGCCCACGACCTCCAGGCCCAGCCGCAGTTTGTCAGGGAAGCTGCTCGACGCCACGGCGACTGGCACATCAATCTGTTCAAGGGCCTGCATAAGTCCCGGCATGATGCGCAGTTCGGTCGCGTAGGCGTCTACCGTCCGCTCATTGACTCGCTCGCGATAGTCGCCGGGGAGCGGCTGCCCCCAGTCACGCTCGATTTCCGCGCGCATCTCGTGGTCAGGCCGCCCGGCAAAGCGGGCGATGACCTGTTCGGTGGTGATGGCGTAGCCCATTGCGGTGAGCTCCTGGGCGGCAATGCGGCAGACCAGGGTTTCGCTGTCGATCAGGACGCCATCACAGTCAAATATCAGCCCCTCAACAGGGAGCAGCTTGGGCTGCGTTGTCGACATCTGGCTCATGATGCCTCGCTCCGGTTCGAATCCACATACATGCCGTTGGCTTGCAGGCGAAACAGATTGAACAAACTATGGGTGGTCGAAACGGGCGGCGTCCCATGTTTGCGCTCAAAGGCGGTGATAGGACCTTCGATGCGACTCAGGAAGCGGCCGATGAACTGTTCCACCGTGCTGATGGCGTCGGGGGTCGGCGCGCGGAACCGCGCCAGGATGCGCGCGATGGTGTCCTCGTTGGCCTCGAAGCGCGCCAGGATCGCGGTCGCTGCCTTGTGCAGGTAATCCGTGACATTCACGTCATGCACAAACGCCGCATAACGCGGCTCGGCCAGCAACAACGCCTCCACCCCGTCGCGCATTTCGCTGATGACCTCTTCGGCAAACAGGCGATGGTTGGGGTGCTCGGCCAACCAGGCGTTGAGCTTGAGGTTCGCATTGCCCCTGGTTTCCTGAAAGGCGGTCAGCGCGATCAACCAGTGGGAACCATTGAGCAGCCAGCCCTTGATGTCTTTCTCGATCTCCAGGTGGTGACTGAAGGTCGCCCCCGTTCCCTGAAGCAACCTTTCCAGCCCTTCGCTTTCGGGCCCTGCCTTGAGTTTAAGCGCGGCGTACTCTTCGGCCATCACAACCAAGGTTGGTACCCCGTCGACTTCAGCCTCTTCCAGCTCCACACAAACCCGATCCACCAGCGCGTGGACACAATGGGTATGCGCGCGCGTTGTCTCGGTGAGCATTCCGGAAAAGCGGTCATGCTCAAGCACCTCGGCGGCACTGACGGTATTTTCGCAAGCGATCAGGTACAGGTCGCCCACCCTATCATCCGCCGCAGCCTTGGCTTCACTCAGGGTGTTCAAGGCCTGAACCACGGGCTCGTAATGCTCCGCGGTCAAGACCGAAGCCGTTACCACCACCCCCTCTTTGGCGCGAGGGCTCTGCTCCAGGATGTGTCTGACGATCTGCGGTACGTCCTCCCTGTGCGCGTAGGTGAAGAATCCGTCATACGTCACCCGTTCACGGACCTGGCCGTCGCCGCCCGGTGTTTTCAAGACGTATGTTTTGCGGGGATGATCCTGCAGCAACGCATTGCGCCGCGCCGGATCCACGGAAGTGCCACCGGTGACGTTGCCGGCGGAAACTGCGCGATTGAGAATGAACAGCGAAGCGCCTTCGCTCCGCAGGATGGGCGCCACCAGGCCCAGACCAAGGCGACCCGCCCCGAAATGAATGTGCAGCATAGGGGTACCTCGCCCTTGACGTTGAATACTCGGTATTGCCCCCGTGCAAAGATGCAGAAGGCACGAGTAATGGGCATTTGGGCGAGGACGGCGGTTCATTGGGGTAATTTATCCGCACGACGACTGGCGCTGCGTTTGAACGCGCGGTCAGGGCGTTCAGGCATGAGTCGGGTGGCGCTTTTGGCCTGCCGGGCCGGTCTGATGCGCCGCTTGGGCGGAACCTTTGCGTTCGTCCCCCAGTCCTCATGTAAGCCCAAATTGCATTCTGCCAGCATGAAGCGTAAAACGCTGGCCGCCGACTTAATGGAATCAGACGGCCGGGCACGGTTCTCGCCCGGCGCAGGGTACTGACGGCCTCAGCCCATCTTCGCTACATTCACAGGTGAAACCTTGAAGCATTTGTCCCGGGAAGCACTTGAGGCCGAAGTGATGCAGTTGCGCTCAGCGCTGCAGCAGAGTGAAGCCAGACGGCTCGACATATTCGGCACTTGCGCATCCCCGGAATTCCCCGTCGACGCTGAAATTGACCAGTGCGATCACAGCCCGGGAAAGCTTGCCGAGAAGGTGTTCGATGACGCCCAAACCCGCTACCGGCTGGCGGTAAAAGCCACCAACGATACCGTCTGGGACTGGGACCTGAAACATAACCACGTATTGTGGAATGAAGCGCTGGAGCGTGTTTACGGCCATCCCCTTGCCTGCGTCGACATGACCGGTGAGTGGTGGATTGCGCAAATCCACCCCGAGGACAGGCGCCGTATCCTCACTTCCATCCATCACGTCATAGACGGCACGCAGACCGGCTGGAGCGATGAATACCGGTTTCGCCGGGGGGACGGTACTTACGCTCAGGTCCTTGACCGTGGGCACGTGATCCGTGACGTAGACGGCGTGGCCTTGCGGATGATCGGCGCGATGCTCGACCTCACGCCCATTCGCGACACTGAAGCAGCGCTTCGTCAAAGCGAAGAACGCTTCAGAACCATCCTGGAAACCGTGGAAGCCGCGTTCGCGATCGTCCAGGTCAAGTTCGATTCAAACGACAACCCGGTCGATTATCGGTTTGTCGAAGCGAACCCTGCTTTCGAGCGCGAATCCGGCGTCAACCTGCGCGGCAAATGGGTGACCGAGTTTGCCCCTGATCTTGAGCAGTTCTGGTTCGACACGTACGGCCGCGTTGCCAGGACGCGGGTGCCGGCCAGCTTTGAAAGTTACGCCAAAGCGTTTAAGCGCTGGTTCGATGTGCGTGCTGTCCCGGTGGGTGATCCCGCCGAATGTCAGATTGCGATCATTTTCAACGACGTGACCGACCGGCGAGATGCCGAAGAGCGCCTGCGCCAGAGCGAGGCGATCGCCCGTGCCAACGTCGAGCGCGTGCAACTGGCGCTCGAAGCGGGGGCCATTTTTGGCACGTGGCACTGGGACCTGCCCAGCGACAGCTTTACGGTGGACGAAGCCTTCGCCCGTGCATTTGGGCTCGACCCGGTGCTGGGGCATGAAGGCCTTAGCCTGGAACAGGTGATCGCCACCGTTCACCCGGAAGACCGTATAGGGCTGATGAAGGCGATCGACGAAGTGATCGGTCGCGGCGGTGCCTACGCCCATCAATACCGGGTCCGTCGGGCTGACGGCAAATACTACTGGATTGAGGCAAACGGCCGCGTTGACGTGAGCGAGGAAGGCATTCCCCTCAGTTTTCCGGGCGTGCTGATCGACGTTGAAGAACGCCGCTCGGTCGAAGCCCAACGGGACTTGGCCACCGCTGCGTTGCGCGCGCTCAACGAAACCCTGGAGCAGCGTGTGGCCGAGCGCACCGCTGCGTTAATGCAGACCGAAGAAAAACTGCGCCAGTCGCAGAAGATGGAAGCGGTCGGTCAACTCACCGGAGGGCTTGCCCATGACTTCAATAATCTGCTGGCAGGTATCTCCGGGTCACTGGAGCTGCTCGGTTCGCGCATGGCCCAGGGTCGCCTGACGGAGGTCGACCGTTACCTGGTGACGGCGCAGGGCGCGACCAAGCGTGCCGCCGCCCTCACCCACCGCCTGCTGGCGTTCTCCCGACGGCAGACCCTTGATCCCCGGCCCACCGAAGTCAACGCACTGGTGGAGGGAATGACCGAGCTGATCCAGCGGACCGTGGGGCCGAGCATTCGGGTGCTGACTGTCAGCTCGCCTGATCGCTGCATCGCACTGGTCGATGCAAGCCAGCTTGAGAACGCGCTGCTCAATCTTTGCATCAATTCCCGGGACGCCATGCAGGACGGCGGTTGCATCACCATTGAGACCAGTCATCTGCTCGTGGAAGCGGCAGACGCTGCGCTGCTGGACGTCACAGAGGGCGAATACCTGATGCTCAGCGTGACCGACACCGGCACCGGCATGCCGGCGAGCGTTATCGCGAAAGCATTCGACCCCTTCTTCACGACCAAGCCGATCGGCCAGGGTACTGGCCTAGGGTTGTCGATGATTTACGGCTTCGCGATACAATCCGGCGGCCAGGTGCGCATCGCCTCCACGGTTGGACAGGGCTCGACCTTGAGCATGTACCTGCCCCGGCATCAGGGGGCTGCAAGCTTCAACGAAGCAACTGAAACCGCCGCCACCGCTGCGCACGAAAGCGTGGGTGAAACCATTCTGGTTGTCGACGATGAACCCACGGTGCGTGAACTGGTGACCGAGGTGCTCAGGGATCTGGGCTACACAGTGATCGAGGCGGCGGACAGTGCCAGCGGACTGAATCTGCTGCGCTCCAACATGCAGATCGACATGCTGGTCAGCGATGTCGGATTGCCGGGCGGCATGAACGGACGCCAGATGGCGGACGCCGCGCGTGTCTTTCGGCCGGGACTGAAGACACTGTTCATCACCGGTTACGCGGAAAGCGCGGCCATCGGTGCGGGTCAACTGGAGCCCGGCATGCATGTGCTGACCAAGCCCTTTGCCATTGAAACACTGGCAGCTCGCGTACGGGAGCTGATCAGCGCGTCGGTCTGACGCTTACTGCGCCAGCATCACCCGATTACGCCCTTCCTGCTTGCCTTCATACAAGCGCTGATCGGCCCGGTTCAGCGCATCCCGGAACGTTTCACCGTCCTTGAGGATGGCCACTGCGAGGGTCGCCGTCAGGGTCACGCTGACCTGCCGTGTAAGGCCGGCCTGCTCGCGCAGGTGGGTCAATATGCGCTCGGCAATCACCCGGGCGTCGTCAAAAGGGGTGTTGGGCATCAAGACCAGAAACTCCTCGCCGCCCCAACGCGCCGCGATGTCGGTGGTGCGCACGCAGCTGGCAATGACCTCAGCCACCTGTTGCAGCACCACGTCACCCGTGTCGTGACCGTACTGGTCGTTGATCTGTTTGAAGTGGTCGATGTCGATCAGGACCATCGCCGTAGGGAGCTCCCGGCGGCCCCCGCCCAGCTGACGCAAGCGCTGCAGTACGCGCCGGCGGGTATAGAGATTGGTCAGGCTGTCGCGGTGCGCCGAGTGATAAAGGTTCATGTGCATCGACAGGTTGAACCGCACCGACAGGGCCGTGGCGTGCAGCAGCAACGCCGCCGCAGTCAGGGCATTGACCGCGCCGAACACGTCTTGAGCCTGTTCGCTGATGCTGGCCAGCGGCACTCTGTTGCGCAGCAGGTACCCGCCCACCGTGACAATGAGCACGGCAGCGCTCAGACAGCGCCGGCGTACCGGCGATGAATGAAAGCCGAAGGCGATGATCGGCACGATGCAGAACACGTAAAAGTGAAAGTTGCTGTCCCAGCCCAGCACCCAGGTGGCAATGGCGGCGTGGGCAATGATTTCGATGCAGATGAGCATGCCGGCGCACCGGTACAAGCGGTGTTTGATCGCCAGCAGACAGGCGATGTAGGCCATGACGCTGAGCGCATTGGTCATCCACATCATGGGCAATTCCACGATCAGGAACAGACCGAGCAGCAGCACATGGATCGCGAACGCGATCTGCACAATCGGGGTGATGTGTTTCCAGTATTCAACGGTGGCTTCGCGGGTGACCTGGCTTCGGTCATCGGCGGTAAGGCTGTTCATCTGGGTGTCTCTGGAGAATGAATACGGTGGATCGATAGTAGCTAAAATCGGCGCTGTCCAAGCGTCAGGCTTGCCCCGCAAAACGAAATGGCCCGATCTTGCGATCGGGCCATTTTTCTGGACGGGAGCTTTGGGTTGAAATCTCTGCAGCGTCGTTCGGCTGCACGCCGTACATCTGAAACCGCCCCGCTCAGTCCTGCGCCAGAACGCTGCGCAGCAAGCCCGGAAAGCGAATCTCCAGCTCATCGGTACGCAGCGAGTTCATGTGCGTGGTGCCGATGTTGCGCGTATGCACCAGGCCCGCGTCGCGCAGCACCCGGAAGTGATGGGACATGCTGGACTTGGGCCGCCCGCCGTCGAGCTCGCCACAGGTCGCTTCACCCACCGAAGAGAGGCAGCGAACGATTTCAAGCCGCACGGGGTCACTTAAAGCGTAAAGCAAACGCTCAAGTGTGAGTTCGGTAGGTAACGGATGTTTGAAGGCGCGCATGCCGCCATCATAGCGAGGGGTTTCATCCTTGGCCATATTTCGAATACTATCGAACAAGCGAATTCAATCATCAGGAGTATTTACATGTCTGCATTGTTCGAACCCTTCACGTTGAAGGACGTGACCCTGCGCAATCGCATCGCCATTCCTCCGATGTGTCAGTACGTGGCAGACGACGGCGTCATCAACGACTGGCACCACGTTCACTTGGCGAGCATGGCACGCGGCGGTGCCGGCCTGGTGGTCGTTGAAGCCACTGCCGTATCCCCTGAAGGCCGCATCACCCCGGGCTGCGCGGGTATCTGGAGCGATGCACACGCCCAGGCGTTCATCCCTGCGGTGCAAGCGATCAAGGCAGCCGGCTCGATCCCGGGTATCCAGATCGCCCACGCCGGTCGCAAGGCCAGCGCCAACCGTCCCTGGGAAGGCGATGACCACATGGCCGCCGACGACGCCCGCGGCTGGCAGACGATTGCGCCCTCGCCTATCGCGTTCGGCGCCAACCTGCCAAAAGTCCCTCAGGAAATGACCCTGGACGACATCGCCCGGGTCAAACAGGACTTCGTCGACGCCGCCCGCCGCGCCCGTGAAGTCGGCTTCGAGTGGATCGAGCTGCACTTCGCCCACGGCTACCTGGGCCAGAGCTTCTTCTCTGAACACTCCAACCAGCGCACCGATGCCTACGGCGGCAGCTTTGACAACCGCAGCCGCTTCCTGCTGGAAACCCTCGCGGCCGTGCGTGAGGTCTGGCCGGAAAACCTGCCGCTGACCGCGCGCTTCGGTGTGATCGAGTACGACGGCCGTGATGAGCAGACCCTGACCGAGTCCATCGAACTGGCGCGCCGCTTCAAGGCGGGCGGGCTTGATCTGCTGAGCGTCAGCGTCGGCTTCACCATTCCAGAGACCAACATCCCGTGGGGCCCGGCCTTCATGGGCCCGATTGCCGAGCGCGTGCGCCGCGAAGCCGACATTGCCGTGACGTCGGCATGGGGCTTTGGCGATCCGAAGCTGGCGCAGGCTGCTGTGCAGAACGGTCAGCTGGACCTCGTTTCAATTGGCCGCGCGCACTTGGCTGACCCGCACTGGGCGTATTTCGCCGCCAAAGAGCTGGGCGTCGACAAAGCGTCGTGGACCCTGCCTGCGCCGTACGCGCACTGGCTTGAACGCTACCGTTAACGGTTATGCGAATAAAAATGCCGCCCATTGAGGCGGCATTTTTATTTGTCGGCGGCTCTGGGTAATATCCGCTGCCGACCCGCACTTATGCGCAATCCCCTCCAGGACCTGACGATGATCAGAGAGTTGAAAACCTTCGTCTGCGTCGCGCGGCGGGGCACCTTTGCCGCGGCGGGACGTGAAGTCGGGCTGACGCAATCGGCGGTCAGCGCACAGATCAAAAACCTTGAGGACACGCTGGGCGTCACCCTCTTCGACCGCACCGGCCGCGCCGCCACCCTCAACGCCGCCGGGCAGCGCGCTGTGGCACTGGCCGAAGAAATGCTGCAATTGTTCGGGCGCATGGGCAGCCCCGACAGCGCCAATGATTTCCGCGGCGCGCTGCGCATCGGCGCCATCAGCACCGCGCAGACCGGTCTGTTGCCCCAGGCCCTGGTGGCGCTGCGCAGCAAGGCGCCTTTTATCGAAGTCAGCCTGGTCCCCGGGGTTTCGCTGAACCTGCTCAGCCAGGTGGATGCCGGCGAGCTCGACCTGGCGATCATGATCAAGCCGCCGTTCGCCCTGCCCAAGGAACTCCACGCCGAGGTCATCGCCAGGGAGCCGTTCGTGTTGATAACGCCCTCGGACCTGCAAGGCGACGACCCTCGGCAGATCCTCAGCGACCATCCTTTCATTCGCTACGATCAACGTTCGTTCGGCGGTCGCCGGGTCACCCGGTTCCTGCGCGAGCGCAAGCTGGAGGTGAAGCAAACCCTGGAGCTGGACGAGCTGGATGCCATCGTCAAGATGGTTCGGGCCGGGCTTGGCGTGTCGCTGGTGCCGATGGCCGGCTTATGGCTGGAGCATGCCGAGGACGTGCGGATCATCGCGCTGGGCGAGATGACTTTCTTCCGCGAGATTGTGCTGGTGACCAAGTACCTGCAGCGGCATACGCCGCTGCTGGACCTGTTTCGCCGCTGCTTGATCGAAACATTGGAACACCCGGCGCGCTGACCGCGGATGGGCACAAGGCTCACGGGCTAATGGCCGCTGTGCGAAGGCTACTTGGCGAAGAGTTGGGTCATGTCCTTGAACGCCTTGAACTCCAGCGCATTGCCGCACGGATCGAACAGGAACATGGTGGCCTGCTCGCCCACCTGGCCTTTGAAGCGAATGTAGGGTTCGATCACGAACTTCGTCTCGCGCCCGCGAAGACGTTCGGCCAACGCTTCCCATTCTTCCCACTGCAGGATGATGCCGAAATGCGGCACCGGCACGTCGTGCCCATCGACGGCGTTTGAGTGCACCGATTCCTGAGAAGTGGTTTTCGGGTGCTCATGAATGACCAACTGATGGCCGTAGAAATCGAAGTCAACCCATTGCTCGCTGGAGCGGCCTTCGGGCAGACCGAAAACATCACCATAGAAATGCCGCGCGGCGGCCAGGTCGTAGACGGGAATGGCGAGGTGGAACGGCGAGAGGCTCATGTTCGGTCCTTGGCTGGGAAATGACAGGAGCCGATTGTTGACCTTAACGAAGCGCGGTAAAAGCGGATATCTCTGCTGCTGAGCCTCAGTAAATCTGATCAATCAGAGGGAGACTCCGGCATCAACCTGCGCATCTGCTGATGCTGATGCTCCAACCTTGCGCCGAGTGTGCTGCGCAGCCGAGCTCCAGCCTCGCGTCCTCCGCAGGGCGCTCGACCGATGGTCAGATTCCACTCAAACAGGGGCCTGTTTCGTTCAGGAAGGTATTCATCTATCAAGACGCCCGCCGATAGAACCGGCAGACACACTGCAATCCTTCCCGGCTCTACCTTTAAGGCTCGTACGGCATGACCAAATCCCTGAAATTCAGCCACAAGATTCTGCTGGCGGCGTCGCTGGTGGTAATCGCCGCGTTTACCTTGTTCACCCTCTATAACGATTATCTGCAACGCACTGCCATCCAGGCTCAGTTAAGGGAAAGTCTGAACCAGATGGGCGAAAGCACTGCCGGTAATATCCAGAACTGGATGTCGGGACGCATCCTGCTGGTGGAAAACGTCGCCGAGGGCGCGGCCGTGTCCCCCTCCCCCGAGGTGTTCAATCGACTGCTTGGCCAACCCACGCTGATCTCAACGTTCATGAGCATCTACCTGGGTAAAGCCGATGGCTCGTTCGTGACGCAGCCGCCGGACGACATGCCCGGCGATTACGATCCGCGCACGCGGCCGTGGTACACCGACGCGTTTAAGGCCGGCAAGACCACCTTGACCGAACCCTACCTGGACGCAGTCACCAAGGGCTTGATCGTGACGATCGCCACACCGGTCAAAGGGACGTCCGGCGTCACCGGCGTAGCCGGCGGCGACCTCAGCCTGGAAGTGCTGGTGAAGATGATCAGCGCCCTGCGCTTGCAGAACGATGGCCATGCCTTTCTGGTCGACGCCAACGGTCGTATTCTTGTGCATCCGGACACCTCGCTGGTGATGAAGACCCTGGCCGAGGTTTACCCCAACGCCACGCCGCGGTTGTCCCAGGACACCAGCGAGAGCGAGCACGCCGGCAAGACCGAAGTCATCACCTTCGCCCACGTCAACGGCCTGCCCTCGGTCCACTGGTATGTCGGCATCGCCGTGGACAAGGCCCAGGCCTACGCCGCGCTGGGCGATTTCCGTAATTCGGCAATCATCGCCACGGTGATTGCCGTCGTACTGATCATCCTGCTGCTGGGCGTCTTGCTCAACGTGCTGATGCGCCCGCTGAACACTATGGGCCGCGCCATGCACGACATCGCCGCAGGCGAAGGTGATCTGACCAAGCGCCTGGCGATCCTCAGCCAGGATGAATTCGGCCATCTGGGCAACGGCTTCAACTTGTTCGTGGAGCGAATCCACGACTCGATGCGCGAAGTGGCCTCCTCCACCGTGCAGCTCAACGAAGTCGCGCTGCGCGTGGTCAGCGCGTCGAACTCCTCGATGCTCAACTCCGACCAGCAAGCCAACCGCACCAGCAGTGTCGCGGCCGCCATCAACGAGCTGGGCGCGGCGGCTCAGGAAATTGCGCAGAACGCCGCCATGGCGTCCGGGCATTCCAGCGACGCCCGCAACATGGCGTCCAGCGGACAGGCCGTGGTTGGTCAGAACATTCAGGCGATGAACCGCCTGTCGACGCGCATCAGCGGCGCCAGCGAGCAGATCGAGCAGCTCAACACCAAGACCGCCAACATCGGCCAGATTCTGGAAGTCATCACCGGTATCTCTCAGCAGACCAACCTGCTGGCGCTCAACGCGGCCATTGAAGCGGCGCGTGCCGGGGAAGCCGGGCGCGGGTTTGCGGTGGTGGCTGACGAAGTCCGCAGCCTCGCTCACCGGACCCAGGAATCGGCCAGCCAGGTTCAGAAAATGATCGAGGAGCTACAACACGGCGCCCGTGAAGCGGTGGCGATCATGAACGACAGCCAACGCGAGAGCCATGAAAGCGTGAGCATTGCCAATCAGGCCGGCACCAGCCTGGAGAGTGTGACCGTGCGCATCGGCGAAATTGACGCGATGAACCAGTCCGTCGCCACGGCCACCGAAGAGCAAACCTCGGTAGTCGAAGCGATCAACGTCGACATCACCGAAATCAACACCCTCAACCAGGAAGGCGTGGAAAACCTGCAAGCCACCCTGCGCGCCTGTGCCGACCTGGAACGCCAGTCGTCTCGCTTGACGCAACTGGTGGGGAGTTTCCGAATCTGACCCAAACCGGGGCGTTTTTCGCGAACACGTTATTAAAACAGTGCCGGAGACGAGCGTTCCGACGAAATGATGGCACTACGGCATCATTAAGGTGTCATAGTCCGGTCTACTCACCCTTTTGGTGCAACATGCTTTCCTTCGTCCCTGATCGGCCCGACCCCAAAGACGCGCAGTTGCTTGCCGAAGTCGATCGCACCATTGCGTCGGGCTTTCGCGGCTTGCGGTTCAGCGCCGAACTGGAACGTCGCTACGAGACCGAAACGGTAGAGCAACGACGGCACTTCCTGACATCAGTGGGCCTGGGCGGCAGCCTGATCTACAACCTGTTCATGGTCAGCGACTGGCTGAGCCTGAACGACATGTTTGCCTACGTCGCACTGGGCCGGGTCTGTCTGATCACCCCGCTGTTCATCTTTCTATTGATTTTGATTCGTCGAACCACTTCACGCCATGTCATTGAAACCGCGGCCGCGACTGGCACGGTGTTGTGCTCGGTGCTGCCACTGGTGGTGATGGTCTACAGCGAGAGCCCGTTCCGGCTGCATTATCAGTTGGGAATGCTGATGATCATGGTGTATTGCACGGTGATCCAGCAGTTACCGGTGCGCTACGCGGCGGTTTCGATGGTAAGCATGTTCACCGTTCAGCTGGTCACAACCTACATTGCCGACTTCGCCGGCCCCCAGATCTGGCAGGCCAACGCGCTGCTGTTCGGGTCGACGGTGGCGCTGCTGTTGATGGCGTCGTGGTTTCTGGAGCACGGCAGTCGTTTGAGTTACCTGTTCGCATTGCGCGGGCGTTTGCTGCAGACGCAGTTGATGGAGCTGGCGCGTATCGACTCGCTGACGCAACTGTTCAACCGGCGCTTTCAGGGCGAGGTGCTGATCTCCCTGTGGGGTCGGGCCAGGGAAGTGCCGATGAATGTGGCGGTCATCCTGCTGGACATCGACCACTTCAAATCCTACAACGACAATTACGGGCACCTGCAGGGCGACACTTGCCTGCGACTGCTCAGTGGCGTGATCCAGCGCGCCGCGCAAAAAGCCGACGCGCTGACCTTCCGCTTCGGCGGCGAAGAAATCCTCGTGCTCATGACCCACGCCCACCCGTCCCAGGCCAGGGCACTGGCGGAAAATTTGCGCGCTGCAGTGTCCGCCTTGAATGTCCCGCACCCGGTGCTGGGCGACGGCGCCAAAGTCACCATCAGCCTGGGTGTCGCCGTCGCCAGCGCCCCGCACACCAGCGCCGAAGCGCTCATCGCCATGGCCGACAAAGCCCTCTACACCGCCAAGGGCGAAGGCCGCGACTGCCTGCGCTGCGCACCGGCCGAAGTGGCCTGAACCCCTTCACTGCAGGCTTGCGCAATGGACAGCCGGACCTGCGCTGGCGTCAATACGCGCCATTGATGCCGCACGCACTGGCTCCTTCCCGGCTGAAGCCGGTCCCACTAAAAAAGCATCGCGTACATCCAGAGGGACTGCCTCAACCCGAATTATGCGGGACTGGCTGAACGCGAACTTTGTGGGACTGGCTAAACGCGAACACTGTGGGACTGGCTGGACGCGAATACTGTGGGACTGGCTGAATCCGAGCACTGTGGGACTGGCTGAACGCGAACACTGTGGGACCGGCTTTAGCCGGGAAGGCGTCGGTCGTCACACCACAAAATCGATGGCGCACGCACTGCCCCCTTCCCGGCTAAAGCCGGTCCCACTAAAAAAGCATCGCGTACATCCAGAGGGCCTGGCTGAGACCGAACAGTGAGGGACTGGCTGAATCCGAGCATTGTGGGACTGGCTGAACGCGAACACTGTGGGACCGGCTTTAGCCGGGAAGGCGCCGGTCGTCACACCGCTAAAATGATGGAAAACACAAAAGCATCTCCCCCTTACGGCCGGTGCAGTGCCAGAAAAGCACAGGCCGCTATCGTCAATTCAATGACGCAACATCCAGTAAAAATGAGCCAGTCGTCACAAAACGACGGTTTCCCGACGTACGGCCACAACTTTTCCGTTCCGGTAGGTCATACCTGCGTGCAAGCCGATTGAAAATTGGCACACAGCATGACCTCAGCCTGTGACCGGAGATAAGTACATGATTTTTAACGTCCAAGATTTTGGCGCCAAAGGAGATGGCGTCACCGACGACACCGCGGCCATTCAACAAGCAATCGATGCGGCTGCGGCTGCCGGCGGAGGACAAGTCTATGTACCGCCCGGGACGTTCATCGTCTCCGGAGGCGAGGAGCCGTCTGACGGCTGTCTCATGCTCAAGAGCAATGTGTACATGTACGGCGACGGCATGGGCGTGTCGAACATCAAGGTGGCCGACGGCTCGGACACGAAAATCACTGGCGTCATCCGCTCCGCCTATGGCGAAGAAACCCACGACTTCGGGCTGAGCAACCTGACCATCGACGGTAACCGGGACAACACCACCGGCAAGATCGACGGCTGGTTCAACGGCTACATTCCCGGTAAAGAAGGTTACGACTCCAACGTTACGCTCGACGGCGTAGAGATCAAGGACTGCTCCGGTTACGGCTTCGACCCGCACGAACAGACCGTGAACATGGTCATCAAGAACAGCGTGTCCCACGGCAACGGCCTGGACGGCTTCGTCGCAGACTTCCTCAGCGACAGCACCTTCGAAAACAACATCGCCTACGACAACGACCGCCACGGCTTCAACGTGGTGACCAGCAGCCACGATTTCAGCCTCACCAACAACGTCGCCTATGGCAACGGTGGCGGCGGCATCGTCGTGCAGCGCGGCAGCGAGAACATTCCTTCGCCCAACAACATCACCATCACCGGCGGCGAAGTCTATGGCAACGGCGCCGAAGGCGTGCTGATCAAGCTCTCCAGCGATGTCACCCTCAGCGGCGTCGACATCCACGACAACAGCAGCGCCGGTGTGCGCATCTACGGCAGCAACAACGTCGACGTCACCCACAACACCCTGAGCAACAACGCGCTGGGCGGCGGCGTGCCCGAAATCATCATCCAGTCCTACGACGACACCAACGGCGTTTCGGGCAAGTATTACAACGGCAGCGATAACACCGTTCAGGGCAACACCATCAATGGCAGCGCGCTGTCGACCTATGGCGTGGCCGAACGCAACGAAGACGGCACCGACCGCAACGCCATCATCGGCAACACCATCACCCACACCACCAAAGGCGACACGCTGGTGTATGGCGATGGCAGCTACGTCAGCGCAACCGTGCCCGTCGTCGCCGTTCAGGGCACCGATGGCAATGACACCCTGCTGGGCAGCGACGCCAACGAGATCTTCTACGCCGGCGCAGGCAATGACACCGTCAACGGTGGTGGCGGCAGCGACATTCTTGTCGGCGGCGCCGGGATCGACAAACTCACGGGCGGCGCGGGCGCGGACATCTTCCGCTTCACCAGCGAAACCGACAGCTATCGCACCGCGACCACCAGCTTCGACGACACCATCACCGACTTCGACCCGACGCAGGACAAAATCGACCTTGCAGGCCTCGGCTTCACCGGCCTGGGCAACGGGCGTGGCGGCACCTTGCAGGTGAGCTACAGCGCCAGCAACGACCGCACGTACATCAAGGATTACGATGCCAACGCCAACGGCAATCGCTTCGAACTGATCCTGGCCGGCAATCTGGTCAGCGCGCTGACCGCCGACAATTTCATCTTCAACCGCACCCTCACTGGCACCACCGGCAATGATTCGCTGCAAGGCACTGATTCCGCCGACACCCTGCTGGGCCTTGGCGGGAACGACAGCCTGGCCGGCGGTGCCGGTGACGATCGGCTCGACGGCGGCGCCGGGCAGGACACCCTCAGTGGCGGCGCCGGTGCCGACACGTTCGTGTTCTCCAGCCGCACCGACAGCTACCGCAACTACAACGCCGGCGGCGCCAACCTGGGCGACGTGATCACCGATTTCGACGTCACCGCGGACAAGATCGACTTGTCCAAACTGGGCTTCACCGGTCTGGCCGACGGCATGAACAACACTGTCTATGCGGTGCTCAACGACGCCGGCGACAAGACCTACATCAAGTCGCTGGACGCCGATGCCGACGGCAACCGCTTCGAAGTCGCGCTGGTGGGCAACTATCTGGACAAGCTGACCAGCGCCAACTTCGTGTTCGCCACCGCGCCGGTCGCCAATCAGGCACCTGTCGTCGCCAACCCGCTGCTGGACCAGAACGCCACCGAGAACACGCCGTTCAGTTACGTGGTGCCTGGCACCAGCTTCACCGATCCGGACAACGACACCCTGAGCTACTCGGCGACCCTGGCGGATGGCACCGCCCTGCCGGCCTGGCTGATTTTCGACGCCGCGACCCGCACGTTCAGCGGTACACCGGGCAACACAGCCTCCGGCACCTACGCGATCAAAATCACCGCGAGCGACGCCAGCAACGCCACTGTCAGTGACAGCTTCACCCTCGCGGTGCGGGACGTGCCCGTGACACCCGGCGTGATCAACGGCACGCCGAACAACGACACCCTGACGGGCACCACCGGCAACGACCAGCTCTTCGGCGGCGCCGGCAATGACACCCTCAATGGCGGCGATGGCAACGACATCCTCATCGGCGGCGCCGGCTCGGACAAGCTCACCGGTGGCGCGGGGTCGGACGTGTTCCGTTACACCTCCACCCAAGACAGCTACCGCACGGCGACCACCAGCGCCAGCGACCAGATCCTCGATTTCGACGTGACGGCCGACAAGATCGACCTCTCGGGCCTGGGTTATACCGGCCTGGGCAACGGTACCAACGGCACGCTGCAGGTGACCTACAACGCCAGCAACAACCGCACCTACATCAAGGACAACGTGGCAGACGCGAGCGGCAACCGCTTCGAAGTGTCCCTGGCCGGTAACCTGGCCGGCAGCTTGAACGCCAGCCACTTCGTCTTCGCCAATCAGACCGTGCCGAGCAACGTGGCGCCGGTGGTGGTGATTCCGCTGCTGGACCAGAACGCGACGGAAAACTCGCCGTTCACCTACACCGTGACCAGCAACAGTTTCTCCGACGGCAACAACGACGCGCTGACCTACACCGCGACCCTGGCCGACGGCAGCGCCCTGCCCGAATGGCTGAGCTTCGACAGCACGCGCCTGACCTTCAGCGGCACGCCGACCGGCACGGCCTCCGGCAATTACTCGTTGTTGATCAAAGCGACCGATCCGTCGGGCGCGTCAGTCAGTGACAGCTTCGCCCTGGCCGTCGCCGATGCACCTGCCAGCACGATCACCGGCACCGACAACGGCGAAACCATCGCGGGCACGGTCGGCGCCGACCTGATCCTCGGCCTGGGCGGCAACGACACCCTTCGCGCCGGCGCCGGGCCGGACATTCTCGACGGCGGCGCAGGTCGCGACTCGCTGTATGGCGGCGACGGTGCCGACACCTTCCGCTACACCAGCGTCCAGGACAGCTACCGCGACTACAACACGGGTGGCGTCACGGCCACCGACACGATCTACGATTTCACCCACGGCGTGGACAAGATCGATGTGTCGACCCTGGGCTTTCTCGGCCTGGGCGACGGCAGCAACGGCACGCTGTACCTGAGCCTGAACGCGGCCGGCGACAAGACCTATATCAAGTCCAGCCAGCCGGATGCAGACGGCCACCGCTTTGAAATCGCCCTGAGCGGCAACTACCTGAACACCCTGACCGCGGACGACTTCGTTTTCGGCACGCGGGCGGACCAGGAAATTCTGTTCCTGCCCACCCTCGGCCAGTCCAATGCGCGCCTGCTGCGCATGACCGAAGACGACAACCAGTCCGGCACCTCGATGCTGGTCGACGGCTTGAGCAAATACACCACCTACGATGTGCGCAGCCAGTTCAACGACGCTGACGGCAACGGTATCGACATCGCGGTGGGAGGCAGCACGGTCAACGGCATGTCGACCCTCGGCGCCGAAGAACTGAAGTTGTGCTGGTGGCTGACCGACACCGATCAGCCGGGCCCGGCCCTGTTGCGCGCGGTGGCCTTGTTGAACGACCAGCTCACCGAGCTGAAATCGATCGACAACGTGACCATGGGCATTATCTGGGGCCAGGGCGAGGAAGCCGCGCAGGAAATCGCCCGTGCCTCGGACAAAGAGGCCGCCGCTGCGGCATACAAGGCCGCGACGCTGTCGGTGTTCGATTACCTGCACGCGCAATTCGGCAACTTCAACGTGTACATGATGGAAACCGGTCACTACGACCAGGACGCGGCCCGGGCTCGCGGCTTTTCGGAAGAGAAGATCGCCGGCATCGTAGAGGGCGTTGGCTATGTCCGCGCCATCCAGGAGGCGATCGCGGCCCAGCGTGACGACGTCAAGATCGCGGTGGATTACACCGACCTGCCGCTGCGCCACGAAGTCGACCCGCTGGTTTACCCCGACGACGTCTGGCACCTGCACGAAGAATCGGCCGAGATCGTCGGTCAGCGTCTGGCCGACTACATTGCCGACGACCTGGGCTTCAAGGGCGACCCGAGCGACAACAACAGTGTGCAGGCTATCTTCGACGGTGCGCAAAACGAAGGCGGCATGATCTTCGGTACTGATCAGGACGACACGCTGGTGGGTTCGTCCGGCAACGACACGCTGGACGGCGACCTGGGCGCCGACAGCATGAGCGGCGGCGACGGCAACGACATTTACATCGTCGACAACGCCTTCGACAGCGTTACCGAAAGCAGCGATTCGCCGTCGCAGATCGACACCGTGCAGGCATCGGTCAGCTGGACACTCGGCGCGAACCTGGAAAACCTGGTGCTCACCGGCGTCTCCGCCATCGACGGCAACGGCAACGAACTGCGCAACTTCATTACCGGCAACGCGGCGGCCAACGTCATTGACGGCGCCGGTGGTGCGGACAGCATGAGCGGTGGCAACGGCAACGACACCTACTACGTCGACAACAGCGGCGACAGCGTGATCGAAACCAATGCCGACCGCGCCGTGGGCGGCATCGACAGCGTTCATAGCACCCTGGCGACCTTCACTTTGGCCAACAACGTCGAAAACCTGTACATCGACAGCAGCGATGCGGCCAATGGCATCGGTAACGCACTGGACAACGTGCTGTTCGCAGGCTTGGGGAACAACGTGCTCGACGGGCGCGACGGCAACGACACGGTGTCCTACGACCGTGCGCAGTCCGGCATCACCGCCACGCTGTCGACGTCGGCGCAGCAGAACACCGGCGGCTCCGGGCTCGACACGCTCAAGAGCGTCGAGAACCTGATCGGCAGCGCCTTCGCCGACAACCTGACGGGCAACAGTGGCGCCAACGTGCTCAACGGCGGTGCCGGCAATGACACGCTGATTGGCGGCTCGGGCAACGACCGGCTGATTGGCGGTGCTGGCACGGACACCCTGACCGGCGGCACCGGCGCGGACACGTATGTGTTCGACTCGGTCGGCGACATGGGCGTAGGTGTGTTGCGCGACGTGATCAACGGCTTCAAGAGCGTCGAAGGTGACCTGCTCGACTTCAGCGCACTGGACGCCAATCCGCAGACACCGGGCATCGATGCATTTACCTTCATCGGCAGCAACGCCTTCGACAGCAACGACGCTACCGGGCAACTGCGTTTCGCCGACGGGATCCTCTACGGCAGCGTCAACGCCGACGCGACCCCTGACTTCGAAATCCAGCTGGTCGGCGTGAAGGAGCTGCACGTAGCTGACATCGTTGCCTGATTGTCCGCGTAACCAAAAAAACGGCCTCCGCAACGGAGGCCGTTTTTTTATGCGCTCAGGTGGACTGCATGCCCCTGGCGAACCGCATCCCCCTCCTGTGGGACCGGCGTTAGCCGGGAAGGCGTCAGCAGTCACACCCCAAATTCACTGCGTACACACTGGCCTCTTCCCGGCTGAAGCCGGTCCCACTAAAAACATCGCGTGCATTCAATGTGAATGACTGAAACCCGAATGCTGCGACCGCATATTCCCTTGTAGGACCTGCTTTAGCCGGGAAGGCGTCAACAGTCACATGCCAAAATTGACTGCGCACACACTGGCCTCTTCCCGGCTGAAGCCGGTCCCACTAAAAACATCGCGTGCATTCAATCTGACTGACTGAAACCCGAATGCTGCGACCGCAAATTCCCTGTGGGACCTGCTTTAGCCGCGTATTTCTCCTGTGCAGGCTGTGTGAAAACCCTGAGCATCAATGCACTGCTCAAAAAACGTACTACAAAATGCGCTTCTACGTGAAATCTGGGTCTGCAAACCACACGAACATTTGCGAAATTCATGTGAGAGCGCGCAGTTCATTTTTGGTGGCGGGTTGTCACACAGCCTGTGTGGGACCGGCTTTAGCCGGGAAGGCGTCAGCAGTCACACCCCAAATTCACTGCGCACACACTGGCCTCTTCCCGGCTGAAGCCGGTCCCACTAAAAGCATCGCGTGCATTCAATCTGACTGGCTGAAACCCGAATGCTGCGACCGCATATCCCCTGTGGGACCGGGAAGGCGTCAGCAGTCACACCCCAAAATTGACTGCGCACACACTGGCCTCTTCCCGGCTGAAGCCGGTCCTACTAAAAGCATTGCGTGCATTCAGTGTGACCGACTGAAAGCCGAATGCTGGGGCGGCATATTCCCCGGTGGGACCTGCTTTAGCCGCGAAGACGTCGGTACAGACGAGGAAAATGCATCCGATGGACCGGCTTTTTCATGAGCAAGCTCACTCCCACAGGGCCGGTCTCCACCCCAAATCATTGGCTGAATGCAGATCCCATTTGGGTAGCGAGCTTGCTCGTGTCTAATGTCTACACGCTGCCCCAAAACCACGCGGGCCGTGGCCGGCTTGTCGGCACTGTTGCGCCTCAACCGCCCTTCTTGCGCTGTTGCCAGGCCGCGGCCAGCCCGCTGAGGCAGATGATTGCGATACCGGCCTGGGCGGTGAGTGACGGCGAATGGTTGAACACGATAAAGCCCCACAACCCGGCGAAGACGATCTG
>NZ_DASVUM010000009.1:0-3618 GCF_036387035.1 Pseudomonas sp. | reverse complement strand
CAACTCGAATAATCAGGATCCTTGGGGTGGTAAGCGCAAGAATGGCGACCGCAAGGGGCCACCGGATCTCGACGAGGCCTTCCGTAAGCTGCAGGAAAGCCTGAATGGGTTGTTCGGTGGTAAGAAACGTACTGGCGGTGATGGCGGTGGCGGTAGTTCGCGCAAAGGCGGTGGCTTTGGCTTGCTCGGCATTGGCCTGGTCGTGCTTCTCGCGATCTGGCTCTACAGCGCTATCTATGTCGTGGATGAGCAGGAGCAGGCCGTCGTGCTGCGCTTCGGCCAGTACTACGAAACCGTAGGGTCGGGTTTGAACATCTACTTCCCGCCGTTCGATCGCAAGTACATGGAAAACGTAACGCGCGAGCGTGCCTACAGCAAGCAAGGCCAGATGCTGACCGAAGACGAAAACATCGTCGAAGTGCCGCTGACAGTGCAATACAAGATCTCCAACCTGCGAGATTTCGTGCTGAACGTCGATCAGCCTGAAGTCAGTCTGCAACACGCAACAGAAAGCGCCTTGCGCCATGTCGTGGGTTCCACGGCCATGGATCAGGTGCTGACTGAAGGTCGTGAGCTGATGGCCAGTGAAATCAAGGAGCGTCTGCAACGCTTCCTCGACACGTACCGCACCGGCATCACGGTCACTCAGGTGAACGTGCAAAGTGCCGCTGCGCCACGTGAAGTCCAGGAAGCATTCGACGACGTGATCCGCGCCCGTGAAGACGAGCAGCGTTCGCGCAACCAGGCTGAAACCTACGCAAACGGTGTGATTCCGGAAGCGCGTGGTCAGGCCCAGCGCATCCTTGAAGACGCCAACGGTTACCGCGACGAAGTGGTTTCTCGTGCCAAAGGTGAGGCTGATCGCTTTACCAAACTGGTTGCCGAGTACCGCAAGGCCCCGGAAGTTACCCGTGAGCGTCTGTATCTGGACACCATGCAGGAACTGTTCAGCAACACCAGCAAGGTTCTCGTGACCGGCGACAAGGGGCAGAACAATCTGCTTTACCTGCCGCTGGACAAGATGATCGAGAGTGGTCGTAACAGCACTGCCCCGACTACCGGTGCAGCCGCCGCAGCAACTGACGTGGGCACTCGTGCCGCCGAGTTGCAGCAGCGCGATGTGCGTACAAGGGAGAGTCGCTGATGAGCAATAAATCGCTGATCGCCCTGATTGTTTGTGTAGTGCTGGCGGTGGTTGCCTGGAACAGCTTTTACATCGTGTCCCAGACCGAGCGTGCAGTCATGCTGCAATTCGGGCGTGTGGTTCAGGCTGATGTTCAGCCGGGCCTGCATGTGAAGATTCCTTACGTGAACCAGGTGCGCAAGTTTGACGGTCGCCTGCTGACGCTGGATGCTCCGACGCAGCGCTTCCTGACGCTGGAAAAGAAAGCAGTCATGGTTGACGCGTATGCCAAATGGCGGGTCAAGGACGCGGAGCGCTTCTACACGGCGACTTCCGGCTTGAAGCAGATCGCTGATGAGCGTCTGTCCCGTCGTCTGGAATCCGGTCTTCGTGACCAGTTCGGCAAGCGCACCCTGCACGAAGCTGTGTCGGGTGAGCGCGATGCGCTGATGGCTGACATCACCGCATCGTTGAATGCGATGGCAACCAAAGAGCTGGGCATCGAAGTTATCGACGTCCGGGTCAAGGCCATCGACTTGCCCAAGGAAGTGAATCGCAGTGTGTTCGAGCGCATGAGCACCGAGCGTGAACGTGAAGCACGCGAGCATCGGGCCAAGGGTAACGAACTGGCTGAAGGCATTCGTGCCGATGCCGATCGTCAGCGTCGTGTGTTGCTGGCTGAGGCCTATCGTGAGTCTGAAGAGGCTCGTGGTGACGGTGATGCTCAAGCTTCCGCGATCTACTCCAAGGCTTACGGCCAGGACCAGGAGTTCTACGCGTTCTATCGTAGCCTGCGCGCCTACCGTGAAAGCTTCGCGAGCAAGAGCGACGTGATGGTTCTGGACCCGAGCAGCGATTTCTTCCGCTATCTGGAAAAATCCAAGCCGTGATCCAGTGGCCTGTACGGTGAATCCTGACAGGCCATCAATCACCCGCCGGGCGGCAAAACCGTCTGGCGGGGTGATCATGCGGTAAAACGTGTGTATGATGCGGCAGCCGGGAAATTCCCGGCTTTTTTGCGTCTGCACGATTGATTGGCCACAGAAGTGGCAAGATTTTTCGAGGACAGTGGTCTGCAAGGCCATTCTCGGGCGCTTGTCGTGCCCGCAGGAATGGACGCAGGACGTGATCACTGTCTGCTTCACTCAAGGCTTGCCTCAGGGCTAGCCGCCCGGATGATAGGGGAATGGCGTAATGGCAACGGTTGACCGCTGGCTGCTACCAGATGGCATCGAAGAAGTACTGCCACCGGAAGCGGCGCGAATAGAAGTAGCGCGTCGTCAGGTGTTGGATCTCTTCCAGAGCTGGGGCTACGAATTCGTAGTCACCCCTCATATCGAATACCTCGAATCCCTGCTCACAGGCGCAGGCTCGGACCTGGATTTGCGCACCTTCAAGGTGATTGATCCTCAGTCGGGTCGGCAGATGGGTTTCCGTGCCGACATCACGCCGCAAGTGGCGCGCATCGATGCGCACACCCTGCGTCGCGAGGGTCCTAGCCGTCTTTGCTATGCCGGCAGCGTGCTGCATGCGCAGCCTCGTGCGCTGTCTTCTTCGCGCAGCCCGATTCAACTGGGTGCGGAGTTGTACGGTGACGCTAGTCCGAGCAGCGACGTTGAAGTCATCAGCTTGATGCTGGCCATGTTGCAACTGGCCGATGTGCCGGATGTGCACATGGACCTGGGCCATGTCGGCATCTATCGTGGTCTGGCGCGTGCCGCCGGTTTGTCGGGCGAGGTCGAGCAGCAGCTGTTCGATGCCCTGCAACGCAAGGCTATCGACGAAGTGATTGTGCTGACCGAAAACCTCCCGACCGACCTGGCCACCATGCTGCGTGCGCTGGTCGATCTGTGTGGCGGCCGCGACGTGTTGGCAGCGGCCCGTGATCGACTGGCCAATGCGCCTGCGCCAGTACTTGCCGCCCTCGATGATCTGTTGACGATCGCCGAGCGCCTCGCTGCCCGCTTCCCTGAGCTACCGTTGTATTTCGATCTGGGCGAGTTGCGTGGTTATCACTACCACACGGGCGTGGTGTTCGCGGTGTTCGTTCCGGGTGTCGGTCAATCGATTGCCCAGGGCGGCCGTTATGACGACATCGGCGCCGATTTCGGCCGTGCTCGTCCAGCAACCGGTTTTTCCACGGATCTGAAAACCCTGGTGACACTGGGGCGCGCCGAAATCCAGCTGCCTACGGGCGGGGTCTGGATGCCGGACAGCACCGATGCAGCACTCTGGCAGCAAGTTTGCCAACTGCGCAGTGAAGGTCAGCGTGTCGTTCAGGGTTTGCCTGGACAGCACGTGAGTGCGGCCCTTGAGGCCGACTGCGATCGGCAATTGATTCAGCATGGCGAGCGTTGGCAGGTAGTGCCGCTGGCCTCTTGAGTTTCCCTGCCGGCCGCCGCCGGCACCAAGTTTGCGTGAATGAGGACAAGTGTTATGGGTAAGAATGTCGTAGTCCTGGGCACCCAATGGGGTGATGAGGGCAAAGGCAAGAT
>NZ_DASVUM010000008.1:0-7758 GCF_036387035.1 Pseudomonas sp. | reverse complement strand
CGGCTTTAGCCGGGAATCCCACAGGCGATCGCGCCCGTTCAGTGGGACCGGCTTCAGCCGGGAATCCCAACAGGTGATCGCACGCGTTCAGTGGGACCGGCTTCAGCCGGGAATCCCAACAGGTGATCGCACGCGTTCAGTGGGACCGGCTTCAGCCGGGAATCCCAACAGGTGATCGCAGCGTTCAGTGGGACCGGCTTTAGCCGGGAATCCCACAGGCTATCGCGCCCGTTCGGTGGGACCGGCTTCAGCCGGGAATGGGCCTTCAGCCGCGACGCAGCTTCAGGCAACGAAGCCCTCACCTTCCAGCAGCGAGCGCAGCATCCAGGCGGCTTTTTCGTGGACTTGCATGCGCTGGGTCAGCAGGTCGGCGGTGGGTTCGTCGCTGACTTTTTCCAGCAGCGGGAACAGTTCGCGGGCCGTGCGCACCACTGCCTCCTGGCCTTCCACCAATTGCTGAATCATGTCAGTGGCTGCGGGCACGCCCGGCTCTTCCTTGATCGACGACAAGCGCGCGTAGGTGGAATAAGTGCCCGGCGCCGGGAAGCCCAGGGCACGAATGCGTTCGGCCACAGCGTCCACCGCCGTCGCCAGTTCGGTGTACTGCTCCTCGAACAGCAGGTGCAGCGTGCGGAACATCGGCCCTGTGACGTTCCAGTGAAAGTTGTGGGTTTTCAGGTACAGCACGTAGGTGTCTGACAGCAGTCGCGACAGTCCTTCAACGATCTGTGCACGGTCCTGCTCGTTGATTCCGATTTCGATGGCCATGAGATGCTCCCTGTGTCTATTGATGGCTGAGGCTGTTGATTCTAAGGACCACCGCCGCCCAACTGAAATCACGCCTGCCAATCGCTGCCATCGACGCGGGCTATGATGCCGTTCAACTGGCCACATTCAGCGTTGACACAAACGGGCTGTTCGGGCGACGGTACTGGCCCCCCTTTTCGCTTCCTCAACCTTCAGGCAGGCGCCGCCATGAACGAACTGCAGCAGTTGAACGAAAGCCACGGCCTCTTGCTGGTGTTCGTCAACGTGCTGCTGGAGCAGATCGGCCTGCCGGTGCCGGCCTACCCGACGCTCATCGTCACCGGCGCCCTGGCCATGCAGAGCAAGCCCTTGCTGGGTGCCGGCGTGCTGGTGGCCATGGTTGCCTGTCTGATTGCCGATGGCCTGTGGTACTGGGCCGGCAAGCGGTATGGCGGCGTGCTGCTGAAGACCATCTGCAAGATTTCCCTTTCTCAGGACACCTGCATTCGTCAGGGGCTGACCGTTTATGAGCGCGTCGGGCCGCGGGCGATGCTGTTGTCAAAATTCCTGCCCGGCGCGGGTGCCTTGGTCACCACCGTGGCGGGTATGAACGCGACGCCGCTCCCGGTGTTCGTGCGCTATTCCCTGGCCGGTTCGTTTATCTGGGCGGGCTCGGCGCTGCTGTTGGGCATGCTATTCAGTGATGCGCTGATCCCGATGCTCGACTGGCTCAGCGGTTATCTGCCGATCGCCATCGTCAGCGTGCTGGCGGTGTTGGGCCTGTTCATCGCCTGGAAGTACGCCAAACGGCGTCGGCTCAAGGCCCGCACGGCGAGGATTCCGCGCATCACCGTTGCCGAGCTGCTGGCCCTGCGTGACACCGACGACGCGCCGGTGATCATCGACGTGCGGCCGAGCTTTCATGCCGCGGTCGTCGAGGGCATCCCGGGGGCCGTGTCGATCAGCCTTGAAGAACCCGTCGCGCCGTGGATCGAACGCCTGCGGGATGTGGACATGGTGTTCTATTGCGCTTGTCCGAATGAATTGTCGGCAGCGCTACTGGCCGAAAGGCTCCACGCCCACGGGCTGATCCGGGGCAAGGCGCTGATCGGAGGGCTGGATGCTTGGCAGGCGGCGCAGATTCAGCCTGGATACCCGGACAGAACGGCGGCGTGAGGACGACGTCGATAGCACGCACCTGACTCTGGATGGAGGCAGACTCGTAGGAGCCGGCTTGCTGGCGAACCCTGTCGATCAGCGCCGAATTCGGGGACTGACACACCGAATCCGCCGGCCAACCGGCTCCCGCAGGATTTCGCCCCATCAGAAGACAGGGCAAGCCGACCCTCACGCTGAAGAACCGTCAATCAGATCCCGCTCAGTGCCAGGTCCATGGCGAAGTAGGTGAAGATCAGGTCAGCGCCCGCGCGTTTGATTGCGCCGAGGGTCTCGCGCACTACGCGGTGTTCGTCGATGGCGCCGGCCTGGGCACCGAACTTGATCATCGCGTACTCGCCACTGACCTGATACGCCGCCAGGGGCAGGTTGGAGGCTTCGCGGATGTCGCGGATGATGTCGAGGTAGGCACCGGCCGGCTTGACCATCAGCGCATCGGCGCCTTCAGCCTCGTCCAGCAGCGATTCGCGCAGGGCTTCGCGGCGGTTCATCGGGTTCATCTGATAAGTCTTGCGATCCCCCTTGAGCGCCGAGCCGCCGGCTTCGCGGAACGGTCCGTACAGCGCCGAGGCGAACTTGGTCGAGTACGCCATGATCGGCGTCTGGGTGAAGCCGGCAGCGTCAAGGGCCGCACGAATCGCTTTTACCTGGCCGTCCATCGCCGCCGAAGGGGCAATGACGTCAGCGCCGGCACGCGCCGCCATCACGGCCTGCTTGCCCAGGTTTTCGAGGGTCGCGTCGTTGTCGACGTGGGCGCCGTGCATCACGCCGCAATGGCCGTGGTCGGTGTATTCACAGAAGCAGGTGTCGGACATGACGATCATTTCCGGCACGGCGGCCTTGATGGTCCGCGAGATCCGCGAGACCAGCCCGTTTTCCTGCCAGGTGTCGCTGCCGGTGGCGTCCAGGTGGTGGGACACGCCGAAGGTCATGACCGACTTGATCCCGGCGCGGGCATAACGCTCGACCTCCTGGGCCAGCTTCGACTCGGGGATGCGCTGCACGCCGGGCATGCTGTTGATCGGCACGAAGTCGTCGATTTCTTCCTCGACGAAGATCGGCAGCACCAGATCGTTCAAGGTGAATTCGGTTTCCTGAAACAGCGTGCGGAAGTTTTCGTTGCTGCGCAGACGGCGTGGACGGGCAGCGGGAAACAGACTGGACATGGCAGTTCCTGAATCGGGATTTTCGGGAAGAGCGCCGGACCAACCACGTCCAGGCACTATCAATGGCGCGAAGCTTATGCCTGCGCCCGCCCCGATTCAAACGTCCTGACAAGAAAGTCCCTTACCTGCCTTGCAACAGTGCGCAGAACCAACGCAACGGCGCCGGGTCATCTAGCAATGGCGCAGCCGCTTCGCTTGCGCACCGCCAGAGTGAGTCAGCCCTTGAGCAAATCGTCCGATCAGCGCAATAACCGTTCTCTGGACGGCCTCAACTTCTTTCTGGCGGACGTGCGCGACGGGCTCGGCCCGTACCTGGCCATCTATCTGCTGGCGGTGCACAAGTGGGACCCGGCCAGTATCGGGCTGGTGATGACGCTGGCCGGGATTGCCGCGCTGGTCACCCAGACGCCGGCGGGTGCGCTGATTGACCGCACCCCCCGCAAGCGGTTGGTGGTGATCGTGGCCGCCTTGCTGGTCACCGTCGGGTGCCTGGTGCTGCCGTTCATTCACTCGTTCACGTGGGTGGCGATCACCCAAAGCATCAGCGCCATCGCCGGCTCGGTCTTCGCGCCGGCCATTGCGGCCATCTCGCTGGGGATCACCGGTCCGAAGGCCTTTACCCGCCGAACCGGGCGCAACGAAACCTGGAACCATGCCGGCAATGCCTGCGCCGCCCTGCTGGCGGGCGGCTTTTCCTGGCTGTACGGGCCGATTGCGGTGTTCTACCTGATGGCGTTCATGGCCATGGCGAGCATTGTCGCTGTGGCGTTTGTCGACGCCTCGGCGATTGATCATGACGTGGCCCGCGGCTTCGACCCCAGCCATGCCCAGGCCCACGACCAACCCAGCGGCTGGTCGGCGTTGTTGCATAACCGGCCGCTGCTGGTATTCGCCATCTGCTGCGGGCTTTTTCACGTGGCCAATGCGGCCATGCTGCCCCTTGTCAGCCAGAAGCTCTCGCAGATTGACGTCAACCTCGCCACACCGCTGACCTCCGCCTGCATCGTCGCCGCGCAGTTGGTGATGGTGCCGGTGGCGTGGCTGGTGGGCGCCAAAGCCGACGTGTGGGGACGCAAGCCGCTGTTGCTCGCAGGCTTCATTTTTCTGCCATTGCGGGGCGTGCTTTATGTGCTGTCCGACAACCCGTACTGGCTGGTGGGCGTGCAATTGCTCGACGGCATCGGCGCCGGGGCGTTTGGCGCGCTGTTGCCGCTGGTGGTCAAGGACCTGACCCGTGGCACCGGGCGTTTCAATGTCAGCCTGGGCGCCATCTCGACAGTCTTTGGCCTGGGTGCGGCGCTGAGCAACGGTCTGGCCGGGCTGGTGGTACGCGAGGCGGGCTACAGCGCAGCGTTCCTGACCCTGGCGGCGATTGCCGCCGTGGCCTTCGTGCTGCTGTGGCTGGCCGTGCCGGAAACCGGCGAAGGCGTGGTCCATGATCAACCCGAGGGTGCGCCGGCGACCTGATCCGCCGGTTTGGGGCCGGGTCTCTCGACGGATGACGGTGTCGCGCCGTCGTTGGTCGGGGAATTGGGTTTAGAATGCCGGCCCTCTCCACTGCCGACCCGCTGCCCACCGATGAATGCCGACGCCCTCGACTTGCTCGACACCCACCTTCAAACCGCCCTCGCCACCGTGCCCGCCGAGACCCGCCGCCTGTTTCACGGGCGTGGCCGGCGCTGGCTGGGGCTGGAGCAGCTAACTGTCGACTGGATGGAGGGCGTGGTGCTGGTGTCGCTGTTCAAGGCGCCAGCGGACGCTGAGCTGGAAGCCCTGAAGCAGCGCCTGATGACCCTGATCGAGTCGCCGGTGTGGCGGCAATCCGGTGCGCATACGCTGCTTTTACAGCACCGTTATCTGCCGGACAGCCACACCGAAGCGCTGCTGGGCGAGGTGCTGGAAGAGTGGACGCTGACAGAGGGCGGTCTGCGCTACCGGGTGGACTTCGGCAAAAAACAGAACACCGGGCTGTTCCTCGACATGCGCTACGGCCGTGACTGGGTGCGGGCCAATGCGGCGGGCAAGCGGGTGCTGAACCTGTTTGCCTACACCTGCGGCTTTTCAGTGGCGGCGCTCGAGGGTGGCGCTGAGCATGTGGTCAATCTGGACATGTCACGGGCGGCGCTGAGTCGCGGCCGCGACAACCACCGCCTGAACGACCATGACCTGAGCAAGGTCACGTTTCTGGGGCACGAGTTGTTCAAGTCGTGGGGCAAGGTGAAAAGCACCGGGCCGTATGACCTGGTGATCATCGACCCGCCGTCGTTTCAGAAGGGCAGTTTTCTGCTGACCAAGGATTATCAACGGGTGCTGCGCCAGTTGCCGGAGCTGCTGACCCCGCAAGGCACCGTGCTGGCGTGCATGAACGATCCGCTGCTGGGCGCGGACTTCCTCATCGAAGGCGTGACCCGCGAAGCGCCCGGCCTGCGCTTTGAACAACGCCTCGAAAACCCGCCGGAATTCGCGGATGCCGAGGCAGAAGGCGGGTTGAAAGCGCTGGTGTTTCGACAAGGGTAAGCCCGCTGCCGGCGGCGTCTTCGTGGGACCGGCTTCAGCCGGGAAAACGCCAGTATGAACACCATCCATTTTGCGGTGTGACATCCGACGCCTTCCCGGCTAAAGCCGGTCCCACCAGATGAGCGCGTTGTGTCAGTGGGACCGGCTTCAGCGGGGAATGGGCCAGTAGGCGCGCCATCCGTTTTGCGGTGTGACATCCGACGCTTTCCCGGCTAAAGCCGGTCCCACAAAGTGATCGAGCTGTATCAGTGGGACCGGCTTCAGCGGGGAATGGGCCAGTAGGCGCGCCATCCATTTTGCGGTGTGACATCCGACGCTTTCCCGGCTAAAGCCGGTCCCACCAGATGATAGCGTTGTGTCAGTGGGACCGGCTTCAGCCGGGAAGACGCCAGTATGAACACCATCCATTTCCCGGTGTGACATCCGACGCATTCCCGGCTAAAGCCGGTCCCACAAAGTGATCGAGCTGTGTCAGTGGGACCGGCTTCAGCCGGGAATGGGCCAGTATGAGCATTCGCGGTGTTGCGATGTGACATCTGACGCTTTCCCGGCTAAAGCCGGTCCCACCAGATGATAGCGTTGTGTCAGTAGCACCGGCTTCAGCCGGGAAGAGGCCGGCGCGAACAACCGAGTTCTATGCACTCAACCGCGAAATCACGTCGTTCAAGCCCACCGACAGCACATGCAAATCCTGACTGGCGGTCTGGGTGCGTTCGACGTTGCTCTGGTTGGTAATCGCGATGGCAGTGATTTCCGTCAGGTTGCGCGAGATATCCTCTGCCACGGAGGTCTGCTCTTCCGCGGCGGTAGCGATCTGGCGGTTCATGTCGCGGATGGCCTCCACTGCCGAGGTGATGCGCTCCAGCGAGGCGCCTGCCAGCGCAACTTGATCGACGCTTTCCTGGCTGCGCGCCTGACCGCTTTCGATGGCCTGGGCGGCATCCACCGCGCCGGTCTGCACCGAGTTAATGATCTGGTTGATCTCCGCGGTGGAGGCCGCCGTGCGCTGGGCCAGCGTGCGCACTTCATCGGCGACGACCGCAAAACCGCGCCCGGCATCACCGGCACGGGCCGCTTCGATGGCTGCGTTGAGCGCCAGCAGGTTGGTCTGTTCGGCGATGCCGCGAATCACTTCCAGCACCTTGCCGATGCGGCCGCTGTCGCTCTCCAGGCGGCGAATGACGTCGGCGGTGTTGCTGATCTCGGTGCGCATCTGGGTGATGGCGGTAATCGTCGCGCCCATGACCTTGCTGCCGTCCTGGGAACTGCGATCCGCTTCGTCAGCGGCCTGTGCGGCCTGAGCGGCATGGTGGGCGACTTCCTGGGCGGTGGCGGACATTTCCGTCATCGCCGTCGCCACTTGATCGGTGCGCTCGAACTGCTCGTGAGTGCCCTGTGCCATGAGCGCTGCAATCGCCTTGAGCTCGCCGCCGGCACTGTCCAGGTCGGTGGTGCTGCGCTTGAGGCGGGTGAAGGTGTCGGCGAGGAAATCGCGCAGCGTATTGGCGGCAACGGCAAGACGCCCCAACTCGTCCTGGCGAGTGACGGCCACACGCTCACTGAAGCGTCCCTGGCTCAGTTGCGCGACGTATTCAATCAGCATGCGGATCGGGCCGACGATGTTGCGGTTGACCATCCACAGTGTCAGCACGCCCACCAGTAAGGCCGAGGCGAGCATCACCAGCGTGCCGATCAGGATGGTCCGATCCGCCGTGCTACTGATTACTTTCGATTGTGTGTCGCTCTGGGTGCGAAGGCCTTCCACCAGCCCGTTCATCTGCTCGCTGGTGTCGCGGCCAACGCCTTTGACCGCCAAGTCTCCAGCGACCGCATCGCCACCCGAGGCGATGTAGGCGTCACGGCCCTTGCGGTAGGCGCCGCCGAGGGTGCGGTGCTCGTCGCGAAGCTTATCGACTTGAGCTTTAGTGGCCGCATCCAGCCCATTCAACGCACTCAGGCGACCCAGGCTTTCCTGGACCCCACGCTCCTGGTCTTCAAACTCCGACCAGAACCTGTCGCGATCCGCCGGCTGCTTGCCGCGCAACAGCACGTTCTTCCACTCCTGCACCTGGACCTTGAACTGTAAGTTAGCCCGATCAACCAATTGCGAGGCCTGCAAGGGCCCTTCAAGCAGACCGCGATAGGCGTGCAC
>NZ_DASVUM010000007.1:0-25534 GCF_036387035.1 Pseudomonas sp. | reverse complement strand
CCTCAAGGGTCTCCATCAACACCCGCACTTTGGTGAAGGTTTCCTGGTATTCGGCTTCCCACCGGGAGTCGGCGACGATGCCGCCGCCGCCCCAGCAGGTGATCTGGCCTTCTTTGGCCAGCAGGCTGCGGATGGCGATGGAGCTGTCCATTTCGCCGCGCACGTCCAGGTACATCAACGACCCGCAGTACAGCGCCCGGCGACTGGGCTCCAGCTCGTCGATGATTTGCATCGCGCGGATTTTCGGCGCCCCGGTGATCGAGCCGCCCGGGAAACTGCCGGCCACCAAATCCAGTGCATCGTTACCGTCTGCCAATTCGCCCGTCACAGCGCTGACCAAGTGATGCACGTTGGGGTAACTCTCCAGGCTGAACAGCTCCGGCACTTTGACCGAACCGATCCGGCAGGTCCGGCCCAGGTCGTTGCGCAGCAAGTCGACGATCATCAGGTTCTCGGCGCGGTCTTTGTCGCTGGCCAGCAGCGCCTGAGCGAACGCGGCGTCTTCTTCGGCATCCCGCCCACGCGGGCGAGTGCCCTTGATGGGCCGGGTTTCGACCTGGCGCTGGCTGACTTTGACGAAGCGCTCAGGCGACAGACTCAACACCGCGTCGCCTTCAGCCAACCGCAGATACCCGGCGAACGGCGTAGGGCAGGCGACGCGCAGCGCCTGATACGCCGTCCACGGATCACCCACAAAGCGGGCGCGAAAGCGCTGGGCGAAATTGACCTGATAGCAATCACCCGCCTGAATGTAGGCATGGATCCGCTCGATGGCCTGTTGGTACTGATCGGCCGTGATGTCCGGCGCGAAGGGCGCTTGCAGCCCGAACGATGCGTCCGGGGGCGCCGAAGGTTGCTCGAACAGCGCGATGAGGCGTTGGCGTTCGGCGTCACCCAGCCCTGGGTGAAACATCAATTGGCTGGTCTGTTCCAGGTGATCGCTGATCAATGCCCAGGCATAAAGCCCCAGCCGCGCGGCAGACAGGTGCAGGTCATCGATGGCCTGCTGGGGCAACGGTTCGAACAGGCGGCCGAAGTCGTACGCCAGATAGCCGATCAGTCCGCCGGCGAACGGCAGCGGGCAGTGCTCCGGCAAGCCGGCATCACCCAGCCCGGTGAGTGCCTTGCGCAGGCGCTGAGTAAAGGCCGCGCCGGATTCTTGCGCCGCGGGCTGCAGGGTTTCCAGCGGCCAGGCGCTGAGCAGATCGAACCGGCCCCGGTCCGCCGCCGGGCGACCGCTGTCCAGCAGGACAGCGCCCGGCGCAGCCCGTACGCGGGAAAAGTAACCGCCAGGGTCGGCGAGGTACGGCAAGGGGTGTAAGGAACACGTTGGCATGCGAGGTGTGGATCAGTCAGTGCGCGAGGACCGGGATTGTAGTCTTCCGCCGGGTCGAGTCCTAGGGGGAGGATGCAGTCGCCGGGGGCTCGCCGTGCAAAATCCTCCGGGCATCCTCCTGCGTCAGCGCGTAATCGAAAAAACGCCGATAGAACTGCCTCGTCTGCGCCGCCATGTCCACGTCCGCAAACAACGCCGGGTGCAGCTGCTGCGCAGCCCACGCGACCTGAAGCGCGACTTCGGTGCCATAACGGTCCCACGGGAAGACCCCGGCCGGGTTGCGCAGGACGCGCCCGTTACGCACCGCGTCGAGCTGATTCAGCAGCTGCGCTTGCGTCGCCTGATCCAGATCGCCCGCGCCCGCGGCAAGAATCAGCACATCAGGCTGCCAGGCCAGCAATTGCTCCGCCGAGACGATTTGCAGGTTGCCCTTGAGTCCGGCCGCGGCATTGCGGCCACCGGCGATCGTTATCCAGTCGTCGATCAAGGTGCTGGCACCATCCACCTTCAGCGGATTGACCGACGCGATGTGCAGCACTTTGGGCCGCTGCGCCACCGGGATACCCGCCACCCTTTGGTTGACCGCGGCCAGCTGTTGATCCAGAAACGCGTTGTAGGCGAGGGCCCGCGCGTGGGGTTCAGTACCGCCAAGAGCGTCGGCGGTGTTGAGCATCGAGCGTTTCAGCCCGGCAAGGTCGGTGTAGCCCATCTGCATGACGGGCAGGCCGAGCTGTCGATAGGCCACGGCCTGACGATCCCCGAGGGCGGTGAACACCAGATCGACGTCCTCGGCGAGCAAGGTCTCGGCGTTGAATGCCGTGCCTTCGATGGCGGTGGCGTGGTTGAGCGCGGGAAGAACCCTGAACATCCACGGCTGGCTGGCGGGATGGTTGACCGTCGCGACAATCCGCGGCCCGGCGCCCAGCGTCATCAGCAGCACGTGGTGGGCGTACCAGCCATCGGCGATGCGCGCGGGTGCTACCGGGATGCTGACCTGCTGACCGCCATCGTCCTGCACCTGTCTGGATTCCCCCGGGTTGACTTGCAGGTTCTGGTCGGCATCGCTCGGATCAGCCACGGCGCCGGCACTCAGGCTCACCAGCAGCAGACTGCCCAGCAACCCACGCAGGCCGAGCGGCCGCACGTTCACAAATCCACCTGAATCGACGCCTGCACCATACGCGGCGCGGCGGGGGTGGCGCTGGCTTGTCCGGCACCGGTGTAGCCGTTCAACCCGCCCGGGACGATGTTGGTCCAGTAGCGCTCATTGGCCAGGTTGGTGACTTCGAGGCGATAGACCGTGTCGCGCTTCATCAACCGGGTGCTGTAGCTGGCGCCGGCGTCGAAGGTTTTGTAGCTGCCGACCCAGTGGTCGTTGCTGTCGTCGGTGGGGCGGGCGCTGGCGTAGCGGGCGTTCAGGTTCACCGCGAGGCCCGGAACCCGGTCGATGCGGTATTCGGTCAGCAGGCTGGCGGTGAGCCGGGACAGCCCGACGATGCGCGTGTCTTCCGTGCTCTCGTTGCCGGTGGACAGCAGCTTCGGGTCCAGCCAGGTGATACCGCCGAACAGCTTGAGGTGTTGGCTCAGGTCACCGTCGGCGAGGAACTCAACACCGCGATTGCGCTGATCACCCGCCACGGCATACAGATTATTTGGCTGCGTGTAGGCGAAGGGGCGCTTGATCTGAAACGCCGCCAGCGACAGGTTGACCCCGCGCGCGACCCATTTGCCGCCCAGCTCCCACATCCGGCTGCGATAGGGCGAAAGAATCGCCCCGGCGTTGCTGCTGCCGGCCGCGGCGCTATCGCCCTGTTGCAGGCTGTCGGCGTAGGTCAGGTAGAGCGTCAGGTCGTCCACCGGCTTATACATCACGCTGCTTGCCGTGCTGATGCCCGAGTCACGGGAGGAGGTGTGAGCCCCCGCTTGAGAATAGTTGTCGGCGGTCAGGCGACTCTGGCTGCCGCTGAGCATCAGGCTCCATTTCGGCGTGAACGTCAGGGTGTCGCCCAGCACGAACGAGCGCTGACGGGCATTGGCCGAGTGGTAACGATCAGTGAAGTCGGGGAAGGCCGGTTCGTCGAAGCCGACCGGGTTGCTCAGTGAGGCGCTGCCCAAGGTTGTCGTTCCGCCCGCCACGGGGTTGTAGTTGTCCCAGTCAAAGCCGGTGACGCCGACGGTCAGGTCATGGCGAATGCCAGCGGTGTAGACGCTGCCGTTGAGGTTGGCCAGATAGCTGTTGAGGGTGAAGCGGCTGGCGGTGGCGCTCGCCACCGAGCTGCGATACGTACCGGCGTTGTTGATCAGGGTGTTGGTGACAGCGGTGGACTCGCGGTCGGCGATCTGCCGAAGCGCGCCGATGTCGAATTTCCAGTTGCCGTCGAAGTCGTGCTTGAAATGCGCGCTGGCGGTGTCGGTGGTGTTGTTGTCGCCGGCGTAATTCTGCCCCAGGTTGCTGCGGGTCGGGTCCGGCGCGTGAGGGAGCGTCACGCCTGAAGCAACGGCGAACTTGCCGGGCAGGCCCCTGGACAGGTAGTCGTAGTGGCTGACGTTGGTTTCGATGACGCTGTCGTCACTGATCTGAAAATCCGTGGCGAGGCTGACCAGCTGCCGGCGCAACGTGCTGCCGGGGGCATAGCTGTGGCCTTGCTCGTCGGCGACGTTCAGGCGGTATTTGATCTTGCCCTCCGGGTCGAACGGGCCGCTCAGGTCGGCGGCCTTGAGCCAGGTAAGCCCCGTGCTCATGCCGAAGGTGACCCTATTGCGAGTGAAATCGGTCGGCCGTTTCGACAGCAGGTTGAACGTACCGGCCGGATTCGCCGGGCCGTACAGCGAGCCCGACAGCCCGCTCAGCACTTCGACGCCGCCGAGTTGCTCGGCCGGGTAATCGGTGGTCGACACGACATTCAGGCCGTCCAGCCGGCTGTTCTGCACCACGCTGCCCTGCAGACCCCGGGTTTGCGGCCTGGCGCCGTCGGCCTGCACGGAAGGCAGGTAGCGGATGATGTCCTTGAAGCTCTTGAGCTGCTGGCTGTCAATCAGGTCCGAGGACAGCACGCTGACGGAATAGGGCGTGTCCAGCAGCCGGCGTTCACCCATTGGCCCCAGGGTCGCCGATTTCTCCCGGGCCTGATCGGCAATCGACTGTTCGGCGCTGATGTCCAGCGGCGCCAGCGTCATCTCTTGCGCCAGGCTGACCTGTGTGAAACCGCCGAACAACAGCGGCGCGAACGCCAGGGGGATGGAAAACGATCGGGTCATGACATCACTCGGCAGGCATGAAAAAGCGGTGGCCGCCGATGTCGATCTGCTCGACGGCAACGTGATAAAGACGCGCCATGAGTGCCCGGTCGATGACATCGTGCGGGGCCCCGTCGGCGATGAGTCGGCCGTCGTGCAGGACCACCACGCGATTGGCCGAGGCAAGGGCGTGTTCAGGGCGATGGCTGCTGGAAAGAATGCTGATGCCTTGCGCGGCGAGGCGCTTGAGCAAGGCCAGCAGGCGCAACTGATGGCCGTAGTCGAGCCCGGTGACCGGCTCGTCGAGAAGGACGACGCTGGCCCGCTGGACCATGGCCCGTGCAATCAACACGAGCTGGCGCTCGCCACCGGACAGTTCGGTGTACGGCCGCTCACTCAAGTGATGGATGCCCAGGTCAGTCAAGGCCTGCTGCACATAAGCCTGATCTTCCCGGCTCGGTGCTTGGCCCAGGCCCACAGTGGGCAATCGGCCCTGGCCGACAATGTGGGCGACGCTAAACGGAAAGCTCGGCACGTGGCTTTGCGGCACGTAGGCGATCTGCCGGGACACGGCCCTGCGCTTCATTGCGCGCATCGGCTGACCGTCGATCGAGACGTCGCCAGAGTGGGGCGTCAGCAACCCCAGCAGCAACTTGATCAACGTGCTTTTTCCGGCACCGTTGGCACCCAGCAGCGCAATGTTGTCGCCGCCGGCGATGTCCAGCGAGACGTTATCGAGGATCAAGCGGTCGCCGATCCGATAGCTCAGTTGGCGGGCCTGCAAGCGGTTCATAGCCACCCCTTGCGCACGCGATGCAGCACCAGCACAAAGGCGATCGCGCCGAACAGCTCGGTGATGATGCCGAGGGGGATTTCCCCCGCCGACACACTGCGGGCGACGCCGTCGGCTACCAGCAGGAAGACCCCGCCCAGGCAGGCGCTAAGGGGCAGCAGGCGGGTATTGCCGGGGCCGACCAGCAACCGCGCCAGGTGCGGAATCAGCAGGCCGATCCACCCGACCATGCCCGCCAGACTGACGGTGAGTGCGCAGATCAGGGTGGTCAACACAATCAGGCCGCCACGAATTTTCTCGACCGGTACGCCCAGGCTCAGGGCCTCGTCGTCACTCAGCGACAGCGCATCGATGGCGCGACCGCTCAGGCACAGCAGCACGATTGCCACGCCGAGAATCGGGCCGATGATCCACAGCGCCTGGACGTCGACGGCGCTGAGGCTGCCGAGCAGCCAATAGACGATGCTCGGCAACTGGTCCAGCGGGTCGGCCAGGTACTGGGCGATGGACAGCAACGAGGTGAATAGGGCATTGGCGACAATGCCGCCGAGCACCAGCAACAGAATCGAGCGCGTCTGGAACATGTGGGCGATGCCCAGGCCGACCGCCACGGCGACGAGCCCGGTCAGGCAGCCCAGCAGCGCAATGGCCAGGTGGGACAGATGCCAGATAATGCCCAGCGCGGCGCCGAACGCACAGCCGCTCAACACGCCCAGCAAACCCGGTGACACCAGCGGGTTACGGAACACGCCCTGGTACGCCGCGCCCGAGACCGAGAGTCCGGCCCCCACCAGCACGGCCGCGATGACCCGAGGCAGGCGCGCTTCCACAATCAGGCTGTGCAGCAGGTCGTAGCGCCGCGGGGGCATGTCGCCGTTGCCCAGCGTTGTTGCGATGAACGAGCAGAGGTCGTGGACCGAGATCTGATAGCGACCCAGTAACAGCGCGCAAAAAGCCGTCAGCACCAGCGCCAACAGGCTGAGCAACAGAGGGGAATACAGCTTGGAAGGGAACATCTGTTACTCGTTGTTTCGGTATGTAAAAAACTATACAGCGATGAGCGAGGCTTCTCTAGCGGCGGGATGTCGCATGGGGTGAATCTTCATTTGTGGCTTGAGATATGCGGTGAAACGCCTGACGGATTCCCGGCTAAAGCCAGTTCCACTGACTGCGCGCGGTACCTGACGCATTCCCGGCTAAAGCCAGTCCCACTGACTGCGCGCGGTGCCTGACGCATTCCAGCTAAAGCCGGTCCCACTGACTGCGCGCGGTGCCTGACGCATTCCCGGCTAAAGCCGGTCCCACTGACTGCGCGCGGTACCTAGTGGGACCGGCTTCAGCCGGGAAGGGGCCAGAGAAAGCACCATCAAGTTTTCATGAAACACCCAATGTCGTGATCAACGAACAAAGGCTCAAACATGCCCGAAAACCCCTTGGGCAAACGCGACGCGCTCCTCCGGGCTTTCGTGGATACCTTCCGCCGCCAGCTCTTCGAGCCGCTTTTCCACCGCCACGGTCCGGTGGGTGAGCCCGCAGTCGTTGGCGATCTGGATGTTGAGCCCCGGCCTCGCGTTGAGCTCCAGGATCAGCGGCCCTCGATCCTGATCAAGGACCATGTCGACGCCGATGTAACCCAGGCCGCACAGCTCGTAGCACTCTGCCGCCAGCTTCATGAAGCCGTCCCAGTTCGGCAACTGCACACCGTCCACCGCATTGGCGGTATCCGGGTGCTTGCTGATGATGTTGTTCAGCCAGGTGCCGCGCAACGTCAGCCCGGTTGCCAGGTCGACGCCGACACCGATGGCGCCCTGATGCAGGTTGGCCTTGCCGCCCGACTGCCGGGTAGGCAGCCGCAGCATGGCCATTACCGGGTACCCCATCAGCACGATGACGCGTATATCCGGGACACCTTCATAACTGATGCTTTTGAAAATCTGGTCGGGGGTGACCCGGTATTCGATCAGCGCGCGATCGCGGTGGCCACCCAGCGAATACAGCCCGGTGAGGATGCTGGAAATCTGATGCTCGATTTCGTCGTGGCTGATGATGCGCCCCGAGACCGTGCGGAAGCGCTCTTCAAAACGGTCGGCGATGACCAGGATGCCGTCGCCGCCTGCGCCCTTGGCCGGCTTGATGACGAAATCGCTGCGTCCGCTGATGATCGTGTCCAGCGTGTCGATTTCCTTTTCGGTGGAAATGATCCCGTACAGCTCGGGCACGTGTATGCCTGCGGCGATGGCCCGCTCCTTGGTGATGATCTTGTCATCGACGATAGGGTAGAGGCTGCGCTTGTTGTACTTGAGCACGTAGTCGGCGTTACGCCGGTTGATGCCCATGATCCCCTTGGCTTCCAGCGCCTTCCAGGTTTTCCACCAGCCGATCATTTGTGCTGTTCCCGCTCGGCGTCTTCCTTGAGGAAGGCCTTGAAGCGGATCAGCTCGGTCAGCCGATAGCCGCGATAACGCCCCATGGCCAGCATGAAGCCCACCAGGATCAGCAGGATCGCCGGGAAGGTGAACACGAAGTAGATGAACTCCGGAACGCTCATGATGATGTGCGCCAGGGAAGCCGCGAACAGCGTGCCGATGGCGACTTTCATCGCATGCCCGCCGCCGCGTTCTTCCCAGGTGATCGACAGGCGTTCGATGGTCATGGTCAGGATCACCATCGGGAACAGCGCCACCGAGAGCCCGCGCTCAAGCCCCAGCTTGTGGCTGAACAGGCTGATGGCGGCGATCAGCACCACCACAAACGTCAGGACCACCGAGAGCCGAGGCAGCATTTGCAGCTTGAGGTGCTCAAGGTACGAGCGCAGGGAAAGGCCCAGCGCGGTGATGACGGTGAACAGCACGATCCCGAAGCCCAGTTGGGTCTCACGGAACGCCAGCGCGATCAGCACCGGGGTGAAAGTGCCCAGCGTCTGCAGACCGACCAGGTTGCGCAGGATCAGGATCACCAGCACGCCGATGGGGATCATCACCATGATCATGAAGGTCTGTTGCGTCTGCAGCGGCAGGCTGTACAGCGAGTATTCGAGGAAGTCGGCGTCGGTGCTCTCGTCGGTCAGTTTGGCCAGGCGAATCGCGTTCATTTCGCTGTTGTTCAGGCTGAAGTTGACCGTGGCCTTCTTGCCACCCTCGACGGAGATCAGGTTGTCGTTGCCGATCCACCAGAGCAGCCGGTCCTCGGGCAGGCCCGCCTCACCGGTCTCGGGGTTGAAATAGAGCCAGTCCTTGCCATTGAAGCTGCGCAGCCACAGTTCGGGTGACTGCGGCTGGTCAGCGACCAAGCGGATGGTGTGGACTTTCTCAACCGGCACGTGGGCAATGGACAGCAGGGTTTCGGTGATCCGCGCCTTGTTCTGCACAGAGGTGTCGCCTGCCAGCAGCAGCTTGACGTTGTCGTCGCTCAGATTGTTGACACGCTTGATGGCTTCGCTGACGAAGGTTTCGACGTCGGCGGAGTGTTGCCGGATCGGCGCGAGCAGCGCGTCGGCAGCGATTTTTTCCGGGCCCTCGACGACGATGCTGTCGCGAAAGATCGGCCCTTTGATCTTGGCCTTTTCGCCGCTGTAGCGCTTGGTCAGTACCAGCCGGTAATACAGCGTCTGATTGCCACTGGCGCGGCGCGCGGACCAGGTGACCTTGCGGTTGCCGTCGGCGCGGTTGACGTTCACGCCATAGTTGTTGGAGATAAAGCTTTCATTGAGGCTGATGTAGTCGCGCGACAGGGGCGGTACGTACATCTGCACCTTGACGCTGTCCTTCGGGTTGCCGACGAATTCGACTTTGGCGTCGATGTTCCAGAGGTCGTCGGTTTCGTCTTCGGTCACCGGAATGCCGAGCACCAGAATCTGATAAGCCGTGATGGCGATGCCCAGCGTCACGAGGGTCGCGATCAGGATCTTCAGATGGAGGGTAAGAGCGCGCATGTTATTACTCTGCGGTTTGAGCATGGGTGACGCAGGCAGGCTTGCCCGCTGCGTATTTCAGGCCTGGATCGACCAGCGCGTCGAAGTGCTTGAGGGCTTCGGAGCCAATCAAAAGCGGGTACTGGAATGCACTGCGGTCGGTCAGGTTCACTTCTATGTTGCGCAGCGCGGCGCCCATGCAGACATCCAGGCTGATGACCGGCCGGGCCGTGTATTTCTTGTCGTCATCGGCATCGATGTCGCCCGCGCGCCGTTTGATTTTGCTGACACGGGCCAGGGGGCGTTCAATGGGGTGTTCGTGCGCGTCGTCGATGGCCAGGTAAAAACGCACCCAGGATTCGCCGTTGCGCTTGAACCGCTTGATGTCGCGGGCGCTCAGGGACGCGGTTTTCGCGCCGGTGTCGAGTTTGGCGGCGACCTGCAGGTCGATGTCGGCAAGCTCGGCGTATTCGTTGAGGCCATACACGGTCTTTTCAGCGGCCAGGCACAAGCCGGGCAGAAAGAGGCCTGGCAGATAAAGGGATAAAAGGAAGAGAAGAGGGTGGCGGCTCATAAGTCCAGGCGCGATGAAGAGGTAAAGGAGCAGCTTTGACGTCGAATTGCCCTTTTGGTTTGACCCAGGGGCGCCGCGCTTGTGAATTCGCCTGCAACACGCGTGGGTTTCAGGCGGCCGGCATTCTAGCATGAAGCTTTTATGGCGCCAGCGAAGGGCGTGGCAGACGCACACTGTCGGAAGTGTCGTCACTGGCTGTCGCTATTAGACGATTGTCGACAATCAGCTATTTCGCTTTGACGAATCCTTCTCTATTCGCTAGATTTGCCGGTATTACGTCAAAAGGTGTCAACAATGTTGGGTGCCGCAGAAATCCTCCCTGCTTCGTCGTTCGATGCCGAGACCTTGTCCGAGAATGTGTTCCGCCGTATCCAGGCGGCCATCGTCAAAGGAGACATCGCGCCCGGCAGCAAGATCTCCGAGCCTGAGCTCGCGCGTACTTACGGCATCAGCCGCGGGCCCTTGCGCGAGGCCATTCACCGCCTCGAAGGCCAGCGCCTGCTGGTGCGGGTCCCCCATGTCGGTGCTCGCGTAGTCTCCCTGAGCCATGCCGAACTGGTTGAGCTCTACGAAATCCGCGAATCCCTGGAAGGCATGGCCTGTCGCCTGGCCGCGGAGCGCATGACCGCCGATGAAGTCGATGAGCTGCGTCGCGTGCTCGAAACCCACGAGCGAGACACCGCCTTTCAAGCCGGCGTCGGCTACTACCAGCAGGAAGGCGACTTCGACTTTCATTACCGGATTATCCAGGGCGCGCGCAACAGCACGCTGACCCAGATGCTGTGCGATGACCTCTACCAACTCGTGCGCATGTACCGCATTCAGTTCTCGACGACGCCCAACCGTCCGCGCCAGGCGTTCAGCGAGCACCACCGGATTCTCGACGCCATCGCCGAACGTGACGGTGAGCTGGCCGAGCTGTTGATGCGCCGCCACATCGCCGCGTCCAAACGCAACATTGAGCAGCACTTTCACGCTGCAACTGCCCGAGGTGAACAATGACCACACGATCCACTCCCGGCCAACGCTTCCGTGACGCCGTCGCCAGCGAACACCCGTTGCAAGTGGTCGGCGCAATCAACGCCAACCACGCGCTGCTGGCGCAACGTGCCGGCTTTAAGGCGATTTATCTGTCCGGCGGCGGTGTCGCAGCGGGGTCGCTGGGCGTGCCGGACCTGGGCATTACCGGCCTGGATGACGTGCTGACCGACGTGCGGCGCATCACCGATGTCTGCGACCTGCCTTTGTTGGTGGACGTCGACACCGGCTTCGGTGCCTCGGCGTTCAACGTGGCGCGCACAGTGAAGTCGATGATCAAGTTCGGCGCGGCGGCGATGCACATCGAAGACCAGGTCGGCGCAAAGCGCTGCGGTCACCGGCCCGGCAAGGAAATCGTCTCGCAGCAGGAAATGGTCGACCGGATCAAGGCGGCCGTTGATGCGCGAACCGACGACAGCTTCGTGATCATGGCGCGCACCGATGCGCTGGCGGTGGAAGGCCTGGAATCGGCCCTGGACCGCGCCGCCGCTTGCATCGAAGCGGGCGCCGACATGGTCTTTCCGGAAGCCATCACCGAGCTTGAGATGTACAAGCTGTTTGCTTCGCGGGTGAAGGCGCCAATCCTCGCCAACATCACTGAATTCGGCTCGACGCCGTTGTTCACCACCGACGAGCTGAAGTCTGCCGAAGTGGCGCTGGTGCTCTACCCGTTGTCGGCGTTCCGGGCAATGAACAAAGCTGCGGAAAACGTCTACACCGCGATTCGTCGCGACGGCACCCAGAAGAATGTCGTCGACACCATGCAGACCCGCATGGAGCTGTATGAGCGCATCGACTATCACGCGTTCGAGCAGAAGCTCGATGCGCTGTTTGCGCAGAAGAAATCGTAGAAGAGCGCTGTCGCTACGCGCACTGATGAATTGCCGATTCCCACACAATTACAAGACTGGAGACAGCAATGGCTGAAGCAAAAGTATTGAGCGGCGCCGGCCTGCGGGGCCAGGTGGCCGGGCAGACCGCGTTGTCCACCGTTGGCCAGGCCGGCGCCGGACTGACCTACCGCGGCTACGACGTGCGTGAACTCGCCGCCGACGCGCGATTCGAAGAAGTCGCGTACCTGCTGTTGTACGGTGAACTGCCGACCCAGACGCAACTCGACGGCTACCTGAAGAAGCTCCAGGGCCTGCGTGACCTGCCCCAGGCGCTGAAAGAAGTGCTGGAGCGCATTCCGCAGGACGCGCACCCCATGGACGTGATGCGCACGGGCTGCTCGATGCTCGGCAATCTCGAACCCGAAGCCGGTTTCGAGCAGCAGCTCGATTCCACCGACCGGCTGCTTGCCGCGTTCCCGGCGATCATGTGCTACTGGTACCGTTTCAGCCACGAAGGCAAGCGCATCAACTGCGTGACGGACGAGGTGTCGATCGCCGGGCACTTCCTGACATTGCTGCTGGACAAGGCGCCGAGCGAACTGCACCGCAAGGTCATGGACGTGTCGCTGATTCTCTACGCCGAGCACGAATTCAACGCCTCGACGTTCACTGCGCGGGTCTGCGCCTCCACGTTGTCGGACTTGTTTTCCTGCATCACCGCGGCCATCGGCACCCTGCGCGGGCCTCTGCATGGCGGCGCCAACGAAGCGGCCATGGAGATGATCCAGAAGTTCTCTTCGGCCGAAGACGCCGCCCAGGGCACCCTGGCGATGCTGGCGCGCAAGGACAAGATCATGGGTTTTGGCCACGCGATCTATAAGGACAACGACCCACGCAACGAGGTGATCAAGGGCTGGTCGAAAAAGCTGGCGGAGGAGGTGGGCGATACCGTGCTGTTCCCCGTGTCCGAAGCCATCGACAAGACCATGTGGGAGCAGAAGAAGCTCTTTCCTAACGCCGACTTCTACCATGCCTCGGCGTACCACTTCATGGGCATCCCGACCAAGCTGTTCACCCCGATTTTCGTCTGCTCGCGCCTGACCGGCTGGGCCTCCCACGTCTTCGAGCAGCGAGCCAACAACCGCATCATCCGACCGAGCGCCGAATACATCGGCGTCGAACAGCGCGCCTTCGTGCCCATCGAACAGCGTTGATGGGGAAAGGGGAGTTCCACGGGGCTCTCCACCCGAAACTTTTCCGTGATCGAGTCCTGACGATGAACACTGAATACCGCAAACCCCTGCCCGGCACCGCGCTGGATTACTTCGACGCCCGCGCGGCGGTCGACGCGATCAAACCCGGCGCCTACGCCACGCTGCCGTACACCTCCCGCGTGCTGGCCGAAAACCTGGTGCGCCGTTGCCACCCGACGACGTTGAAGGCTTCGCTGACGCAACTGATCGACCGCAAGCGCGATCTCGACTTTCCGTGGTTTCCGGCGCGCGTGGTCTGCCATGACATCCTCGGCCAGACCGCGCTGGTGGACCTGGCCGGGCTGCGCGACGCCATTGCCGACATGGGCGGCGACCCCGCTCAGGTCAATCCGGTGGTGCCGGTGCAACTGATCGTCGACCACTCGCTGGCCGTCGAATGCGGGGGCTACGATCCGGACGCGTTCAGCAAGAACCGCGCGATCGAAGACCGTCGCAACGAAGACCGTTTCCACTTCATCAACTGGACCAAACAGGCGTTCAAGAACGTTGAAGTGATCCCGCCCGGCAACGGCATCATGCATCAGATCAACCTGGAGCGGATGTCGCCGGTCGTGCAGGTCCTGAACGGTGTCGCCTTCCCGGATACGCTGGTCGGCACCGACAGTCACACGCCCCATGTCGACGCGCTGGGCGTGATTGCCATTGGCGTTGGCGGCCTCGAAGCCGAGAACGTCATGCTCGGTCGCGCGTCGTGGATGCGCCTGCCGGACATCATTGGCGTCGAACTGTCAGGCCGTCCGCAGCCGGGCATCACCGCCACCGACGTGGTGCTGGCCCTCACCGAATACCTGCGTCAGCAGAAGGTGGTTGGCGCGTACCTGGAGTTTTACGGCGAGGGTGCCCGTGCGCTGACCCTCGGCGACCGCGCGACCATCTCGAACATGGCTCCCGAATACGGCGCGACTGCGGCCATGTTCAGCATCGATCAACAGACCATCGACTACCTCAGGCTGACCGGTCGCGAAGACCAGCAAGTGCAACTGGTCGAGACCTTCGCCCGCCACACCGGGCTTTGGGCCGACAGCCTGGTCACCGCCGAATACGAGCGCGTGCTGCGTTTCGATCTGTCCAGCGTGGTGCGCAACATGGCGGGGCCGTCCAACCCCCACGCGCGCGTCGCGACGTCCGACCTGGCAGCCAAAGGCATTGCCGCCGCGTGGGAAGAGACACCGGGCGAAATGCCGGACGGCGCGGTCATCATCGCCGCCATCACCAGCTGCACCAATACCAGCAACCCGCGCAATGTCATCGCCGCAGGGCTGCTGGCGCGCAATGCCAACCGCCTGGGACTGACGCGCAAACCGTGGGTCAAATCATCGCTGGCGCCGGGCTCGAAAACCGTCGCGTTGTACCTCGACGAAGCGGGTCTGACCGGCGAGCTGGAGCAACTGGGTTTCGGCATCGTCGCGTTCGCCTGCACCACGTGCAACGGTATGTCCGGCGCGCTGGATCCTGTGATCCAACAGGAAATCATCGACCGCGACCTGTACGCCACGGCAGTGTTGTCCGGCAATCGCAACTTTGACGGGCGCATTCACCCTTACGCCAAGCAGGCGTTTCTGGCCTCGCCGCCGCTGGTGGTGGCCTACGCCATCGCCGGAACCATCCGTTTCGACATCGAGAAAGACGTGTTGGGCCTCGGCCCGAATGGCGAAGAAATCCGCCTGAAAGATCTGTGGCCGAGTGACGCCGAGATTGATCAGGTGGTGAAAGCCTCGGTCAAGCCGGAGCAGTTCCGCCAGGTGTACATCCCGATGTTCGCCATCCACGAAGACACCGGCCCGAAAGTCGCGCCGCTGTACGACTGGCGCCCGATGAGCACGTACATTCGCCGCCCGCCGTATTGGGAAGGCGCTCTCGCCGGTGAACGAACCCTGCGCGGCATGCGTCCGCTGGCGGTGCTGCCGGACAACATCACCACCGACCACCTGTCGCCGTCCAACGCGATCATGCTCGACAGCGCGGCCGGCGAGTATCTGGAAAAAATGGGCCTGCCCGAAGAAGACTTCAACTCCTACGCCACCCATCGCGGCGATCACCTGACGGCCCAGCGCGCCACGTTTGCCAACCCCAAGCTGTTCAATGAGATGGTGGTGGAGAACGGCAAGGTCAAGCAGGGTTCCTACGCGCGTATCGAGCCGGAAGGCCAGGTCACGCGGATGTGGGAGGCCATCGAAACCTACATGGCGCGCAAGCAGCCGCTGATCATCATTGCCGGTGCCGATTACGGCCAGGGCTCGTCTCGTGACTGGGCCGCGAAAGGTGTGCGCCTGGCCGGTGTCGAAGTCATCGTTGCCGAAGGCTTCGAACGTATTCATCGCACCAATCTGGTGGGCATGGGCGTGTTGCCGCTGGAATTCAAACCGGGCACCAACCGCCTGACCCTGGGCCTCGATGGCAGCGAAACCTACGACGTAGTGGGTTCGCGTACGCCGGGCGCCACTCTGACGCTGATCATCCAGCGCAAGAATGGCGAGCGTGTGGACGTGCCGGTGACCTGTCGCCTCGACACCGGAGAAGAAGTGTCGATCTATGAAGCCGGTGGCGTGTTGCAACGCTTCGCCCAGGACTTCCTCGAATCCTCGGCCGTCGCCTGAGCCGGCGTGTCTATATAAAAGGAGCCGTTATGGCCTCTGCAGCACAGATCAAGATCCCGGCTACCTATATGCGCGGCGGCACCAGCAAGGGCGTGTTCTTCCGCCTGGACGACTTGCCTGAGGCGGCGCGATCCCCCGGCTCGGCGCGGGATGCCTTGTTGCTGCGGGTGATCGGCAGTCCTGACCCGTACGCCAAGCAAATCGACGGCATGGGCGGGGCGACGTCGAGCACCAGCAAAACGGTCATCGTGTCGAAGAGCCACAAAGCCGATCACGACGTCGATTACCTGTTCGGCCAGGTCGCTATCGATAAGCCCTTTGTCGATTGGAGCGGCAACTGCGGCAATCTGTCGGCAGCGGTCGGCCCGTTCGCCATCAGCAATGGCCTGGTCGACCCGGCTCGCATTCCACGGAACGGCGTGGCGGTGGTGCGCATCTGGCAGGCGAACATCGGCAAAAGCATCATTGCGCATGTGCCGATGACTGACGGCGCGGTGCAGGAAACCGGCGATTTCGAACTCGACGGCGTGACCTTTCCCGCAGCGCAAGTGCAGCTGGAATTCCTCGATCCGGCAGCGGACGAGGAGGGCGCGGGCGGCTCGATGTTCCCCACCGGCAACCTGGTCGACGACCTCGAGGTGCCGGGCGTGGGGACGTTCAAGGCGACGATGATCAACGCCGGTATCCCGACCATCTTCGTCAACGCCCGCGATATCGGCTACACCGGCAGCGAATTGCAGGACGCGGTCAACAGCGACCCGAAGGCCCTGAGCGTGTTCGAAACGATTCGTGCCTATGGTGCCGTGCGCATGGGGCTGATTAGCACGATCGAGGAAGCCGCCACCCGCCAACACACGCCCAAAGTGGCGTTCGTGGCGGCACCGGCCGAGTACCTGTCTTCCAGCGGCAAGCGAGTGACGCGTGAAGACACCGATCTGCTGGTACGCGCGATGTCCATGGGCAAGCTGCACCACGCGATGATGGGCACTGCGGCGGTGGCCATTGGCACGGCGGCAGCGATTCCGGGCACGCTGGTCAACCTGGCAGCGGGCGGCGGCGAGCGCAACGCCGTGCGTTTCGGCCACCCCTCCGGCACCCTGCGCGTAGGCGCCGAGGCCTCGCTGGTTGACGGCGAATGGCACGTGAAAAAAGCCATCATGAGCCGCAGCGCGCGGGTATTGATGGAAGGATGGGTGCGGGTGCCCGGCTGAAAACTCGGTTTCATAGAGCACCGAAATCCGTAGGAGCCGGCTTGCTGGCGAATGCGGTGTGTCAGGCACGGAAAACGGTGTGTGATGAAGTCGGTTCGCCAGCAAGCCGGCTCCTACAGTTTTGAGGCTGCGCGCTTACTTGAACCGCCGCTCCACGCCTTTTTCCACCAACACCTTCGCGGAGATTTCCTCGACCGAAAAATGCGTGGAATTGATGTTCGGGATGTTCTCGCGGCGGAACAGGCTCTCGACTTCGCGCACTTCAAATTCGCACTGGGCGTAGCTGGAATAGCGGCTGTTGGGTTTGCGTTCGTGGCGGATCGCGGTGAGGCGGTCGGGGTCGATGGTCAGGCCGAACAGCTTGTCGCGGTGCAGCTTCAGCGCAGCGGGCAACTGCAGGCGCTCCATGTCGTCTTCGGTCAGCGGGTAATTGGCCGCGCGGATGCCGAATTGCATCGCCATGTACAGGCAGGTCGGGGTTTTCCCGCAACGCGACACGCCCACCAGAATGATGTCGGCCTTGTCGTAATAATGGGTTCTGGCGCCGTCGTCGTTGTCCAGCGCGAAGTTGACCGCCTCGATGCGCTCCATGTAATTGGAGTTGTGCCCGATGGAGTGGGATTTGCCCACCGAATAGGAAGAGTGTGAACTAAGCTCCAGCTCCAGCGGGGCGAGGAAGGTCGAAAAGATGTCGATCATGAAGCCGTCGGAGGTCGCGAGAATCTCGCGGATGTCCTGATTGACGATGGTGTCGAAGATGATCGGCCGGGCTTCGTCTTTCTCGGCGGCCTTGTTGATTTGCTGCACCATGGCCCGCGCCTTCTCGACGCTGTCGATGTAGGGCCTCGTGAACTTGTTGAATGTAATGTTTTCAAATTGCGCTAACAGGCTCTGGCCGAGGGTTTCGGCGGTGATGCCCGTGCCGTCGGAGATGAAAAAAGCGGATCGTTTCATTTGCGCCCCGGGGCCTTAAGCTGATGACCATTTGTGGATATGATAGGCCGGCATGCGGGCCCTGACTGGCCGCATTCTACCTGTTTTAACGATTCGGACTGTCGTGATGGACGGCCCCGATTCAACCCGTTGCGATCCAGACCACCTGTGCCAGCGTCACGACTTACCCGCGGTGCCCGCACGAAAGCATTTCCAACAATAACCGGTTAGTGGAGAGATCACCTTGGTAGAGTACGTAGTTTCCCTCGATAAGCTCGGCAAACATGATGTTGAGCATGTGGGGGGCAAGAACGCATCCCTCGGAGAGATGATCAGCAACCTGGCGGGCGCAGGCGTGTCCGTTCCCGGTGGCTTTGCCACTACAGCTCAGGCCTACCGTGATTTTCTTGAGCAAAGTGGTCTGAACGATCAGATCCATCAGGCCCTCGACGCTCTGGATGTCGACGACGTCAACGCACTGGCCAAAACCGGCGCGAAGATCCGTCAGTGGATCATGGAGGCTGAATTCCCCGAAAAGCTCAACGCCGAAATCCGCACTGCCTTCGCCGAACTCTCGGCCGGCAACCCGGACATCGCCGTTGCCGTGCGCTCTTCCGCCACCGCTGAAGATTTGCCCGACGCCTCGTTCGCCGGCCAGCAGGAAACCTTCCTGAACATCCGCGGCGTCGAAAACGTGATCCGCGCGGCGAAGGAAGTATTCGCCTCGCTGTTCAACGACCGCGCCATTTCCTACCGTGTGCACCAGGGTTTCGACCACAAGCTGGTGGCGCTGTCCGCTGGCGTGCAGCGCATGGTGCGCTCTGAAACCGGCACTGCGGGCGTCATGTTCACGCTGGACACCGAATCCGGGTTCCGCGACGTGGTCTTCATTACCGGCGCCTATGGCCTGGGCGAAACCGTCGTTCAGGGCGCGGTCAATCCTGACGAATTCTACGTTCACAAAAATACCCTTGAAGCCGGTCGCCCGGCGATCCTGCGCCGTAACCTGGGCAGCAAGGCGATCAAGATGATCTACGGCGAAGAAGCCAAGGCCGGCAAATCGGTCAAGACCATCGACGTCGAGCCGGCGGATCGCGCGCGTTTCTGCCTCAGCGATGACGAGGTCAGCAACCTGGCCCGCCAGGCCATGATCATCGAAAAGCACTACCAGTGCCCGATGGACATCGAATGGGCCAAAGACGGCGACGACGGCAAGCTGTACATCGTCCAGGCGCGTCCCGAGACGGTGAAAAGCCGCACCTCGGCCAACGTCATGGAACGTTACCTGCTGAAAGAGAAGGGCACCGTCCTGGTGGAAGGCCGTGCCATCGGCCAGCGCATCGGCGCCGGCAAGGTGCGGATCATCAAGGACGTGTCCGAGATGGACAAAGTGCAGCCCGGCGACGTGCTGGTGTCCGACATGACCGACCCGGACTGGGAACCGGTGATGAAGCGCGCCAGCGCCATCGTCACCAACCGCGGCGGGCGCACCTGCCACGCCGCGATCATTGCCCGCGAGCTGGGCATTCCGGCAGTGGTCGGTTGCGGCAACGCCACTGAACTGCTGAAGGAAGGCCAGGGCGTCACCGTGTCCTGCGCCGAGGGCGACACCGGTTACATCTTCGAAGGCGAACTGGGCTTCGACATCAAGCAGAACTCCGTCGACGCCATGCCTGAACTGCCGTTCAAGATCATGATGAACGTCGGCAACCCCGATCGCGCGTTTGATTTCGCCCAGTTGCCCAACGCCGGTATCGGTCTGGCGCGTCTGGAATTCATCATCAACCGCATGATCGGCGTTCATCCCAAAGCGCTGCTCAACTACGCCAATCTGCCCCAAGACATCAAGGACAGCGTCGACAAGCGCATTGCCGGCTATGACGACCCGGTCGGTTTCTACGTCGAGAAGCTGGTAGAAGGCATCAGCACGCTGGCCGCGGCGTTCGCGCCCAAAAAAGTCATCGTGCGCCTGTCGGACTTCAAGTCCAACGAATACGCTAACCTGATCGGCGGCAAGTTGTACGAGCCTGAAGAAGAAAACCCGATGCTGGGCTTCCGCGGCGCGTCGCGTTACATCAGCGAAAACTTCCGCGACTGCTTTGAGCTGGAGTGCCGAGCCCTCAAGCGTGTGCGCAACGAGATGGGCCTGACCAACGTCGAAATCATGGTGCCGTTCGTCCGTACCCTGGGCGAAGCGAGTCAGGTCATTGATCTGCTCGCGGAAAACGGCCTGGCCCGTGGCGAAAACGGTCTGCGCGTGATCATGATGTGCGAACTGCCTTCCAACGCGCTCATGGCCGAAGAGTTCCTGGAGTTCTTCGACGGTTTCTCCATTGGCTCCAACGACCTGACCCAGCTGACGCTGGGCCTGGATCGCGATTCCGGAATCATCGCGCACCTGTTCGACGAGCGTAATCCCGCGGTGAAGAAGCTGCTGTCCTACGCCATTCAGGCGTGCAACAAGGCGGGCAAGTACATCGGCATCTGCGGCCAGGGCCCGTCCGATCACCCGGATCTGGCGCGCTGGCTGATGGAGCAGGGCATCGAAAGCGTTTCCCTGAACCCCGATTCGGTATTGGAGACCTGGTTCTTCCTCTCCGAAGAGGACGCTCCGACCTGATGCAGATCGAGTAAGATGCGGCCCGTTTCGACGGGCCGTTCTCCCGAGAGGGCGGTTTTTGACGAATCCGCCCTTTTTTGTGGGTGATTTTCAGCGCGCCGGGAGCGTCAACCTGCTGTCCCGGCTATCTGCCAACCCCAATCCATCCAGAGCGTTCAGCAAAAGCCCCATGCAAAGCAGCAGTCATCTTTTTCCCGTGGCCCTGATCAGCGCCGAGCGTCGTGGCGACCTGACCGAGGACGTTTACCGTTTGAAGCCCGGCAACAGCCCCGATTACACCGTCGAAATCGCTGTCACCCGCCTGGGTCGGGTGGCCGCGCCGGATGCCCGCGGCGTGCCGGTTGTCCTGGTGCACGGCAGTTTCTCCAATCGACGCTTCTGGTATTCACCCAAAGGCCTTGGCCTGGGCCCCTATCTGGCCCGCGCAGGGTTTGACGTGTGGATCCCGGAAATGCGCGGGCACGGTCTGTCGGCGCGCAACAGCGCATACGCGTCCAATTGCGTCGCCGATTACGCGCGTTTCGATCTGCCGGCCATTGCCGCGTTTGTCCGCGAGCAGACGGGCGAGGCGCCTCACTGGCTCGGCCACTCTCTGGGCGGCACCACCCTGGCCGCCGCGCTGGGCGGCCAGTATTTGATGGCCGATGACGCGGCGTCAGTGGCGCTGTTCGGCAGTCAGGTGACCCGTAGCCATTGGCCGCTCAAAGTGCCGCCGCTGCAATGGGCCGCACGGCTGCTACTTAAACGCTTCGAGCACATCTCCGGTCCGCGCTTCAAGCGTGGCCCGGAGGACGAGCCAATGGGCGTGGTGCTGGAAAGCATGCGCTGGCATGGCCTGTTCGGCGGTTTCGGTCACAAGAAGGACGACTGGTGGGCGGGCTTGCAACAAGTCGCGGTCCCACTGTTGTGCGTCGCCGGGGCGGGCGATCATCAAGATCCGGCGTGGGCATGTCGCGAGCTTTTCGACCGGTTCGGCGGCGATGACAAGGCGTTTCTCGTGCTTGGCCGCGAACACGGCTTCAGCGAAGACTTCAATCACGTGTCGATGCTGGTGAGCAAAGCCGCGCAAATCCAGGTGTGGCCGCGCGTGGAGGGCTGGCTGAAGCGTGGTCTCGCGGTGGAAAAGGCTGAATCAACGCTGAACATGATGGCAACTCCTTGATTCCCGCAGGCGCAGCCATTCCGTGAACGCGCGCTTGGCGATAAGCTGCACCCTCTTCCTGCACCGGGTCTAAAACACGTGGCGACTCGTCGGTCGGGTTTTTGTTCTATATAAGGAGGCAACGCGCGTTGCGTGTCGGATGTTCAAACAAGCCGGCCATACTCGTAGCGGTCTACCCTTATCACAGAGCCTTTCCTGACAGGAGTTACCCATGCACTACATCACTCCGGACTTGTGCGACGCCTACCCTGAGCTGGTTCGGGTGGTGGAGCCGATGTTCAGCAACTTCGGCGGCCGTGATTCCTTCGGCGGCGAGATCGTCACGCTTAAATGCTTTGAAGACAACTCGCTGGTCCGCGAGCAGGCCGAGCTGGACGGGCAGGGCAAAGTATTGGTGGTTGACGGTGGAGGCTCGCTGCGTTGCGCATTGCTGGGCGACATGATCGCTGAAAAAGCGGCGAAGAATGGTTGGGAGGGCATAGTGATCTTTGGCTGTGTGCGCGATGTTGATGTCCTGGCGCAGACCGACCTCGGTGTGCAGGCATTGGCCAGCCACCCGCTGAAAACAGAAAAGCGTGGCCTGGGTGACCTGAACAAGGTGGTGACATTCGGGGGTGTGACGTTCAGACCGGGCGAATTCATCTACGCCGACAATAACGGCATCATTGTTTCGCCCAGCGCGCTGAAGATGCCGGACTGACCGGTCCTGTTATCCTTCACGCTCTGAGCTATCTACCCGGCAAGGACACGAATGTTCGACGAAACAAATGCGCAGTGGGGGTTGGTCCATGCCCTCGTATTGGACGGAAAGGGCGGGGCGCGTTCAATCCCCCGGACTGAACTGAATGACCTGCAACTGGAGCCCCACGAAAGCGTGTGGCTCCACTGGGACCGCAGCCATCCGCAAACCCAGACGTGGTTGCGCAAGACCAGCGGTCTGAGCGAGTTCGTCTGCGACCTGATGCTGGAAGAGAACACCCGACCACGGCTGCTGGCCTTGCCGGAGAACGAATTGCTGTTGTTCCTGCGCGGCGTCAACCTGAACCCTGGCGCCGAGCCGGAAGACATGGTCTCGGTGCGCATTTTTGCCGCCGCTCAGCGAGTCATTTCACTGCGCCTGCGTTCGCTGCGGGCAACGGACGAGCTGATTGCGTCATTGAATGAAGGGAAGGGCCCGAAAACAGCGTCCGAGTTGCTGCTTTATCTAGCCCAGTTTCTGACGGACAAGGTCCAGGCCGTGGTCAGCGAATTGACCGAACTGGTCGATGACATGGAAGAACGCATAGATGCCGACGAGCGGTATCTGCCCGAGCACGGCAACATGGTGCACATCCGCAGGCGCGCGGCGGGACTTCGTCGGTTTCTTGCGCCGCAGCGCGAAATATACGCCCTGCTGACGCGCAGCAAGATGCCTTGGTTCGTGGAGGACGACGCCGACTACTGGAATGAATTGAACAACAGCCTGACGCGCTATCTCGAAGAGCTGGAATTGACCCGCGAGCGCGTGGGGCTGGTGCTTGAGGCCGAAGACAGGCGCCTCAGCGAGCGCATGAACAGGACCATGTACCGGTTCGGCATCATTACCGGAATTTTCCTGCCCATGAGTTTCCTCACAGGCTTGCTGGGCATCAACGTGGGTGGCATCCCCGGGTCGGAAAACCCGTATGGATTCCTGTTTGCGTGCCTTTTGATGCTGGTGGTTGCCGTCGGGCAGATGTGGTTGTTCAAGCGATTGCGTTGGGTGTGAAGGTGAGAAATCGGAACGTGTTTGGGTGTGTCGTGTGACTCCGGCAGAATTGGCTGCGTCTTTCAGTGACATTGCGTGAGGTGCCTATGCACGACCCGTTTGAAGAATCACTGAGAGACATGCTCAACGCTTCGTCCAGCAGCCGGGACGATGATGCCGTTCTGGGCCGGGTGTTGAAGACCGCCAACCGTCAGGTGGGCGCCGGTGATCTCTTCAGTCTTCTGGGTCGTTGCTCGCAGGCCTTGATGATCGCCGTGAACAACGGCTCCGCTCACGTTTCACCTGTTTCCCGCCGCAAGGCGACACGTGCCGGTACCACGTCTACCGGCGCACAAGACAAGGCTGATTGAATATGGAATTGGATCTCTGGACGCAGAGCCTGGTTACTGCAATGACTGCGTTGTGGACCAAAGTCGCGAACTTCATCCCGAACCTGTTCGGCGCGCTGGTCGTGGTGTTGTTGGGCTTCGTGGTAGCAAAGCTGCTCGACACCTTGCTTTCGAAATTGCTGGCCAAACTCGGCCTGGATCGCCTGATGGGCGGCACCGGCCTGACAAAGCTGATCAGCCGCGCGGGCATTCAGGTGCCTATCTCCACCCTGATCGGCAAGATCGTGTACTGGTTCGTGCTCTTGATTTTTCTGGTCTCGGCGGCAGAATCGCTGGGTCTGGAGCGGGTCTCCGCCACGCTGGACATGCTGGCGCTGTACCTGCCGAAAGTGTTCGGCGCCGCGCTGGTGTTGCTGGTGGGCGTATTGCTGGCGCAGTTGGTCAACGGAATCGTGCGGGGCGCCGCCGAAGGGGTGGGCCTTGACTACTCGGCCGGCCTGGGGCGAATCGCTCAATGGCTGGTGATCATCATCAGTATCTCGGTGGCGATCAGTCAGCTGGAGGTCAAGACCGACCTGCTGAACCACGTTATCGTTATCGGATTGATTACCGTTGGTCTGGCCGTTGCATTGGCCATGGGATTGGGAAGCCGCGAAATCGCGAGCCAGATCCTTGCAGGTATTTATGTGCGTGAGTTGTATCAGGTGGGGCAACAAGTGCGTGTTGGAGAGGTCGAAGGGCAGATCGAAGAAATTGGCACGGTGAAGACCACCCTGCTGACCGAGGAAGGCGAGTTGGTGTCATTGTCCAACCGGATCCTCCTCGAGCAGCGAGTGAGCAGCCGTTGAGCCGGCGAATCTGCTAATGTATGCCGCCGCAAAACCCGGGCGATTCCCGGACGCGGCGGACATCTACCCGACTGTCGGCACAACTTGTTTTGAATAACGCTCAATCGCCCTCTCTGCGCTATGACCCACGCGAGCTCTCCGATGAGGAGCTGGTGGCGCGCTCGCACGCCGAGCTGTTTCACGTCACGCGGGCTTACGAAGAGCTGATGCGTCGTTACCAGCGGACACTTTTTAACGTCTGTGCGCGGTATCTGGGGAACGATCGCGATGCTGACGATGTCTGTCAGGAAGTGATGCTTAAGGTGTTGTATGGCTTGAAGAACTTCGAGGGTAAATCGAAGTTCAAAACCTGGCTCTACAGCATCACGTACAACGAATGCATCACGCAGTACAGGAAGGAGCGGCGAAAGCGTCGGTTGCTGGACGCTTTGAGTCTTGACCCCCTCGAGGAAGCGTCGGAAGAAAAGACGCCGAAACCAGAAGAAAAGGGCGGGCTTGATCGCTGGCTTGTGCATGTGAACCCGATCGACAGGGAGATTCTGGTGCTACGATTTGTCGCAGAGCTGGAATTTCAGGAGATCGCAGACATCATGCACATGGGCCTGAGTGCCACGAAAATGCGGTACAAGCGGGCACTTGATAAATTACGTGAGAAATTTGCAGGCGTTACCGAAACTTAACTCGGCGCAAATATCTCTAACGAGCAGGCAAGTTCTGATAGACTTGCCGACGAGTTGTCTCTCGCTTAGGGGGACTGCTTTACAATCACCAGATGGGGATTTAACGGATGAAACTGAAAAACACCTTGGGCTTGGCCATTGGTACTATTGTTGCCGCAACTTCGTTCGGCGCTCTGGCACAAGGCCAAGGCGCAGTCGAAATCGAAGGCTTCGCCAAGAAAGAACAGTTCGACAGCGCTCGTAATTTCAAAAATAACGGCAACCTGTTCGGCGGTTCTGTTGGCTACTTCCTGACCGACGACGTTGAATTGCGTCTGGGCTATGACGAAGTGCACAACGTCCGTAGCGACGATGGCAAGAACATCAAGGGCGCGAACACCGCTCTGGACGCTCTGTACCACTTCAACAACCC
>NZ_DASVUM010000006.1:0-1855 GCF_036387035.1 Pseudomonas sp. | reverse complement strand
CGGCGGTATTGGTCAGGTGCGCATGCAGCAGGGGTTCTTCTCCGTGCAGCAGACCTGCCCGCGCTGCCATGGTCATGGCAAGGTCATTTCCGATCCGTGCGATTCCTGTCATGGCGAAGGCCGTGTCGAGGAATACAAGACCCTGTCCGTGAAAGTGCCGCCAGGCGTTGATACCGGTGATCGCATCCGTCTATCCGGCGAAGGCGAAGCGGGTGCTCAAGGCGGTCCGACCGGCGACCTGTATGTCGTGATCAACGTGCGTGAGCACGCGATATTCCAGCGTGACGGCAAGCATCTGTACTGCGAAGTGCCGATCAGTTTCACCGACGCCGCCTTGGGTGGTGAGCTGGAAGTGCCGACGCTGGATGGTCGGGTCAAGCTGAAGATTCCTGAAGGTACCCAGACCGGCAAGCAGTTCCGTCTGCGGGGCAAAGGTGTTGCTCCGGTTCGGGGTGGCGGAGCGGGCGATCTGATGTGTCGTGTCGCGGTCGAAACTCCGGTCAATCTGGGTCGTCGTCAGCGCGAATTGCTCGAAGAGTTCCGCGCAACGCTCGAAGGTGACAGCTCTCATTCGCCTAAAGCCACTGGTTGGTTTGATGGTGTAAAGCGTTTCTTCGGTGATCTGTAAGGGCTTTTAACGGGAGCAGGGCATGCGACGTATAGCTGTGATGGGCGCCGCCGGGCGCATGGGCAAAATTCTGATCGAGGCCGTTCAGCAGGCACCAGGTGCTGGACTGACTGCCGCCATTGATCGTCCTGACAGCACGCTGGTGGGTGCCGATGCAGGCGAACTGGCTGCATTGGGTCGTATCGGTGTCCCGTTGTCGGGTGACCTGGCCAAAGTCGTGGACGAATTCGACGTACTGATCGATTTCACTCATCCGTCTGTGACACTGAAGAATCTGGCTTTCTGCCGCAAGGCTGGTAAAGCCATGATCATTGGTACCACGGGTTTCAGCGCGGAAGAGAAGCAGCGTCTAGCCGAGGCGGGCAAAGACATCCCGATTGTATTTGCGGCGAATTTCAGCGTGGGTGTGAACCTCTGCCTGAAACTGCTGGATACCGCTGCTCGTGTTCTCGGCGATGATGTGGATATCGAAATCATCGAAGCGCACCACCGGCACAAGGTCGATGCGCCGTCCGGGACCGCGCTGCGCATGGGTGAAGTGGTGGCCAATGCCCTGGGGCGCGACCTTGAAAAGGTCGCGGTCTACGGCAGGGAAGGGCAGACCGGCGCGCGGGATCGCCAGAGCATCGGCTTCGCGACCATCCGCGCCGGCGATATAGTCGGTGATCACACCGTGCTGTTCGCCGCCGATGGTGAGCGCGTCGAGATCACCCACAAGGCATCGAGCCGCATGACCTTCGCCAAAGGCGCTGTTCGGGCTGCTCTGTGGCTTGAGGGGCGCGAGCCTGGCTTGTACGACATGCAGGACGTGCTGGACCTGCGTTGATCGTTCTGATCACGCAATCGAGGGTCAAAATTCGCCATAAGCGTGAGTTTTGACCCTGTTTTACCCCCGTCGATGGAACTTCTGTCGCATTCCCCCGTCTTTTCGCCTCATTGCCGGTAGACCAAAACAGGCCTTTTCTGTAAGCTACAGCTTTAGTGTGTCCACTAAAAGCGCGCAGATGATTCAATAAGAAAGCGGGGTGACGTGTCTATACGTCATTCCGCTTTTTTGCAAACTGCGAACGCCCTTTCAGGCTTTAATTACGGGAGGTCTTCTTGACTAAGCCAGCCATACTCGCCCTTGCTGATGGCAGCATTTTTCGCGGCGAAGCCATTGGAGCCGACGGTCAAACCGTTGGTGAGGTAGTGTTTAACACTGCCATGACCGGCTATCAGGAAATC
>NZ_DASVUM010000005.1:0-8109 GCF_036387035.1 Pseudomonas sp. | reverse complement strand
CACCATGAGTTCGGTTAATACGCCCACCAACACTTCAAAACTGGACCGCATCCTCGCCGACGCCCAGCGTGACCGCGAAATGGGCTACCGCGACAAGGCGCTGCGCATGTACCCGCACGTCTGCGGCCGCTGCGCCCGGGAATTCGCCGGCAAACGTCTGAGCGAGCTGACCGTTCACCACCGCGACCACAACCACGACAACAATCCCCAGGACGGCTCCAACTGGGAGCTGTTGTGCCTGTACTGCCACGACAACGAGCACTCGCGCTACACCGACCAGCAGTACTTCTCGGAAAGCTCGACCAGCAGCCCGAAAACCGCCAAGGCCACTCACAACCCCTTCGCCGCGCTGGCGGGGTTGATGAAAAAAGACGAGTAGAACGCCTGTTTATTCCACCCGTAAGCCGACTCGCGAATGCAAGAGGAATTGTAAGAGCCGGCTTGCTGGCGAACCGGTCGATTCAGTAACCAGAACATCGACGGACACCCCGCGTTCGCAAGCAAGCCGGCCCCAGCAGATATGAGTGTCCCGTATACTGCTGCGCTTTCTCTGATGAGCACCCTCCCCCGTGGCCAACAAACGCTATGCCTGCATCGGCTTGTTCAATCCCAAGTCCCCGGAAAACGTCGGTTCGGTGATGCGCGCGGCAGGCTGCTATGGCGTGGCGTCGGTGTTCTACACCGGCAAGCGCTACGAGCGTGCGCGTGATTTCGTTACCGACACCAAGAAAATCCATCAGGACATCCCGCTGATCGGCATCGATGACCTGAGAAAGATCATTCCACTGGGCTGTGTGCCGGTGGCGGTCGAGCTGGTGGAAGGCGCACGCGCGCTGCCGGAGTACACCCACCCGGATCGGGCGATCTATATTTTCGGCCCTGAAGATGGCTCGCTGGATAAGGAGATCCGCGATTGGTGCGAAGACGTGGTGTACATCCCCACGACGGGCTGCATGAACCTGGCGGCGACCGTCAACGTCGTGCTCTACGACCGGATGGCCAAAGGCATCAACACCCGCTCTGGCCCGCAGTTCGGGCGCGAGACCGACCGCACCTGAACGGCGCAGGGTGACAAACGCATTGAACAGTTTGCGCTTGCGACAGTCAGCTTAAGGGACCCTACCTTCACGGAGAACGCATCATGAGCGACACCCCGATCATTGAACGCATCGAACGACCTTTGCACGATTATCCGGAGCAGAACGTACAGGGCTGGGAGCGCGTTGGCTCGCTGGCAGGCGGTGTACTGATGATGGGCAAAGGCCTGCGCCGCGGCGGGATCTTTGGTCTGGTGCAGTTGGCGATCGGCGGCGCCGTCCTGGCCCGTGGCATCACTGGTCATTGCTCCGCGAAGGCGCTGATCGACAAGAGCCGCAGTGAGATGGACGTGGCCCGCTCGCGCATCGAAGAAGCAGGCGCCGAACTGAGCAAGCTGAAAACCAAGGCTGAAGTGGCTGTTGAAGATGCGGTCGACACCGGCGTCGACGCGCTGAAAGGTCCAAAAGGCGTCTGACCGACGCTGCATGACCACGCTCGCGACGGCTGAACCGACAGCCTCGCGGGCAGTTTGATTTAGCCTGCACGAAAAATCAGGTGATCCTCCCAGTCGTCCTCGGGCACGCTGCCTTCGCCAAGCATACGTCCGGACTGAGAGATGCGCTGTTTGTGTACCTGTTCCCGATCCCCACACACCAGATGGTGCCAGAGCGGCAGGTCCTTGCCCTCGCTGACCAGCCGATAACCGCAGGTGGGCGGCAGCCACTTGAATTCGTCAGCTTGTCCGGGTGTCAGCTGAATGCAATCCGGGACCTGAGCACGGCGATTCGGGTAATCGGTGCAGGCGCAAGTGTTCAGGTCCAATAACTTGCAGGCGATGCGCGTGTAATAAACGCTGCCGTCGTCTTCGTCCTCAAGTTTCTGCAGGCAGCACAATCCGCAGCCGTCACACAGCGACTCCCACTCGACTGCATCGAGTTGCTCGAGGGTTTTGCGTATCCAGAAGGGTTCTACGTTGGCAGCCATGGTTCTCGCGCAAACAGCTATCGGGCAATGAAAGGCCGCCAGTCTAGAGGTACACGTCAGCTGGGCCAAGCACGGGCGACTGTCGGTACGACGCAGCCGGCACAAGAGAGCGGCTTCAATCCTGAAATACGCAGGCTTGTCAGCAGCGCAGCGGCGCAGTAGCTTTAGCCCTTCGCGGGCAGGCCAGCCATCGCCCGCGCTTGCCGACCCCTTCGCGACGATGCCTGCCGTAAACGGCCCATCAGAATGATCACGTCCCCTCCACCAGGCGGACGGCTTATTTCTTCTTTCAGGATCGAATCCATGAGCGCCAATCCCCGTGTTGCCGAGTACGCCATCGACCCGCAATTCACTGAGCGTTGGTCTCCACGCGCGTTCAGCGACGAGAGCATTCCACAAGAAACCCTGCTGAGCTTTTTTGAAGCCGCGCGCTGGGCCCCCTCGGCGTATAACTCCCAGCCATGGCGTTTTCTTTACGCACGCCGTGACACGCCCAACTGGGAGCGCTTCCTCGGCCTGCTGAACGAGTTCAACCGCGGCTGGGCGCAGCATGCCTCGGCGCTGGTCATCATTATTTCCAAAACCACGTTCACCGCGCCCGGCGCGACCGAAGAAACGCCGGCGCTGTGGCACACCTTCGACACGGGTTCTGCGTGGGGGTATCTGGCGCTGCAAGCCAGTCTCAGCGGCTGGCACACCCACGGCATGGCCGGATTTGATCAAGAACTGACACGCAAGGAGCTGAAGATTCCTGAGGGTTATGCCGTGCACACTGCCGTGGCGATCGGCAAGCTGGGTGATAAATCGACCCTGGCTGACTACCTTCAGGCCCGTGAAACGCCAAGCCCGCGTCGACCGCTGGACGAGCTGGCGGCTGAAGGGGATTTCAGTTTGTAAGGGCTAAGCGCGCTGTTTTAGTGGGACCGGCTTTAGCCGGGAAGGCGTAAGAAACTCCGCCGGAAAATGAATGGCGTACAAAACGTCCCCTTCCCGGCTGAAGCCGGTCCCACTAAAGCGCTGTGTCAGTCGGGAATTGATCAATACCCCTTCGCGAAATCCACTTCCCCGCGCAACGCCTCGCCTGCCGCGTAGGCCTTGAGGTTGTCCACGAACAGCTGCGTCATTGCTGGCGGCGACGTCGGCGCCGAGCTGTGGCCGGTGAGCAGCAGCCCCCACGCCGTCCAGAAGGGGTGACGCTGGGGGAGCGGTTCCTGGCGGCAGACATCGATGACCGCTCCGGCCAGATGCCCTTCCTTGAGGGCCTCGACCAGATCGGCGTCGACCACCGCCGTGCCCCGCCCGACATTGATAAACAACGCGGAAGGCTTGAAACAGGCGAACAGTTTGCCGTTATAGAGGTCATGAGTCTGCGCCGTGTTGGGCAGCAGGTTGATGACGAAATCGACCTCGGCCACCAGACGCGGCAGATCCTCCAACGCAGCCACTTCAGCGAACGGCGCCTGAGCCCGCGCGCTCGACGCGATGCCGTACAGTTCGACGCCAAACGGCACCAGGAACTGAGCGACGTGCTGGCCAATATCGCCTGTGCCGACGATCAGTACCTTGCGGCCGGCGAGACTGCGACCCATGCGGTTATCCCACTTGCGTTCGACCTGACTGACCAGCCGGGCCAGCACTTCGCGTTCGTGCACCAGCATGTACGTGAGCACGAACTCGGCCATCACCTGGCCGAAAATCCCGACGGCACGGGTCAGTTGATAGTCGCGGTACAGCCCGTCGGCCAGCAGCGGTGTGATGCCAGCCCAAGTGGATTGCAGCCATTTCGGTTTGTGGCCCTGGCGCAGCAGATTCGCCAGCAGGTCCGGCTGACCGAGCCAGATCGGCGCTTGGGCAGCCATTTCTGACAGTTCAGCGGAGTGACCGCTGCTCAATACTTCGATCTCGGGCGCAGTCTTGCGCAGCAGTTCGGTGTAAACGGGGTAATCGTGTTCGGCGATCAGAACGCGCATGGATTCAAAACTCGAATAAACGGGGCATGCGACCGCGCAGCGTCCGGGACCCGTATCGGTTGAGCCGGCAGGGTCTGACGCGTGCAACGGTCCGGTGTACCCCTGCGATGGATTGCAGGGTCAGAAATCGATCACATCGGATCGTTGCGGCGCAGCAGCTCCTCGGGCAAGTGCTCGATGTACTCGTCTTCGGCAGGGGGCATTTGCAGGTGATAACCCTGTTTTTCCAGATTGGCGAGCACCGCGTGAATGTCTTCACGGGCCAAGGTGCGCTCCGGCGACAGGACCAGATTGAACGCGTGCTGCGGCTTGCCGAACGCAGCCAGCAACTCCTCGGGCACACGCTCCAGTTCATCGCTCTTGAGGACATACAGGTACATTTCGTTCCTGCGCGGGCTGCGGTAGATGGAGCAAATACGTTTCAAGGCTGTTCTCCGGCATTGGCCAGGCTGTCGAGCAGCATCTGACCCATCAATTCGCGGCGCCAGCCACGCAGCGAATCGGGCAATTTATAGGGACCGTCTGGGTAACCGGTCTTGAGCAAGGCTTCGAGGGTCTTCTTGCGCAGCATCAATTCCGGCGCCATGTCGAGGCGCTCCGCTTGCTGCTGGCCAATGGCGCGCAAACGCTTGAGCACATTGGAGGCCTCGATCGGCAGCGGCTCTGGCAATGCGGGCGGCCACAGATCCGGCGACACGCTGCCGGCTTTCTTGATCAGGTCGAGCAAGAACTCGCCGTCCTGACGCACGGTCTTGGGGTGCATGTCATCGATTTTTGCCAGCGCGACAAGGTTATCCGGCTGAGACTTGGCCAGCGGCCAGAGCGAATGCTCGCGCAGGACGCGGTTGCGGGGCTGATTGCGCAAACGCGCCTGCTGCTCGCGCCAGGCGCACAGTTCACGCAGCACGGCCAATTGCGCGCGAGACAGCTTCCACGCCAGCTTGGCGTCGCGGTACGCGTCGTAGGGATCGGTTTCGCGCTGCAGGTTGGCGACCAGTTCGGCACCGTCCTCCAGCACCCACGCGTATTTATCATCGGACAAACGCGGACGCAGCAGGTTGTACACCTCGGCCAGATGCACGGCGTCTTCGGCGGCGTAGCTGATCTGGGTGTCCGAGAGCGGTCGCTGCAGCCAGTCGGAACGCGTCTCGCCCTTGGGCAGGTCGATGTTCAGGACCTCCTGCACCAGACGCGAGTAGCCCATCGAGAAACCGAGGTTCAGGTAGGCCGCGGCCAGCTGGGTATCGAACAAGGGTGCTGGCAGGCTGCCGGTCAGGCGCAACAGCACCTCAAGGTCCTCGCTGCAGGCGTGAACGACTTTGATGACGTCAGGATTTTCCAGCAGCGCGGCAAGCGGCTTCCACTCGTTGATCAGCAACGGGTCGATCAGGTAGGCGCTTGAACCATCGCCGATCTGCAACAGCGCGGCGATGGGATAGAAGGTGTCGACCCGCATGAACTCGGTGTCGAGCGCAACGTAGGGCAGTGTCTGCCACTGTGCGCAATGTTCGGCGAGGCTATGGTCGTCGCGAATCCAGTGAATATCGATGGCCACACGGCTCTCCCTCGAAGAATGGCGCGCAGTATATATCGCTATACGCGGTTACCGGGCATCCGTCCTGCAAGTCTCGAACAACTTCATCTTTGAAGCGCGCAAACAGCCGCAGTGGAGGCGACCGTTCATCCGGTCACTCGCCCGCCTTGCGCAGTACGTACACCCGCCACATGGCGTAGCCTGGAAGAAAGTCGTGGTGATCGACGATCCTGAAACCCGCCCGCGCGAACTCGGATTCAATCTCGCCGCGGCAGACCACAAACCGGTTGCGGGGGACAGACGTCCCGGGTGCCAGGCGTCCCTGCTGCCGCTTGCGACGCCAGGCTTTCACGTTGCCGTCCACCCACAGCGCGACGATGGCCGTGTCGCGGGTCACCCGATAAAACTCGTCGAGTATCGCAGCGCGTTTCTCGCTGTCGTTCAAGTGATGGAACAAGCGCATGCAGAAAATACAGTCCACTGCGTTCGCGGAGAGGCCGATGGAAAATGCCGAGCTCTGAAACGTGCGGATGCGCTGGCGCACCTCGCTCGATGACTGCGCTTCGGCGAACGCCAGCCTGTCCGTAGAAGGGTCGGCGGCCAGAATCACCCGGTTGGTGTGTTCGGCGAGCACCGGCCAGAAACGCCCGGAGCCAGCGGGGACGTCCAGTACCAGCCCTGGCTCGCCCGCATCGCGCAAGGCCATCCGCGCCAGCTGCGCATCCCGCCACAGACTCAGACGTCGGCCGAAGGTCTGTTCACGCCCGCCCATGTACGCCTCAGCTTGAGCTTCGTTATTGAGGGGCTCATTCATTGGCCAGTACCCCGTCCGTATAAATCCCCCGACAGCCTGCAAACATATCCAGCGCCGGGTTATAGACACTTGTCCGTACTTGCAACAGACCCAGCATGGAATGAAACAGGTTGTCTTGGCTAAGCGGCGTGTTTCGTTCTTTTTGCAGGCAGTGCGTGTCCACCGCGAACGACTGCTGATAGTTGTCGGAAAACCAGGCAATCAGCGGAACATGCTTTTGCTGATCGGGGGCCAGCATATAAGGCGTACCGTGCAGGAACAGGTTGTACTCACCCAGCGACTCGCCGTGATCGGAAAGATAAACCATGGCCGTATCCACCTTGCCCTGATTGTTGCGCAGGATATCGATCAACGAGGCCAGGACATGGTCGGTGTACAGCAAGGTGTTGTCATAGCCATTGACGATGCTTTCTCGCGAACAATTATTCAGCGCATTGCTTTCGCACACCGGGGTGAACTTCTCAAATTCTTTCGGGTAACGCTTGAAGTACTCGGGGCCATGACTGCCCATCTGGTGAAGGACCAGCACCGTGTCCTTGTCCAGTGTGTCGATGAAGTGCTGCAGGCCCTGCAAAAGAATCTCGTCGCGGCATTCGTTATTGGCGCACAGCGCAGGGTCCTTCAAGTTGCTCACATCCTGCAACGTCACCCGGTCGCAGGTGCCCTTGCAGCCCGACTGGTTGTCGCGCCAGATGACATCGAGTCCCGCGCGTTTCAGCACATCGAGCATGCCCTCTTCGTTTCGAGCAGCCGTGGCGTTGTAATCCTTGCGGCCCATGTTGGAAAACATGCAGGGGACCGACACCGCGGTCTCCGTGCCGCAGGAATGCACGTCAGTAAAGGTGAGCAAGCCGCGCTCCTTGCTCAACTGCGGCGTGGTATCGCGGCTGTAGCCCAGGATGCCGAAGTTCTCGGCCCGTGCGCTCTCGCCCACCACCAGCACGGTCAGCGACTTGCGCTTGTGTTGCTGCCAGTCGCTGGCAAGTTTGGCGTCCTGACCGATGCTCACGAACGGCCGTTGCGCAGACTTGACCTGCTCGCTCAAATAACCCACGGACGCCGCAAGGTAATTACTCGGCACGACCATCAGGCGCAACTCGTGGTGATTGCGAAACAGCGACGACAGCCCTTGATAATTTAACAGTGCCACACCACCAATGGCGACGGCGCACACGACAGACACCAGCGCCTTGCTGAGCAACTCACGGGGCCAGTGGCGATAAATAATTGGGGTCTTTAAAAGAAGTAACGACGGCACGAGACCTAAAAAGAATAAATAGCCCAGTAACTTCAGCGAGAGCAGATCGCGCACTTCTGTGACATTGGTCTCGGCAAAGTTTCTGAACATGCCCGCGTCAATCATCACGCCGTACTGGCTCATGAAGTAAGCCACGCCAGCACTGATGAAAAACAGAATGATCAACACAGGCTTCAATACGCGCTTGAACGCCAACAACGTGAAAAATATATTGAAAACGCAGAACACCATCAGCGCAAAAGCGCCACGCAACAACATGCCCTTACCGTCGGAGTCGGTAATTGCAAATACATGCTGCCACAGGGTCAGGTTAAACCCGACCAACAAAAAGGCACTGGCAAGCAATGTCACAAGCTCGGGACGAACTGCTTTTACGTTCAGCATAAAAGTCTGCTTGGCTGGAAATGAGAATATCTACGCGGAAGGAGGCCCGCCGATGCAGCGAACTTTAGGCACCGGGCCATCAATTTTTTGTGAAAAGGATGAGAACGATTGGTGGGGTGGGAGTGTT
>NZ_DASVUM010000004.1:0-4722 GCF_036387035.1 Pseudomonas sp. | reverse complement strand
TAAATGCCGCAGTCGGTGAGGAAGTCTCGTTCGTCTGCGTGTTCGATGCCTTCGGCGATCACTGTAACGTTCAGGTCCGTACACATTGTGACAACGCCACGCACGATGGCCTGCCGGGCCTTATCCAGATGGACGTTGCGTACCAGCGCCATGTCGAGCTTGATCAGGTCAGGCTGAAAGTCGGCAAGCAGCGTAAGCCCTGAGTAGCCGGCGCCGAAATCATCAATGGCGGTCTTGAAACCAAACTCGCGGTACTCGCGAAGGATGTTGGTCAGGTGGCTGCTGTTGCAAATGTGCTCGGATTCGACGGTCTCGAAGATCAGCCGGTCCAGCGGAAAATCATGGGCCTGGGCCGCTTCAAGGGTGCTGCGAATGCACATCTCGGGGCGGTAAACCGCGTTGGGCAGAAAGTTGATTGACAGGTATTCGTCCATTCTCAGCCGGGCGGCGGTTGAAATCGCGCGGGTTCGGCACAATTGATCGAAACGGTATCGGTTGGAGTCGTCGACCTGGCTCAGTACAGACAGCGCACCCTCGCCGTTCGCGCCGCGCACCAAGGCCTCATGAGCAAACACCGAGCGGTCGCGGACGTCCACGATAGGCTGATAGGCGAATTCAAATTTCAAATCCGGTGCCGAGCTTCCTCTGCAGCCCTTGCACCCACCAGTCAATGACGTTGGGAAGTCTGTCACGTCGTGCTCCTTAGCCGGTGTTTCCAGTCTTGGTGGGCAGTGTAAACGAGGGTGGCGGTAACTGCGTCCCCGACGGCACGTAGTACGATTCTGACCATCACACGATTGAGGAATTCAGATGACAAAGAACTCAGACGAGGACGACAAAGTCCGTCTGGATAAATGGCTTTGGGCGGCGCGTTTCTTCAAAACCCGCGCCCTGGCGAAAGCCGCCATTGAAAGCGGGAAGGTTCACTGTCGCGGCGAGCGCTGCAAGCCGGGGAAAGAGCCGCGTGTAGGCGATGAGCTGCAAATTCGGGCGGGCTTCGATGAGCGGACCGTGGTGGTGCAGGCGTTGTCGATCGTCCGGCGCGGCGCCCCCGAGGCTCAGTTGCTGTACAGCGAAACCCCGGAGAGCCTCGCCAAACGCGAGCAAGCCGCCGAGATGCGCAAGGCTGGAAGCCTGGGCGTTACGACCGACGGCAGACCGACCAAAAAGCAGCGCCGGCAGTTGTTCCAGTTCCGTTCGGGCGACGACTGACGATCTCGCAGCTTTCCGGGATCGTGAATCCATCGACCCCGGATTGCCCAGTAGCGACAGTCAGCTTACAAATGAGAACCCGGTTTCATGATGCTCAGGCATTTGAGTAACGGCAGCCGGCCCAAAACATTGAAGACCGGGGCGGTCAGTCGAAACAGGAACCCTGTGATAGTCGCCACGAACGGGGTATAGCAGCTCCAGCCCAATGCCAGCAAAGCGATCATGACACCGCCGATGTAATCGTCCTGACCCCAATGTGCGCCTGCGACCAGGCGCGGCATCATGAACAGGAGCGCCAGGGCCCAGATGACCACGCGCTGGCCAACCGTGCGGCTGTACACGCTCATGAACATTGCCCAGATCAGCAGCACCGAGGCGTGGTCACCCGGAAAGCTCTGGCTGGAGCGGTCCTTGAGCTGCCATTTGTCTTCCAGCAGCGGGAATATGTCGCTGAGTTTGATGGCATCAGGGATCATCATCGACGCGCTGTCATGTTGCAGCGCGGTGTGGTCGATGATCTTGGAAAACACTGTCCGGATGATCAACAGCACAATCAGCGTCAACACAAAGCCGATCAACGCGGCACGCGTCTGCAATGATTTGAATACCCAGTTGCCCTTTATAAGCAGTGTCAGAAGAATCAGGCCGACGACGACATCGAAAGGCCTCATGCTGGCAATTGTCCAGATCCACAGCCACGCTTTGTTTTGTTCGAGCGGGCGGTTCAGCAGGTGAAACAAGCCTTCATCGAACTGAGTGAAGGCCGCATGGCCCGTGGGCCAGATCCAGACCAGCAGCAGCGCGAGCGCTACCAGATTACAGAGCAAGAATTTTTTGGCGTTCCACTTGGGTTGGAACAACGCGGGATAGTCCATAAAATGCCCCCATCGGCATGACAATGCACCAAGCGGTGCTAAACCGCGCTTTATAGGCGCTTGTCATCATTTTGTCATCCATTCAGATACCTTCTCCTATGTCAGACTTTTCCGATACCGATTACACCCAGCGCTTCATTTTCGACGAGAGCGACGTTCGCGGCGAGCTCGTGGCCCTTGAGCGCAGCTACGCTGAGGTACTTGCCAAACACCCGTATCCCGAGCCGGTCGCTCAGTTGCTGGGCGAAATGCTCGCCGCCGCCGCACTGTTGGTGGGCACGCTGAAATTCGACGGGCTCCTGGTTTTACAGGCCCGCTCGCTTGGCCCGGTATCGTTGCTGATGGTGGAGTGCTCCAGCGACCGCGAGTTGCGCGGCATTGCGCGCTACGACGAAACCCTGGTCACCCCGGACGCGACGCTGCTTGATCTGATGCCCGATGGCGACTTGACCATGACCATCGACCCGCGGCAGGGCAAACGCTACCAAGGCATCGTTGGCCTGGACGGCGTTGATCTCTCAGCGTGTCTGTCCAGCTACTTTGTGATGTCGGAGCAATTGCCGACACGCTTCTGGATCAAGGCCGACGGCAAACGCGCACGCGGCTTGCTCCTGCAACAGTTGCCCGCTGAGAAGCTTAAAGAGCCAGAAGAGCGCGAAGCCAGCTGGCAGCACGTCAACACGCTGGTCGACACCCTGACTGCCGAAGAGCTGCTCAGCCTGACCAACGAAACCGTGCTGCATCGGCTGTTCCACGAAGACGCTGTGCGCATGTTCGAAGTCCAGCCCCTGGTGTTCCGTTGCAGCTGCTCTCGCGAACGTTCTGGCAACGCGCTGGTCAGTCTTGGTCTGGAAGATGCACAGCAGTTGGTGATCGAGCATCACGGTGCGGTTGAGATCGACTGCCAGTTCTGCAATCAGCGCTATCTCTTCGATGCAACCGATGTAGCGCAGCTCTTTGCAGGGGGTGGGGTGGATACCCCTTCCGATACCCGTCATTAAATGTAGTGCGGGTCCTGCGCTGAAAGCTTTCCGCCCGGCCCGCTTGACTCTTCTTCATGTAGTTCTGACAGGAGGGCCCTACCTTTTTTGGGCTTTTCTGGCATAATCCGGCCACTTTTTAGCTGTAGTAGTGTTGGTTTTTCTACTACAAAACGTTTGGAGCACTCGGCCATCGAGCCGACGGGGAATCTCATGACGCAAGCCAATAACGCCGTTCACACCGATCTCAGTGTCGACGATCTGGTTAAAGAAGCCCTCAAACGCGAAGAAGGCGTGCTGTCCGATACTGGCGCACTCGTCGTGGAAACAGGCCATCGCACAGGCCGCTCGCCTGCCGACCGCTTCATCGTAGACGAACCGACCACTCAGGCCGCGATCGCCTGGGGTCCGATCAACCGCAAATTTCCTGCCGACAAGTTCGATGCCCTGTGGGCTCGTGTCGAGGCGTTCAACAACGCTCAGGAACATTTTGTTTCCCACGTTCACGTAGGCGCAGCCGAAGACCACTACCTCGCGGTCAAGATGACCACGCAGACAGCCTGGCAGAACCTGTTCGGCCGTTGCCTGTTCATCAATCCGGCCCAGTACAACCCGGCCGGACGTGACGAGTGGCAAGTGCTCAACGTGGCTAACTTCGAATGCGTGCCAGAGCGCGACGGCACCAACTCCGACGGCTGCGTCATCATTAATTTCGCCCAGAAGAAGGTCCTCATCGCCGGTATGCGTTACGCCGGTGAAATGAAGAAGGCCATGTTCTCGGTGCAGAACTTCCTGCTGCCGGCCTCTGACGTGCTGCCAATGCACTGCGCGGCCAACATCGGTGAAGACGGCGACGTGACGCTGTTCTTCGGTCTGTCCGGCACCGGTAAAACCACGCTGTCCGCCGACGAAACCCGTTACCTGATTGGTGACGACGAGCACGGCTGGGGTGAAGGCGTTGTCTTCAACATCGAAGGCGGTTGCTATGCCAAGTGCATCGACCTCTCCGAGAAGAACGAGCCTGTTATCTGGAAAGCCATCAAGCACGGCGCCGTGCTGGAAAACGTGGTGCTGGACGGGGCCGGTCATGCCGACTACGCCGACAGCAGCCTGACCCAGAACAGCCGCGCCGCTTACCCGCTCGAGCACGTTGAAAAACGCTCCGAGAAGAACCTGGGCGGCGAGCCTAATGCGGTGATCTTCCTGACCTGCGACCTGACCGGCGTGCTGCCACCCGTGTCGATCCTCAGCGAAGAGCAAGCGGCTTATCACTTCCTGTCGGGCTACACCGCGCTGGTCGGCTCCACTGAAATGGGCTCGGGCGCTGGCATCAAATCCACGTTCTCGACCTGCTTCGGCGCGCCGTTCTTCCCGCGTCCTGCCGGCGAATACGCAGAGCTGCTGATCAAGCGCATCCGCGGTTTCGGCTCCAAGGTCTACCTCGTCAACACGGGCTGGACCGGTGGCGGCTACGGTGTCGGCAAGCGTTTCAACATTCCGACCACCCGTGGCGTTATCGCGGCCATTCAAAGCGGCGCGTTGATCGGTGCAGCAACCGAGCACCTCGACACCATCAACCTGGATGTCCCGACCTCCGTGCCTGGCGTTGACACCGTCCTGCTCAACCCACGCAATACCTGGGCTGACAAAGCGTC
>NZ_DASVUM010000003.1:0-3899 GCF_036387035.1 Pseudomonas sp. | reverse complement strand
CTTGACTGAAGCGCAGGTGTTCGTGGCCCCGCAGCATGTATTTTCCGCGCAGGCTACCGTTCTGCAGGTTGATAGTGGCCTTGACATGGCCGTTCTCGGCAGCAATGCGGTAGAGCCGGGCAATTTCAAGGTCGGTACTCGGGTCCTGTTTCAGCTGGTTGTTCTTCTCCAACCAGCGGGCGTACTGGAACAGCACATCGCTGTCAGGACCCGCCAGAGGTAGCGCTTCGTGTTTGCAGGTAAAGGCCAGCTTGTCCTTGACTGCGCTGAGCGACGGCACCGCAGCGGCGTGCGGGCGCTGGGTGACAGGTGCATCACAACCTGCCAGCAACAGGCATGACAAAACCCAAGCACGGTTCTTCATGCCAGCCTCCACCAGACCCGCACCGGGCCTTCGTGTTGGCTCTTGGGCAACGGCCAGATTCGGTCGCGGTAATAGCGCATGCGCTCGACGGGAAAAACGTCGCCTTGCTCGAAATGACGAACAATCGACTGGCCGTCGGCGGTGTGCAGCTCCCAATGCTCGACCACCTGCCACCAACCGCTGACCGGGCACTTGGAACCTGCGACGCATTGGTCGGCTGACAAGTGCGCTTGACTAAAGCCTTTGGCGCCCGGCATCGGTCTGCCGGTGGCGGGGTCGAGTTTAAGGTCCTGGGTCAGGCGCTGGATCAGCTCTGGCGAAGGTTTTTCAGGCGGGACATTGGCTTCAAGCGCTTCCAGCCATTGCAGCTTGCCGTCCCACGGCGGCAGCCTGGCCGGGGGCAGCGGGAGGATGTCGTTGATTTCGGGGACTTTGGGGTGGGCATAGGAATACCTCGCCAGGATGCGCCAGATGGTTTTATAGCGCTCGGCGCGTTCGAGGTCTTCCTCCAGACCGAGGTAATACAATTCGTCGGTGGGTTCTGGTCCTCGGAAACCGTTCTGCAGAAAACTGGAAGAGCTTTCGTCGCCTGCGGCGACTCCAAGCTGAAATGCTTCAAGAGCGTCTGCATGTGCGCCGTTGTCTTGCAGGTAGACGCCTAAAATATTCGCGGCCGCGCCATGTCCTTGCTCAGCGGCGCAACGACGCATCTGTCGCGCTACATCCGGCGCCCTGCTGCTAGGCGCCAGCGCGTCCCCGATTTCGTATTGGGCTTGGGCACTGCCCTCGTCAGCGGCCTTTCGCAGATAGCGCAGCGACATTTCCATGTCTTGCTTCAGATCGGCGATACCGTTTTTTAGAAACACCGACACAAAGTAGTAACCCGTGGCTACGTTTGCATCGATCAGGTCTTGACTGAAGCGCAGGTGTTCGTGACCCCGCAGTTTGTATTTCCCGCGCAGGCCTCCGTTCTGCAGGTTGATATTGGCCTTGGGGTGACCATTCTCAGTGGCGATCCGGTAAAGCCGGGCGATTTCAAGGTCGATATCCGGGTTTTGTTTCAGCTGGTTGTTTTTCTCCAGCCAGCGGGCGTATTTAAACAGCACATCGCTGTCGGCACTGGCTGAAGGGAGAGTTTCGTGCTTGCAAGTGAAAGCCAAGTTGTCCTTGATTGCGGCGAGAGATTTCATTTGGATGTCCATGTCCGTTGATGGTCGTAATTCGTTGCGGTTGTCGCATGCGATCAGAGTCAGGCAGGCGAGCAGTAGTAACCGGCGCATCAGTCGAGGTTCGTCCGCGTTGCAGGGCAGTAATGAAACTCGACGAGGGGCGCATAGGGCTCACTTTTCGTCTCGGCGCTCTGCCGGACTTTGTTCTTGATGATGATGTCCTGCCAAGCGACGAATGCCGCCTCCGGATCATCCTGCATCCCCTTCCTCGCCGTATGAAGCTTCCACAACCTCCGCCTCAACGCCTGAGTCTCACTGGCCCACTCATGGGCAATATTCAATTCGCTATCAACCTGCATGCTGCGGGTGTTGATGTTGGCGGAGCCATGGGTGGTAAACACGTCGTCGACGATCATCAACTTGGAATGGATGTACACCGGCATCCATTTGCCGGGAAGTGAGTCGGGCGCCACAAGTGAGCAGATGTGCACCTTCAGATTGGGGATTTCCTCCGGCTTGAACACTTCTTGCTGGATGGCCTTGATCTGGTCTTCGAGCACGGCCCGCCGGAAGGCCGCCGCGCTTTCTGCGTCGCGCTGCTTTTGCAGCGCTTTCTCGCTCATCTCGCTATTAGGCCCGGTCACCAAATGGCTCACGAAGGTCATCGCCTGATCTGCAATCAATTCGCCAAGGTTCTGCTCCTGCGCAGCGGCCTGTGCCTTGGCGGCCTCGATGCGTTGCAGTCGAGTGATCTCCGGCATGGTGTCAGCGCGCCCCAGGCTGTCGAGCATACGTTGGGTGTTGACGGTGCCTTTGCCAATGCCGTCGTCGGTGACATTGGTGATCACGAACAGGTGCAATGCGCCGTGCTTGCCCGGGTCGCGCCCGCCCTGAGTCTGGGCCATGGCAGCCTTCTTGATCATTTCGGCCAGCGGCGGCCAGCGAAAATACTGGTTTTCGATGTAGATGAAGCCCGTGGCGTTGTTCACCGCTTGCAGGTAGAGCTTCTCGATGTCGCGTCGGCCTTCCTGGGCCTGGGTGCGCAGGATCTGGGCGAAATGCCGCTGCTCGTTCGGCGGGCATTTCAAGCGTTTGCCCAGGGCCATGGCGTCGCGGCTGGTCATCAGGTCTTCGCCCGTCGCATCGAGCCAGGCCGTGGCGAAGTTGTGGTGCAGGTGCTCCAGGATTGGCCCGGCCACTTGGCTAGAAATGTCCTGACGCGGTGTGTCACCCCGTGGTCCGGCGTTGGGAGCAGGCTTGCTGGCTTTGTCGCGCTTGAGCGCCGAATGCCGATCCGTGTCCCAGTATTCGTCGAGGGTGTTGTGGCCCATGACGAAACCCACCGCGTGTTCGGGGGCTTCATAGTCCACCAGCACGGTTTTCTGATGGTGGGTGGCGAACGCGCCAAGGGCCCCGAGTGTGCTGACACTAAGGTTCGGGTCGGAACCGTGATACCGGGCCTGGTGAATGATCTCGGCGCGGTCGAACAGGCTAAAGCCGCGACTGGCAAATGCAGGCCTTTCCAAGTCACGCCATAACGGCATAGGAATGCCTGCGATGGAACACATCGCGAACCACTTGCGGTCGTAGGCGTACTGATCATCGGTGGCGCTCTGCATCTTGCGATCGTCAATCGGTACACGCCCTTTGCCGGGCAGATTGGCTTCGCCACCCACGCCTGCAGTGTTGAATGGCATTTCCCAGCCCAGCACGCGTACTTTTACGCCCTGTCTGGCCTTCTGCATGAGCAACTCGCCGATGCAGGGTTGCTTCTCCCCGGTGCGAATGAAATACATCGACGGCTGGAACCCCCAGCAAATGATATCGACAGACCGGGTCGCGCCTGCGATGGCCCGGTGTACAACACCAAAGGTTTCCAAGCCGTTGACCAACGGTTTATACGTCGCCAAAGCAGGTCCGTACTCGGACTCCTGCACATACCAGGGCGCGCACAGGGTCACGGTATCGGTTTCTTGAAACGAAACGGGCGCGACAATTTCAGGCTGCGTCATGGGGCCTCCTCTTCCTGATCGGTGGTGTTATTCAGCACGGCGGCATACAGCGCGCGTTGATCGGTGTGTGAAGCCGGCTGATTGACCGGGGTGTCGGGTGCAGAGCGGTGGTTGTGCAGGCCCTGATTGGCCAGCCTTCCCTGCTCGGGATTGCTGTACGTGGTCACGGCGGGAATGCGGTAGCTGACGCCGTTGGCCATTTTCAGCCGGTATTCCTGCGTCGTCGGCTGATGATCAACCTCGACGTGCCCGCTGCCGTCCATGACGCCCTCGGTGATCAGTCCGCCATCGGCATAAAGCTTGTAGGGCATGTGGGTCCAGCTGCCGCCAAGGTTGGGCGTTGCGGCGAGCTTC
>NZ_DASVUM010000002.1:0-52447 GCF_036387035.1 Pseudomonas sp. | reverse complement strand
CGCGCAATGATAAGCAGGCCGCGCCGGGACGTAAAATCCCGGTCAGCGTCGACGAATGTTTCACCTGTTTGTCAGTAGGCTCTGGAGTGCCCGGCTTGCCTGGCGCTGAGCGCGCATCCTGGCGCGAACCATCGGCAAAGTTACGGTCTAAACCGGGCATACGCCCCGCCCATTCATCACAAGGTAATCAGATCCGTGAAATCCCTTCTGGCGCTCATCTCTCTGCTGGCATTGCCGGTCATGGCTGCCGAGCCGACGCTGTACGGCCGATACGAATACATCCAGGTCTCGGAGATCGGCGAGACGTTCAAAGCCAAGATGGACACCGGCGCGCTGACCGCCTCGCTGTCGGCCAAAGACATTGAACTGTTCAAGCGCGATGGCGATGACTGGGTGCGCTTCCGTCTGGCGACCAAAGACGCCGACAGCAAGGTGTACGAGCACAAGGTGTCGCGCATCAGCAGGATCAAGGGCCGTTCCGAGGGCGACGATGACGAGGAGCCCGCTGACCCGACCAAGCGCCCGGTTGTTGATTTGGAGCTATGCCTGGGCAACGTGAAACGCACCGTGGAGGTCAACCTCGTCGACCGCAGCCACTTTAACTACCCGTTGCTGATCGGCGCCAAGGCCCTGCGCGAATTCGGCGCAGCGGTTAACCCGGCTCGCCGTTACACGGCCGACAAGCCTGAGTGCTGATGGCTTCCAGCAGAGATGTCTGCGTCGGGAAGCGGGGCGGATCAGAAGCCCTGGTCCCTCGCGGGGCAAGCGCTTCTTGATGGACGTCAGCTAGGTCAGGAAGGCGGCTGAGTCTCCAGCATCGACGGCCGCTGACTGACTTCGTAATACCAGCTCGCCAATCGCGGGTACCTGCCGCGCCAGCCTAGATCGGGCTGGCGGAAATCCAGATATCCCAGGGCGCAGGCCACGCTGATGGACGCTACATCAAAGTGCGAACTCAGCTCGGTCACCGCGTCATTCTCGAAATAGGCAAGGGTGCGGGCAATTTTTTCCCTTTGACCATCCAGCCACTCCGGCCAGTGCTTTTCCTCGGGCCGCAGGAACGTCTCGTACCGAATCAACAGCGCAGCGTCCAGAAGGGCGTCCGCCAATGACGCAAGCGTCAACCGCCGCCAGCGCGCCGAGCCTTCTTTGGGGATGAGGGGGTTGCCGACATGCTGCTGGTCCAGGTATTCGAGGATTACCCGGCTGTCATGGATCACGTTGCCGTCGGCCAGGCGCAGCGCCGGGATCTTCCCGCACGGGTTGTTGGCACAGACTTCGGCATCGGGACTGACAGGCGTGAGCGCAACGGCGTGCAGCGTGATTCGGTCTGCCTGACCCGTCTCGTGCAGCAGAATAAGCACCTTTCGAGCGAAGGGCGAAGCAGCGTTGTAATACAGGGTCATGCTGGGCGCAGACATGGACATTCCTCTGATCGGCACGGCCCTCCAGACTAGTCAGGGCCAGTGCGCTGTGCAATATCCCGATGTCACTCCGGACCGACTATAGTCGGCCCGGATTCAACGGTCAGGCTGTCGGGACGACGTCTGCCGAATCAGTCGGTGCGCTTCCGGATTGCTCCGAAGGAGTGCCGGTCAGCAGCGGCTTGGCGACAAACCAGATGATGGTAGCGGCGATGAGATCAAAAGCCGCCAGCGCTACAAATAACGGACTGTAGCCGACCTTGGTGACCATGATGCCGAGCACCAGCGTAAACAGGGCCGCGCCGAGGAAACCGAACATCCCACCCAGGCCGGTCGCTGTCCCCACTTCGTTCTTGCCAAAGGAGTCGGAAGTGATTGCGTACAGAGCACCCGACAGCGTCTGGTGCGCGAAGCCCCCGGCGCACAGCAGTGCGATGGCGACGTAAGGGCTATCGACGAGGCCAATGCAGCCAGGGCCGATCATGCACAGCGAGCCCAACACCATCACCATCTTGCGCGACGTCAGCAGCGACACGTTGAAGTGCTTGTAGAAGAAAGGACTCAGGTAACCGCCCAACACGCAGCCGATGTCGGCCGCGAGAAACGGCAGCCAGGCAAACATCGCGATTTCCTTGATGTTCATGTGGCGTTCGGTCATCAGGTACAGCGGAATCCACGCGTTGAAGGTCTGCCAGGCCGGCTCGGAGAGCATGCGTGCCGAAGCGATCGCGTAGAAGTTACGAGTACCGACGATTTTCTTCCAGCTGGCGTGCTTGGTTGGCGCGTCCTTGAGGTGCGATTCCTGGCCGGCCAGGATGTAGTCGCGCTCTTCATCTCCCAGCAGGCGCTGGTTGCGCGGATGCTTGTAGAAGAACAGCCAGCCCGCGCTCCAGAGCAGGCCCAGCGCGCCAACGATAATGAACGCGATCTGCCAGCCGCTGTGCAGAATTGCCCAGACCACAAGCGGCGGCGCCAGCAACGCACCGATGGACGAACCGATATTGAACCAGCCAATGGCAACGGAGCGCTCTTTGGCAGGAAACCACTCAGTGGTCGCCTTGATCGCTGCCGGAAATCCTGCCGCTTCAGTGATGCCCAGCAAGCTGCGCAGGAACGCCAGGCTCTGCCAGCCGGTGGCCATCGCCGCCGAGGCGCACGCAACTGACCAGGCGATGGCGAAAACCGCGAAGCCGATTTTGGTGCCGATGGCGTCGATCACGTAGCCGGCAACCGGCTGCATAAAGGCATAGCCCATCTGCCACGCGATGACGACGTGCGAGTACTGCTCTGTGGATATGTTCAGCTCGCTCATCATGGTAGGAGCAGCGACGGAGAGGGTGTTGCGTGCGAGATAGTTGACGATCAGGCCGCCGGTTATCAGCGCGACCATCCACCAACGGATGCCTTTGATTTTCATCGAGTCCACTCTGGGTATTGTTTTTATTGGGCGGCGATCGTTATACGTCGTCGTACGACTGGATTTAGTCAAACGCACGATTTCTTGTCAATTGAAATACCCATGAATTGCCATTGTATTTCTATATGTAACTGGATTGTCACCGGCGGGGCTGGGTTTTGGGTGATTGAGTGGCTGTGGAGTCGTGAGTTTCAGGGGCAGAACCCAAGCCTGCTGGATCTGTAAATTGCGGGAGGTCATGTGATGACCAGGATGGCGGAAAATGCTTGCCCCGCGCGAGGAGGAGCGTGGGACAAGCCAGTGGCTGGTGAGGCAAGGCGATTCGCTATTTTGGCTCCTCGTCACGCCACCAGCTGTATATCACTAGGTCTACACCGAGATAAAAAATGCCAAATAACAGTGTTTCGTAATCCAGGAAATAAGCACCTCGCACTTCTTCCACTGCAACAATCCAAGAGATGACGTACTTGAAGTAGAAGACTATCAGCGCCAAGCCAGTCAAGCATTGATAGAGTCTTGGTACGGTGATTCGACGTATACCCCAGATTACAAAACACATGATTGCCAGGGACAGACCAGTTCCCATCAGCGGCCGCCGTTCACTTTCAGGATTAAGGATGCTGACGAGCGTTGAGGACCGATGCCACCGGACACTTGGGCATCAATACTGACGATGACGTCTCCTGAATGAAAGGTCGGTAATCTGTTTTTGGTCGCCGAGGCGGATGTTGTTCCAGCGATCTTTTCCGCGATGCTCCCTAACGGTGACGCAAGTTTTCCTCCGATGGAGCCAACCAGGGTTCCTATCGTAGCCCTCTGATCATTAAGCAGGTCTGCTGAGTTTCGGCTCACTGGTTGTGACACCGCAAGCACCATCCGGCAAGGCCGCCCCTGTGCAAGCATTCGCTCGTAGGTTTCCTCGATCAACCGGATGACCTCAAAATGACCCTTGGTTATTTCCGGTAGGTTGATCGTTCTCAACGATGCGGCATCGTGCGGCTGCACGGTGAAGTGAATAAGCGTAAACACGACACCGTAATGGCCGACATGTTGGGTACGTTCGAAGTCCATGACATGTCCCTCGCTCAGCAATATTGCTTATTGCCGATCCTGTCCCATCCGCCCGTCACGCTGCCGGCCGCGCTTCCGTCGTTTCTTTTTTGCAGGGTGTAGGTCGAGCGGATCCGGCCGTAGTTGAGCTGGATGAGTTCGGTGGGAATGCCGTCGTTGGCGAGTTGGTTGTATTCGGCAATGATCACTTCTTCGAGAATGATCTCGTAGAACTTCATTTTGTCGCCCCCTGCACGGTGTACGGAAAGCTTCACTTCCTTGAAGTGCTCTCCGGCGCAGTTGGCTGCCATCAGCTTGCAGCTCGACTTGTCGAGCATCTTGGTCAGCGTCAGGTTGCTGAGCGTGGTACGCCCGGAAGTCGCGCCGCCTGCCGTGCTGGCTGTAACGGACGCGCTCTGGTAGGTGCCGAACGAATACCCGGTGATTTCAATCCAGTCTTTGCACTGCTCGTCCAGTGCTTCGCCAGGAATGCCTTCGATCCTCAAAAATGCGTCGAGCGCCATGGTGGGTCTTCCCGATGGATAGTGTGGATGCCCTGCCAGGGCGGAATATCGATTATCGGGAGGGTGACTCGCAGGGGGAGGCCAGCTTAGGAGTCGGAGCGTGCAGGACGCGTAGTGTTGTTTTGAGGGAAGCTTCTTACAGACTTGTTCGACTGATAACCAAGGGATGCCAGGCAGGATGCGATGTATCACCGCGGATGCGCGCGCCCCTGCCATCGTCAAAGCAAACCGGTCTCTGGGTACGGTTCGATGTAAATCATGTAGAAGCGGGGGTTCGGTGAATCAAACCCGCTTGCGCGCCATCAATCCCTTGCAACTAAGCCAGGCGGGGATCGCCATGCCAATCCACGAGAGCACGTCCCACGCTCCATCGCCGAGCAGGGCAGCGAACAGGCCGATCACGGTCAGCAGCGCGATCCAGCCCGGTTTGGCGAATGTCTTCCAGAACGCTGAGTGCTTTTTGTGTCGGGTCATGCCACTTCTGCCTCGACTGCGACGGTTTTAGCCGCAGCGACTGTGGCGCGACGGCGGACCCACCACAGGTACAAACCACTGCCCAGCACAATGATTGTCAGTACATCCAGCGCGGCCCACAGGATTTTCATCGGCATGCCGCCGTAGTCACCGAAGTGCAGCGGCTGCGACAGCAGGAGCGCGTCCATGTACCACGGGCGTCCCAGCGTCGCGGTCACGTGCAGGTCCTGGGCGTCGATCAGGACAGGGGTGAGCAAGTGGGAGGTCAGGTGCGTGTCGCCTTTCATGAATACGGCGTAGTGGTGTTCGCTGGAAAAGCGCGAGCCGGGGAAGGCGATAAAACTTGGCTCGGCGCCGGGGACGGTGGCTTTGGAGATATCGATCAGCCGGGTCGCCGGTCCGCGCTCGGCCAAGGGCGGGGCATCTTTGTACGGTGCGATCATGGTCATCAATGCGTCGGTGCGCCATTGGGCAATCACCAGATCCGCGCAGGCATTGAGCACGCCGGTCAGGCCGACGACGATGGCCCAGGTCAGCGTAACGACGCCAATCAGGTTGTGCAGATCAAGCCAGCGCACCCGCGTGGATTTATTCGGCCGCACCGTGGCGAAATCAAGACGGCGCATGAAGGGCGCGTACAAGACGATGCCGGAAACAATTGCCATGACAAACAGCAGGCCCATAAACGCCAGCAGTAGCTTGCCCGGCAGCCCTGCGTACATGTCGACGTGCAGGCGCAGCATCACCATCATGAAACCGCCATTGGCATTAGGCGTTTCCATCGCCTCCCCGGTGCGCGCGTCGAGCATGAAGCTATGGGATTCGTTGGGATCGCCGCCGGCGGTCTTGCCCATGATTGCGTAGACGCCGTTCGGGTCATCGTCGTCCCAACCGAAATACTGCATCACGTCGCCAGGACGATGCGCCTCTGCCGACCGGACCAGTTGCTCAAGGTCCAGGTGCGGTGTGCCGGCGGGCATTTCCTTAAACTCAGGAGCGTCGCCGGTCAGGTGAGCGATTTCGTGGCTGAAGATCAGCGGCAGGCCTGTGATCGCCAGCATCAGCAGGAATGCCGTGCAGATCAGGCTGGACCACGTGTGGATGAACGACCAGCGGCGGATGGTTTGGCTCTTCATGGGAGAAATCCGGAGTAGGCGAAAGCAACAAAGGCCGCTCTGTGGGGCGGCCCTTGCTTCGGGTAATGAGAGTTTAAACCATTACCATTTGTAGTTCACGCTCGCAACCACGCTCCGTTGGTCGCCGTAGTAGCAATAAAAGCTGTCACAGGTTGAGAGGTAGTCTTTGTCAAAAATGTTGGTCGCCTTGACTGCGACCGTCGTGCCCTTGAGCGTAGGGACTACCTGTCCAAGATCGTAATGCACGGCCGCATCGAACACGGTGTAGGCATCTGCCTTACCTAGCCATGTGTTGGCTTGATCGCCATAAGTGTTACCTGTGTAGCGAACGCCCCCACCAATACCGAAACCGTCCAGCACGCCGTCATGCCAGGTGTAATCCGTCCAAAGCGAGGCCTGCTGGTTAGGCATAAGTTGTAGGCGGTTACCCTTGAAATCACCTTTTTGCACGTCAGACTTCGCAAGCGTATAGGCGGCAATGATCTTCAGGTTATCGGTGAGGTCTGAGACGGCTTCAAGCTCTAACCCCCTCACTTTCACTTCACCGGTCTGACTGGTTATCGTGACCCCGCTGCTGTTGGTCGTCGTTACTGCGACGTTTTTCTGTGTCAAATTGTAAATGGCTGCGCTAAGAAGGGTGCTGCTGCCTGGGGGTTGATACTTGATGCCGAGCTCCCACTGCTTCCCTTCCGTAGGTTTAAAAGAGTCAGTCGGGGAGGCAGTTGCGTTACTGGTAGGCTGGAAAGATTCGGCATAGGACAGGTACGGTACGAAGCCAGATTCGAATACATAGCTGATTGCAGCGTTTCCGCTAAAGGCCTTGTCGCGTTCCGTGTTCGTTGCATCATCTTTGTTGAAAAACCTGGTGCCAGTGTGAACCCAGTCTTCACGACCGCCGAGCGTCACCCTCCATTGATCGAGCGCCATCTGGTCTTGAACATACACGCCAGTTTGAACGGTTTTCTGATCGTAGTCGTAGAACGCCGAGGAACGGGGTGGCCGGGTGATGGGTAGACCATACACGGGATTATTCACGTTGATACCCGGTGCGCTGCCAAAGATCGACGTGTAGTTGGTGTTGCTACGCTGCTGATCGAGACCAATCAACAACGTGTGAGCTATTTCGCCGGTGGTGAAGTCGCCTTGTAGGTTGTTATCTATGGCGAACTGAGAGATGTCCTCATCAGTGCTGGTAGTGGTGCGGGAGCCCAAGTTCCCTAGATTATCAACTTGGGTAAATGGGTAGGAGCCTGGTGTTATGGCTTGGAATGACAAGTCTGATTTCGTGTACCGCAGATTTTGGCGAAACTGCCAGGTCTCATTGAAACGGTGCTCGAATGCATAGCCCACCGCGTAAAACGTACGGTCGTAATACTCCCAGTTCGGATCCCCCAGATTTTTGTGGTGTGAGATGTCGCCAAAGGGCATCGTGATCTTCGTGCCCTGAATCGGGCGGAACTGACTGGTGATACCTGTATCGTCGCGGGTGAACTGGCTGAGCAAAGTCAGCTTGGTGTCCGGGTCGATGTTCCATGTGAGGCTTGGGGCGATGTTATAGCGCTTGTTATCGATATGGTCGATTTGAGTGCCGCTGTCACGCACCACTCCGCTTAAGCTGTAGAGAAACTGTCCCTCATCATCGATCATGCCTGTCGTCGCGAAGTCGATCTGGCGATGGTTGTCGCTGCCGTACTGCACCTCTAATTCATGGCTAGCCTCGGCTTGGGGGCGCCGGCTGACCATATCAAGCAGACCGCCAGGTGGCGTCTGCCCATATACCGATGACGCTGGCCCCCTAAGCAGAGCGACCCGGTCCAGGTTCCACGTGTCGAGTTTCGGATTCGCGTATACGCCCTTTGCCAAGGGCAGACCGTCGAGAAATTGAGTGGGCTCGAATCCTCTTACGCGCAGCCAGTCAGCGCGAGTATCACTGCCAAAACTGCTGGAAACGATACCCGGCATGTACTTCACAGCATCATCGAGATTTTGCACACCACGATCCTGCATCTGCTGTCGGGTCGCGACAGAAATAGAGCGCGGGGCTTCAACCAGCGCGGTGTCGGTTTTGGTACCCGCGGCGGTGCGCGTCGCCACGTACCCTTGCGCCGGCCCCCACGCATTTTCGAAACTTTCCTGACTGCCCTGAATGCTCGTGGCGGGCAGTGCCATCGCCCCTTCAGGTGCTGCCACCAGCGTGTAGGTGCCTGCCGTCGTCAGATTCAGTTGCAAGCCTGTGCCACGCAACGCCTGGCCCATCGCGCCAGAGGCGTCGGATTGTCCTTGGACCGGCGCCGATGTGCGACCTGCTGCGAGGGTCGGATCCAGCGACAGGGCCAGGCCTGCCTGACTGGCGATCTGCGTCAGTGTGGTGGAAAGCGGCGCGGCCGGAAGATTGTAGTCGCGGACGCTGGAAGTCTGGGAAGCGGCCATCAGCGGTGCGCTGAGCATCGGCGCGGCAATGGCGACGGCAATAGCCAGCAGGCTCGGTCGCAGGAAGGTTTGAAGCGTGCGGGACATGAACGGCACCTCGATGGAAATGGTTCTCAATGCCTATGTGCCGAACGAGATCAGAAAAGTGATAGGGCCGAGCGAAAATAATCTGGAGCAGTTGGCGAAGCTTTGGTTACAGCGCAGTGGCCGGCGGCTTATCGCGTCCGACCACCGTCACCCACCAGTGCGTCCGCGCTTCGATTTGCACCGGCAGCGTAGGTGTCAGAGCCTTGAGCGCCAGGTCAGTGTTGCTCAGCGGAAAACTGCCGGTGATGCGCAGGTCCGCCACGTCACTGGCTACGCCGAGATGGCCCTGACGATAACGGGCGAGCTCCGCGATCACATCGCCCAGACGCGCGTTATCGACCACCAGCATGCCGCGCATCCAGGCCCCGGTGCCGGGCGCAAGGGCGACCATCGGGCCGAGGCTGTTGCGTTGAATCAGCATCTGCTGGCCTTCGTGCAGCACCAGCTCGTGGGATGACGCCTGCGGATGAGCGGCCACTGCGGACTGCAGCACGCTCAACAGCGTGCCGTCAGCCTGCCGTTTTACCAGAAACTGTGTGCCCAGGGCGCGCATCTGCCCTTCGGGGGTTTCGACGATGAAAGGCCGCGTGTCGTTGTGGCTCCCGGTTTCCACGAAGATTTCACCTTCCTGAAGCACCACCCGTCGCTGTTTGGCGTCGAATCGCACGTCCACGGCGCTGTGCGTGTTGAGCCGGATCAGGGTGTTGTCCGACAGGCGAATCGTGCGTTGCTCGCCAGTGGCAGTGCGCAAGTCCGCAAGCCAGTAATCGACCGGAAGCAGGCGATCACCCAGAAACAGCGTCAAGCCCAGCGCCAGCGCGACGCCTGCAACCCCGCGGCCCAACTTGCGCAGGCGCACCCCCATGCCCTCACGGGAACGCAAAAGCGCCGAGCGTGCCGGGCCGGTGGTGCCGGCGAAACGCTGATCGACCATTCCCAGCTGCATCCATGCCCGCGCATGCTCGTCGCTGGCGGCGTGCCACTTGGCAAACTCGTGGCGCTCGGCTTCACTGCCGCGGCCGCAGTCCAGGCAAAGTTGCCAGGCAATGGCGGCGTCCAGTACCTGAGACGAAACGGGTCGAGTGGACACACGGCTCATGTTGGCTCGCCATACAAAGCGACGTAGCACTGGCGCAACCCCTGCGCCAGGTACTGACGTACGCGGGGCACCGAGACGCCAAGCCTGGTGGCGATCTCTGCGTGGGGCATTCCGTCAAGGCGGTTATACAAGAACGCGGCGCGCGCCTTGCTGGACAGCTTGCCCAACAGGCGATCAATGGCCTTGAGGTCTTCGAGAATCAGTTGTTGCTCTTCCACCGAAGGCTGCTCGTCCTCAGGAATCAGCATCAACTCATTCAGATACGCTTGCTCCAGCGCTGCCCGGCGAAAGTGGTCAAACAACAAACCTTTCGCGATCGAGACCAGAAACGCCCTCGGCTCGCGGGGTTCAAGCAATTGCTTGCGGTCCAGCAGGCGGATGAAGGTGTCCTGGCTGAGGTCTTCGGCGCGATGCGGGCAGGCGACATTGCGTCTGAGCCAGCCCAGCAGCCAGCCGCGATGGTCGCGATAGAGCGTTCCGACGAGCTGCTGCTGAGGACTTTGAAGTGACGACACAAGCGCACCGAGGAGAACAGAGGGGCTAACGAGAATTGTTCGCGATTGTGTCAGAGCAGCCCAATGCTGGCAATTGCTGCATGTAGGAACAAGCTGAACGGTTGATGTGCGAATCGCCCATTCATCTTGTAAGGCTGGTGATTGAGCTGGTGAGGAGGTGTACGGAAGCTAAAACGAATGGGACTGCTGCTGCCGTCGCCATTTCGCCACGCCGTGTTCCAGCTGCGCGGGGCTTTCGATCCCTTGCCGCCTGGCGTGGCTGAAGAGGATCAACGCGAGCTCGGCAGTCACCAACGCATCGGCACTGGCGTGATGACGCTCTTGAGCATGAAGCCCGAAAAACCGCGTCCAGTCGTCCAGGCCGGCCTGACGCAAATTCGCGTTCGGGCAAATGAAGGGCGCGATGTGAGCGACATCAGTGAAAGGGTGCAGCAAGCGATAGTCGAGGCTTTCCTTTAGTGCGCGGCCCAGCATGTGCTGGTCGAACGCGGCGTGAAACGCCAGCAATGGGCTGTCGCCCACGAACGCCATGAAGTCCAGCAGCGCCTCAACCGGCTCACTGCCTGCCGCAATCGCGCTGGGCCCCAGGCCGTGAATCAGCACGCTCGGGCTGAGTTTGTGGTCGGTGCGCATCAACGTGCGCTCAAACTGCTGTCCCAGATCGATCGCGCCATCTTCTATGACGACCGCGCCGATGGACAGCACCTCGTCCCGCTGCAAATGCAGCCCGCTGGTTTCAAGATCGACCACGACCCACCGTTGCTGGCGCAGCGTTTTCTGATCCAGCGCGCCTGGGCCGGGCAGGGCGAGCAGGCGCAGTTGCTGTTCGGGCGTGAGTTCTGGAGCGGCAGCGCGTTTGGGTGGCTTGAGCCAGCGGAACAAATTCATGATCGGTCGCTTACAGTTGGTAGCGCACGGTGAGGCTGGTCTGCAGCCGCTGCGCCTGACGGAACGACTCACGCAAAATCCGCCGGTCCAGATGATTGAGCACATCCGGGTCGATGCGGTTGGAGTACGGGAGGTTTTGCCGATTCTGCTGTTGATGCTGTTGCATACGGGTTTGCTGGATGAAGTGGTAAGCCTCTTCGTAAGCGGCACCGTCCAGCGGATCGATCACTTCTTTGGTCACCAGCTGACGCAATCTTTCCAGTGTGTTGCTCGCCTCGACGCCGTTGGCCAGCGCCAACAGTCGCGCACCGTCGACGAAAGGCGTCAGACCTTGGGTTTTAAGGTCCAGCGTGTCTTTTTCACTGCCTTTACGGGCGACCACGAAATCCTTGAAGCGGCCCACGGGGGGGCGTTGACGCAGGGCATTGTCGGCCATCATGCGCTGGAACAATGCGTTGTCAGCCACCTGAGCAAGAATGCTCTGACGCAGCTGATCGCCGCCGCTCTCATCGCCCCACACCACGCGCAGATCGAAATAAATAGAAGAGGACAGCAGATTCTCCGGCGTGGCTTCGCGAATGAACGAGCCAAACCGGCGAGCCCACTCGATGCGCGACAGACACAGCTGCGGATTGCTCGCCATGATCCCGCCCTTACACAGAGCGAACCCGCACGCCGCCAGGCTCTGATTGATCCGCTCGGCAATGGGCAACAACCGTCCGCGAATCTCGGCGGCCTCGGCGGCGTCCTTGGCCTCAAACAGAATGCCGTTGTCCTGATCGGTGTACAGCGTCTGCTCACGGCGGCCTTCGCTGCCGAAACACAGCCAACTGAAAGCAACGCCGGGATCGCCTTTTTCTTCGAGCGTGAGCTCAATCACGCGACAGACCATGTGATCGTTGAGCAGCGTAATGATCTGGGTAATCTGCGTGGACGAGGCGCCGTGGGCGAGCATCCGGTCCACAAGCTGGACAATGTCGCCGCGCAGGTTGCTCAGCGAGTCGATGCGCGGCGCGCTGCGGATGGTCCGCGCCAGATGCACCAGATCGACACGCTGCAACGAAAACAGGTCGCGTTCGGACACCACGCCGCACAGGCGCTGATCCTTGACCAGGCAGACGTGAGCAATGTGCCGCTCGGTCATGGCAATCGCCGCATCAAACGCGCTGGCGTCCGGGCTCAGGTAGAAAGGCGCCTGAATCATGCTGCGTTCGATGGGCTGGCTGAAGTCGGCGTTGATGTCCGCTACGACCTGACGTAAGTCGCGCAGCGTGAAGATGCCCAGCGGCGCTTTGGCCTCATTCACGATCACGATACTGCCCACTTGCTGCTCGTCCATCTGCCGCACCGCCTCGCGCAGCGGCGTGTCGGGAGCACAGGTGACCGGGTGACGCATCGCCAGCTCACCCAGCCGCGTATTCAGCGAATATTGCGTACCGAGTGTTTCCACCGCCTTCTGCTTTACTTGCTGATTCACCTGATCCAGCAGACTACTGACGCCGCGCAGCGCGAAGTCGCGGAACTCGCTCGAGAGGGCGAACAACTTGATGAAGGCTTGCTTGTTCAGCTGCAGGCAAAAGGTGTCCTCGGCGGCCAGATGCTCGGTGCGCGTGGCGCGTTCACCGAGCAGCGCGGCGAGGGGAAAGCACTCGCCCGTGGTAATTTCGAACGTGGTCTCGGTGCCTCGTTTCGCCGAATGCGGACGCTCGCCCACCACGCGTCCTTGTTTCACGATGTAAAAATGTTCTACTGGCCCATCGCTAGGCTTGATGATGCTCTCGTCTGTAGCGTAGAAACGTAGGTGGCACTGTTCGACAAGGTAGGCCAGATGGGCGTTTTCCATCTGGTTGAATGGCGGGAATTTTTGCAGGAACTGCATCGTACCGTGGATGTTCTGCAGAACGGCTGTTTTGCCTGCCTGGGTAAAAGCGTCCGCTTTGCTCATGACCGATACCGCTTGTTGTTATAGGTCCCATGGTCGACCGCTTATCGGGCAGTGCCCATTGGACGTAAGTCTTAGGTGACTGCAAAGGCGTTGGATCGCATCGAACGAAGGTGTAAAACCTCTGCAATGCAAGTAGCGCGAGGCTCTAGGGCCCGGCAGGAAGCCGAAAGGATGTGCAGCGTATCAATCGCTTGCGCTGTCAGAATTGGAGTCGACAGGAAGATGAGACGGGTATGTTCGATCACAGTATTTTAAGTGATGAAGAGCGCGAAGCCCTCAATGAGGTGATGCTCGCGCCTGCGTCACAATCGCCACAACGGGTGTTGATCGTCGATGACGACAAGGATGCTCGGGAAGTCCTGGCCGAAATTCTCAGTCTCAATGACATCAGCTGCATCACCGCCGCAGGCGGCACCAGCGCCATGCACTTGCTGCAAACCCGGCCGTCCATCGCGTTGCTGATTACGGATCTGCGTATGGCGCCGTGCGACGGGCTGGATCTGATCCGTCAGGTGCGCGAATCGGACCGGGCGGAGTTGCCGATCATTATCGTGTCCGGCGACGCCAACGTACGCGACGCCATTGATGCGATGCATCTGAGCGTGGTGGATTTCCTGCTTAAGCCGATCAACACCAAGCAGCTGTTGCGGCTGGTGAAGCGGGAGCTGGAGATGGCTTGATAGCGCTGGCGGTCGGCCGCGCTGGGCAATAAAAAAGGCGGTGTCCATTCACAGGGACACCGCCTTTCTGTTGGGCGCTTATTACGCGCTCTGTTTTGCCTTGAATTCCCGGCGACGGCGATGCAGTACCGGCTCGGTGTAGCCATTTGGCTGTCGTGCGCCTTCAATCACCAGCTCAACCGCCGCCTGAAACGCGATGTTGCTGTCGAAGTCTGGCGCGAGGGGGCGATACAGCACGTCGCCTGCGTTCTGACGGTCCACCACCGGCGCCATGCGCTTGAGGCTTTCCATTACCTGCTGCTCGCTGACCACGCCATGGCGCAGCCAGTTGGCAATGTGCTGGCTGGAGATGCGCAGCGTGGCGCGATCTTCCATCAGGCCGATGTCGTTGATGTCCGGCACTTTCGAACAGCCAACGCCCTGGTCAATCCAGCGCACCACATAACCCAGGATCCCCTGCGCGTTGTTATCCAGCTCGTTCTGAATCTCCTCGGCCGTCCAGTCGGTGTTGGGCGCCAGCGGAAGGGTGAGGATGTCATCGACGGAGGCCGGGGCGCGCTCAGCGAGTTCAGCTTGACGGGCGAACACATCGACCTTGTGGTAATGCAATGCGTGCAGCGCTGCGGCGGTCGGCGAGGGAACCCAGGCGGTGTTGGCGCCGGCCAGTGGGTGGGCGATTTTCTGTTCGAGCATCGCTGCCATCAAATCCGGCATGGCCCACATGCCTTTACCGATTTGCGCGCGCCCTTGCAGGCCGCATTTCAAGCCGATATCGACGTTTGAATTTTCGTAGGCGCCGATCCACTTCTCGGCCTTCATCTGCGCCTTGCGCACCACGGGGCCTGCTTCCATCGACGTGTGAATCTCGTCGCCGGTACGGTCCAGGAAACCCGTGTTGATGAACACCACGCGCTCGCTTGCCGCCTGAATGCAGGCTTTTAGGTTGACTGTCGTGCGGCGCTCCTCGTCCATGATCCCGACTTTCAGCGTGTTGCGCGGCAGGTTCAGCACTTGCTCTATGCGCTCGAACAACTCGGCGGTGAACGCCACCTCCTCAGGGCCGTGCATCTTGGGTTTGACGATGTACACCGAGCCCGTGCGGCTGTTGGCGCGAGAGGTGTTGCCCTTGAGATTGTGGATGGCCGCGAGGCTGGTCAGCAGGCCATCGAGAATGCCTTCGGGTACTTCGTTGCCCTGATTGTCAATAATCGCATCGATGGTCATCAGATGACCGACGTTGCGCACGAACAACAGCGAGCGACCATGCAGCGTCACGGGCTCGCCGGTGGGTGAGGTGTAGACGCGGTCGGCGTTCATCGTGCGTGTGAACGTGGCGCCGCCTTTTGAGACGTCTTCGGACAGGTCGCCATTCATCAGCCCCAGCCAGTTGCGGTAGACGATGACCTTATCATCGGCGTCGACGGCGGCGATGGAGTCTTCGCAATCCATGATGGTGGTCAGCGCCGCTTCCATCAGCACGTCTTTGACGCCGGCAGGGTCGGTCTGGCCGACCGGGCTCGTCGCGTCGATCTGGACTTCGAAGTGCAAGCCGTTGTGCTTGAACAGCAGCGACGTCGGCGCGGACGCCTCTCCCTGGAAGCCGATCAGTTGCGTGTCGTCATGCAGACCGGTATTGCTGCCGCCCTTGAGGCTGACGATCAGCCTCCCGTCGGCCAGTTTGTAGCCGATGGAGTCGACGTGAGAACCCGCCGCCAAAGGAGCCGCTTCGTCCAGAAACGCGCGGGCGAACGCGATAACTTTGTCGCCGCGTACCCGGTTGTAGCCTTTGCCCTTGTCAGCGCCGCCGGCTTCGCTGATGGCATCGGTGCCGTACAGCGCGTCATACAGCGAGCCCCAACGGGCATTCGATGCATTCAAGGCAAAACGCGCATTCATGACCGGCACCACCAGTTGCGGGCCGGCCATGCGTGCAATTTCTTCGTCGACGTTTTGCGTCGTGATCTGAAAGTCCGCCGCTTCTGGCAGCAGATAGCCGATGTCCAGCAGGAATGCCTTGTAGGCAACTGCGTCGTGGGCGTTGCCGGCGTTGGACTGATGCCAGGCGTCGATGCGTGTCTGGAACTCGTCTCGTTTGGCGAGCAGGGCTTTGTTCTTCGGCGCGAGCTCGTGGATGAGCGCCTCGGCACCGGCCCAGAATGCAGCGGCGTCGAGGCCGGTTCCGGGGATGGCTTCGTTATTCACGAAGTCCAGCAGGACGTTGGCGACCCGCAGGCCACCGACTTGAACGTGTTCCGTCATTGCTTGCCTCACTCTGCTCAGCTATCTGCGCTTCAATCACGAGCGCTTTCTTGTTAAAGCCATCGACGTCGCTGCGTGCCTTTCCAGAACATGCCGTTGCGGGCGGCTGGGCGAGGCGGCGGGCACCTGAAGTGGAACGCTTGAACAGGCTGGGGCCTTGCAGGAACGTCAGTCAGGCATCGGTTCGACATCTATGTAGTGAACGCAACGCGATACTACATGATGAATTGCGGCATGAAAAACAGCCTGAATGTGCACCGAGCGACTCAATTTAATCGTTCGGTCACGCCGCCGCATAGAATGTTCTCAAATAAAGCCAAGATTGTTCCAGATAATTATCCTGATCGTACACAAAAACCTAGTGGTGTAAGCGCAAGAGCGGGCTGCGTGGACGTGCCTATACTTCCCCACCATCCATGGGGCGTGTTATGAGAGAGGCCCGAGTCGCTGCAGATAAAAGGAGTCGTTTGTGGATCATCTTATCGTCACGGTGTCAGCGCCGGACAAGCCAGGCGTTGTCGAGCAGCTCGCTGAATGCGTTGCCGAGCATGGCGGCAACTGGCTGGAGAGCCGTTTATCCCACATGGCCGGGCAATTTGCCGGCATCCTGCGGGTCAGCGCGCCAGCCGATGCGCATCAACCGCTGCGCAGCGCGCTGGAAGGCCTTTCGGCAAAAGGGATCCGCGTGTTATTCGCCGAAGCCGTTCCTGAAACCGCACCTGAATGGAAACCCATAGCGATGGAGTTGGTAGGGAATGATCGACCGGGCATCGTGCGCGACGTCACCCGCGTGCTGACCGAGCAAGGCGTCAATCTCGAGCATCTGGTGACCACCGTCGAACCGGCGCCCATGAGCAGCGAAACGCTGTTTCGTGCTCACGCAGTGCTGGGGCTGCCGTTGGACCTGTCGCTGGACGTGCTGCAGCAGCGCCTGGAAACCCTGGCCGATGATTTGATGGTGGAGCTGCACCTGCCGGCCGATGAGTAAATGGGGAAGCCGCTGCAGGTCCGGCGTGTCGGCCGGCCTACAGCGATTTAACTGCTGCGGTCAGGCTTGAGCGCGTTTGCGCAGCGAGCGCCAGGCGTCGACGCTATAAACGATCAACCCGGTCCAGATGAAGGCGAAGGTCACCAAAGTGGCCGAGGGCATGTGTTCGTCGTACAGCACAACCGCCAATGCGAGCACGAGCGTCGGCGCGATGTACTGTAAAAAGCCCAGCGTTGCGTAGGGCAAGTGCCTCGCCGCAGCGTTGAAACACACCAGCGGGACGAGGGTGACCGGACCGGCGGCGGCCAGCCAGAGCGCCTGCGATGTGGTCCAGAACTCAGGCTGTGCGCTATGGGCAAGCGGGTTGAAAATTAACCAGCCCACCGCCAGCGGCACCAGAATCCAGGTCTCCACCACCAGACCGGGCAATGCGGCCACCGGCGCTTTTTTCCGGATCAGGCCGTAGAAACCAAAGGTGAACGCCAGCGCGAGGGATACCCACGGCAGGCTCCCCACTTGCCAGACCTGCTGCAACACCCCGACCAACGCCAGCATCACCGCCACCCATTGCAAGGGACGCAGCCTTTCGCGCAGCAGCACCATGCCCAGCATCACGTTGATCAGCGGGTTGATGAAATAACCCAGACTGGCTTCAACCATATGGTTGTTGTTCACGGCCCAGACATAGATCAGCCAGTTGGCCGCAATCAACGATCCGCTGCAGGCGAGGATGGCCAGTCGTGTGGGGTTATCACGCAATTCTTGCCACCAGCCGGGATGCTTCCAGACCAGCAGCAGGAGCGAGCCGAATATGGCAGACCAGATCGCGCGGTTGACGATGATTTCCAACGAAGGAACGCTGGCAAGCACCTTGAAGTAGATCGGAAAAAGTCCCCAGATAATGTAGGCGCTCAGGCCCAAAATGTACCCGCGACGCGGGTTGGCAGCTTGCATGGGTGGTCCTTCGGCAAGTTTTTTGTTGTGGTGTCAGGCGAATAAGCAGGTGTTGAGCGCGCTTGCCCGCGATCGCGGTGGATCAGTTGCAGGGTGGGTGCTGCAAAAACCATTCGCGGGCTAGCGCGCATCTACAGGAGTTCATCGTTTTAAAACAGCTTCAGCGGCTCCTCGTTCAACGCGGACAATTGCTCGCGCAACGCCAGCACTTGATCGCCCCAATAGCGTTCGGTACCGAACCAGGAAAAGCTGCGCGGGAACGCCGGATCGTCCCAGCGACGCGCCAGCCATGCGCTGTAATGCAACAGGCGCAATGCGCGAAGTGGCTCGATCAGTGCCAGCTCACGTGGATCGAAGTCGTGGAACTCGTTGTAGCCGTCCATTAACTCCGACAGCTGACTCAAACAGTCCTGACGATCGCCGGCGAGCATCATCCACACATCCTGCACCGCCGGGCCCATGCGGCAGTCGTCGAGATCGACGATGTGGAAGATTTCGTCGCGGGTCATCATGTTGCCGGGGTGGCAATCGCCGTGCATGCGGATGTTTTGATGGGGCGTAGCCGCGTAAGCGTCTTCAACGCGCTTGAGCAGGTCTTTGGCAACGGACTCGTAGGCCGGCAGCAGGCTGCGCGGAATCACATTGTTATCCAAGAGGTAGTTCAGCGAGTTGTGGCCGAAGTTCTGCACGCCAAGGGCTTCGCGGTGCTCGAACGGGCGCGTGGCGCCAACGGCATGAATGCGCCCCAACAATTGGCCGAGGCGGTACAGCTGATCGAGATTGCCGGGCTCCGGCGCGCGGCCGCCACGACGGGGGAAAAGGGTGAAACGAAAGCCTGCGTGCTCGAACAAGGTCTGGCCGTTGTGCACGAGGGGTGCGACGACGGGGATTTCGACGTCGGCGAGCTCTGCAGTGAAACTGTGTTCTTCGAGAATGGCTTCGTTGGTCCAGCGATCAGGCCGGTAGAACTTGGCGATCAGCGGCTGCTGCTCATCAATGCCGACTTGATAGACACGGTTCTCGTAGCTGTTGAGCGCGAGAATACGGGCGTCGGTGACAAAGCCGATGCTTTCGACGGCGTCCAGCACCAGGTCAGGTGTAAGTGTTGCGAACGGGTGGGCCATGCTAACTCCTGCGCGCAGCAGGCTGCCGCGTCGGGCCAGCCATGGTAACTCAGGCGTGTTGCACCTGACACCGGGCGTTACACCAGTGGCTATCCACCCTGTCTCATTTCGCCTGCCTGATGCACATTCAGCGCACGCAAAGCCTCGTCGCGAGCAAGCTCATTCCCTCAGGTATGCACCGTCTGTCACCCGGCGCATGAGTTCGAGTTCATCAAACCCAGCTTATGCGCCGATCACCCCGCCATCCTCCCGCGTGATCACCATCACCGAAGACCTCGGCTTGCCGTCTGGCAGATGTTCGGGGAAGGTCGAGCCACCGTTTTCGCCGGGGTGCTGAATCCCGACGAACAACGCTTTTTGATCAGGCGCGAAGCTGATGCCGGTCACTTCGCAGCCCACCGGCCCGACCATAAACCTGCGAATCTCACCGCTGACCGGGTCGGCGCAGAGCATCTGATTATTGCCCATGCCGGCGAAATCGCCCGCGTTGGTGGAATCGCCGTCGGTCAGAATCCATAGCCGTCCGGCGCTGTCAAAACCCAGGCCGTCCGGGCTGTTGAACATATTCTGCGGGTTGATATTGGCCGAGCCGCCCTGGGGCGTTCCGGCATGCACCCCTGGATTGCCCGCGACGACAAACAGATCCCACGCGAAGTCCATGGCGGCTGCGTCTGATCCGGTTTCCTGCCAGCGAAGAATCTGGCCGTACTGATTTTTTGCGCGGGGATTCGGCCCGCCAACGGGTTGCCCCTCATCGCCGCGCTTGATGTTGTTGGTCAGCGTGCAATACACCTGACCGTCTTTAGGGCTGACGACGATCCACTCGGGCCGGTCCATGCGTGTGGCTTTGACCTGGCTTGCCGCCAGGCGCGCATGAATCAGCACTTCGGCCTGACTGGCGAACCCGCTGGAGGCGTCGATGCCGTTCTTGCCGTGGCTCAATTCAATCCATTTGCCCTGGCCTTTCGGCAGCGCGGGATTGCTGTCGCCGCCATCGAACTGCGCCACATACAAAGTGCCGTGATCGAGAAGGTTGCGGTTGGCCTTGGGATGCTTGTGATCGATTTTGTCGCGGCTGATGAATTTGTAAATGAACTCGCCGCGCTCGTCGTCGCCCATGTACACCACGACGCGGCCGTCTTTCGTCTCCGTCAGGGCGGCATTTTCGTGCTTGAAGCGGCCAAGGGCGGTGCGTTTCACCGGCGTGGATTGAGGATCGAACGGATCGATCTCGACCACCCAGCCATGGCGATTGGGTTCGTTGGGGTTTTTGGCGACGTCGAAGCGCGGATCGTGCAGATGCCAGTTCACTTCCTTGCTGGCCACTGTTATCCCGTAGCGCTTGGTCGCGGCGTCGAAGGTCTGTGTGGGATTGCTGCTGCCAAAGCAGTCGGTGAAGTTTTCTTCGCAGGTCAGGTAGGTACCCCATGGCGTTTTGCCGTTGGCGCAATTCTGGAAAGTCCCGAGTGCGTTCTTGCCGGTCTTGTCGGCAGCCGTCTTCAACCATTCGTGGCCGGCAGCCGGGCCACTGATGTGAATCGGCGTGTTGCCATGGATGCGGCGGTTGTATCTGGAGCCCTGCACGAACACCCATTGCTGGCCTTCGCGCTTCACCTCGATCACCGAAACGCCTTCGCTGGCCTGCGCCTTGTGCACGTCTTCGGCCGATTGCGGGTCTTTGCCGTGATCGAACAGATAGCGGTAGTTGGTGTACTCGTTGTTGATCGCCATTAGCGCCCGGCTGGCGGTGTCCGGGTTGTCAGCGGGGAAGGTGAAGAGGCTCATGCCGTCGTTGTTGTCGCCGAATTGCACCTCCTGCATTTTCGCCGTGCCTTTGCCGCCAGGGTCGAACGCCGGGCCGTTCGTTTGCAGCGGCTGACCCCAACTGATCAGAACCGAAGAACGATACCCAGGCGGCAGGCTGATGCTGTCGGCGGTGGAGGAGGGGATGCTCTCGAAGCCGAGCAGCGTGCTGTTGGCCGCGCTGACACTGGCGGCTATGGCGCTGCGGCTGAGCAGGTTACCGCCCAGAAACATCGCGGCGCCGCAGAGGGCGCCCGCGCCGATGAACCTGCGTCGGGTCAGGCCAACCATGTTTTCGAGGTCGGTGGGTTGGTTATCTTTTAATAGCGTCATCACGGGCTCCCTGCGGTTTAGCGCAAAACCCTATGCACTCGAGATGACGCTATTGTGTCGGTCCGATGACGAGTCGGCCGCAGGCCTTAGGTGCATGTGCACTCTAAAGCGGCGTTCCGATCAGAATGTTGGACGGCGCGAATTGGACATTCACCTCGCCGCCGACCTTGAGCTGCAAGGCGTGCAGCCTCTGCACGTCAACGACGGCGCACAGGACCTGATGGCTGGAGAGGACTATTCTGACCTCGCTCGGCCCGTCCTCGGCGTCGAGAATTTCCTCGATTTTCCCGGCGAGGCAATTGTGTCCGGTTGTTTCGGAATGCTCGGGTGCCAGTAATTCCAGCCAGCCCGCCTTGATCAGTGCGAACACCGCCGTGCCGATTTCCAGGCCCAGTCGCAGGGTGCTGTCATGGGTGATCTGCGCCTCGATCGACAAGCCGCCCGCGAGCTGCAACGTGATCATGTCGTTGCGGCCCTGCGACCGGACGCCGCTGACCTGTCCATGCAGCTGGTTGCGCGCGCTGGTGCGCAGCATCAACCGGCTGAGCAGCGCCAGGTCGTCAGACTCTTCTGCGGTTTCCAGCAGTTGGGTTTGCAGCGCTTGCAAGCGCTGATAAAGCTTCAGTACGCGTTCGCCTTCAGCCGACAGTTTCGCGCCGCCGCCTCCACGACCGCCGACGCTGCGCTCCACCAGCGGCTGGTGCGCCAGATTGTTCAGCTCATCGATGGCGTCCCAGGTCGCTTTGTAACTCAGCCCGGCGCTCTTCGCGGCGCGGGTGATCGAACCCTGTTCGGCAATGTGCTGCAACAGCGCGATGCGATGCGGGCGACGGACCATGTGCTGGGTGAGGGAAGGCGGTAGTGACATAGGGGCTGGATGCGCTGGAGGGGATGACGCCGAAGTGTAAGCCAAAACGCTTTGTCTCAAACCACGCGGATCTCATTCACCCGGCTTCGCGGTTCTCGCCAGGCAATACACGTCAACCGACCTGGCGCCTGCCTTGAGCAACAGTCCGGCCAGCACACCAGCCGTGGAACCGGTGGTGAGAACGTCATCGATCAAGGCGAGGTGCTTGCCGAGAATCGCCGTGGCGTCCCTTATCGCAAAGGCGGACGCCAGGTTGCGCTTCCTGGCTTTCGCGTCCAGTCCCTGCTGCGAAGGTGTTTCTTTCACGCGGCGAATCACGCGCTCATCCACCGGCAGGTTCAGCCGCGCGCCGAGCCAGTTGGCCAACATTGCCGCCTGATTGAAGCCGCGTTGGCGCAGTCGTTTCTTGGCAAGTGGCACTGGAATCAGCCAGTCGGGTCGGCGCAGGCCTTCATCGAAGCGGTGCTGCAACGTGTCGCCCAGCAGTTCGGCGAGCAGCCGCCCCAGCGGCCATCTGCCTTGATGCTTGAAGCGTGTGACGAGCGCGTCGACCGGGAAGTCGTAAAGCCACGGCGCAACGACGTCGTTGAACGCCGGCGGCTGCCGATTGCAGGCGCCGCAAGTCAGCCCCGACATTGGCATGGGCAGGGCGCAACGGTCGCATTGGTCAATGAGCCATGGCAATTCACGCTCACAGGCCACGCAGATCGGGGTACTTGAATCGGTCGCTTCGTCGCACAGCAGGCATGACTGAGTGTTTTTTAACCAGATGTAAACTTCGTGCCCGTTATATGGTTGACAGCGCATGTTGCTTCCTTAAATATGCCGAACATCCGTGTTGTGCCTGTGGGTTTTCCGGTTTTGCCGATGGCGAAGCCGCCCGGGTCATCGTCCAGAAAACATCAAGGAGCCGCCCATGAGCGCCAGCATCAATGCCACTCTGCGTCACGACTGGAATCTAGCCGAGGTCAAGGCGCTGTTCACACAGCCATTCAATGACCTGCTGTTTCAGGCGCAGACCGTGCACCGCGCTCACTTCGACGCCAACCGCGTACAGGTCTCGACCTTGCTGTCGATCAAGACCGGTGCCTGCCCGGAAGACTGTAAGTACTGCCCGCAGTCGGGCCACTACAACACCGGTCTGGAAAAAGAGAAGCTGATGCAGGTCCAGCAAGTGCTGGAAGAAGCTGCACGTGCCAAGGCCATTGGCTCGACGCGTTTCTGCATGGGCGCGGCGTGGAAACACCCTTCGGCCAAAGACATGCCCTACGTACTGGAAATGGTCAAAGGCGTGAAGGCCATGGGCCTTGAAACCTGCATGACCCTGGGCAAGCTGGATCAGGACCAGACCCAGGCGCTGGCGGACGCAGGCCTCGATTATTACAACCACAACCTCGATACGTCGCCGGATTTCTACACCAGCATCATCACCACCCGTACCTACAGCGAGCGCCTGCAGACCCTGTCCTACGTGCGTGACTCCGGCATGAAAATCTGCTCCGGCGGCATTCTGGGCATGGGCGAATCCCTGGATGACCGCGCCAATCTGCTGATCCAGCTGGCCAACCTGCCAGAGCATCCGGAGTCCGTGCCGATCAACATGCTGGTGAAAGTGGCTGGCACACCGCTGGAAAATGCCGACGACATTGATCCGTTCGATTTCATCCGCATGCTGGCCGTCGCTCGCATCCTGATGCCGCAATCCCACGTGCGCCTGTCTGCAGGTCGCGAAGCCATGAATGACCAGATGCAGGCCCTGGCGTTCTTCGCCGGCGCGAACTCGATCTTCTACGGCGACAAGCTGCTGACAACCGCCAACCCGCAGTCTGACAAAGACATGCTGCTGTTCTCGCGTCTGGGTATCCAGCCGGAAGCGCGCGAAGAGCATTCGGATGAGGTGCATCAGGCGGCCATTGAACAGGCGCTGATCGAGCAGAAAAGCAGCGAGCTGTTCTACGACGCGGCGGTTTGAATCTTCATCAATGGCTTGACCTGAGGCCGGCATGTCTTTTGATCTGAACGCACGTCTCGCTGCCCGTCGTGCCGAGCATCTGTATCGTCAGCGGCCTTTGCTTCAAAGTCCCCAGGGCCCTGAAGTGGTGGTCGACGGCAAGCCGCTGCTGGCGTTCTGCAACAACGATTACATGGGTCTGGCGAATCATCCGGAGGTCATTGGCGCGTGGCAAGCCGGCGCCGAACGTTGGGGCGTCGGCGGTGGCGCCTCGCATCTGGTGATTGGCCACAGCACGCCTCATCATGCCCTTGAAGAGGCCCTCGCTGCGTTCACCGGGCGGCCTCGCGCGCTGCTGTTCTCCAACGGTTACATGGCGAACCTTGGCACCGTTACCGCGTTAGTGGGGCAGGGCGACACCGTGCTGGAAGATCGCCTCAATCATGCTTCGCTGCTCGACGCCGGACTGCTCAGCGGTGCGCGGTTTTCGCGGTATCTGCACAACGATTGCGCCAGCCTCGCCAGTCGGCTGGATAAAGCGGTCGGTGACACGCTGGTCGTCACCGACGGGGTGTTCAGCATGGACGGCGACGTCGCTGACCTGCCCGCATTGGCGAATGCCGCTAAAGCCAAAAACGCCTGGCTGATGGTTGACGATGCCCACGGCTTTGGCCCGCTGGGCGCGAACGGTGCGGGCCTTGTCGAGCACTTCGGTTTGGGCATCGACGATGTCCCGGTGCTGATCGGCACGCTGGGCAAATCCTTCGGCACGGCCGGCGCATTCGTTGCGGGCAGCAAAGAATTGATTGAAACCCTGATTCAGTTCGCCCGCCCCTACATTTACACCACCAGCCAGCCGCCGGCGCTGGCGTGCGCGACGCTGAAAAGCCTCGAACTGCTGCGCACCGAACACTGGCGACGCGAGCACCTTGGTGCGCTGATCAAGCAGTTTCGCGTCGGCGCCAAGGCACTCGGCCTGGAGCTGATGGACAGTTTTACGCCCATCCAGCCGATCCTGATTGGCGACAGCGATCGCGCTCTGCGGTTTTCACAATTGCTGCGAGAGCGCGGGGTGATGGTCACGGCCATTCGTCCGCCCACGGTGCCCGCGGGGAGTGCGCGTTTACGCGTGACCTTGTCCGCCGCGCACACCGAGGCGCATGTGCAGCTATTGTTGCAGGCACTGGAGCAGTGCTATCCGCTGCTGGACGCAAACCCATCACCGGAGCCAGACCATGCGTGATCAGTTGATCCTGTTACCGGGCTGGGGCCTCGGCGTCTCTCCTTTGGAGCCTTTGGCAGCGGCCTTGCGAGGGCTGGACGAACACCTGCGGGTCGCGATCGAGCCGTTGCCCGACATGGACAACGATGACCTTGAAGACTGGCTCGACGAGTTGGATTCGACGCTCCCCGATAACGTCTGGCTGGGCGGCTGGTCGCTGGGCGGCATGCTCGCCGCCGAACTCGCCGCGCGCCGGGGCGAGCGCTGCTGCGGTTTGGCAACATTCGCCAGTAACGTTTGCTTCGTGGCCCGCAGCGAGTGGCCCAATGCTATGCCGCAAACCGATTTCGACGCGTTCATCGCCGGTTGCAAAGCCGATCTGGACGTCACGCTCAAACGCTTCAGTCTGCTGTGCGTGCAGGGCGCGGAAGAGCCACGGGCGTTGTCCAGACAACTCAAGGCCTGCGCACCCCACGGTACCAGCGCCGGCTTGATCGAAGGCCTGAAGCTGCTTGAACAAATGGACACGCGTAAAGCGCTGCAGGCGTTTCGCGGCCCTCAATTGCACCTGTTCGGCGGTCTCGATGCGTTGGTGCCGGCGGAGGCCTCGGCGGATCTGCTCGCGCTGCAGCCTGACATCGAGGTCGGCATGATCGAGCAGGCCAGTCACGCTTTCATTCTGGAAAATCCGCACGGCGTCGCCGCTGCAGTTCATGCGTTTTTACACGAGTCCGGTGATGACTGATCTTTCCCACTGCGCGGTGTTGAAGGCCGTGAAACAACAACAGGCATCCGACCCTCATCTGCTGCCGGACAAACGTCAGGTGGCAGCCTCCTTTTCAAAAGCCGCTGCCAGCTACGACAGCGTGGCCGACTTGCAGCGAGCCGTCGGCACCGAGCTGATCACGCGGCTGCCTGATATGACGCCTTCTCGCTGGCTGGACCTGGGCAGCGGCACGGGTTGTTTCAGCCGTGCGCTGGCGCAGACGTTTTCGCAAAGCGAAGGCATTGCGCTCGACCTCGCCGAAGGCATGCTGCGTTATGCACGTCCCTTGGGCGGTGCCCATCATTACGTGGCGGGCGACGCGGAGAACCTGCCGCTTCGCGACGCGAGCGTCGATCTGATGTTCTCCAGCCTGGCGGTGCAATGGTGCCCGGACTTTTCAGCGGTGCTGAGGGAAGCGGGTCGCGTGCTGAAACCGGGCGGTGTGTTCGCCTTTGCCAGCCTCTGCGTCGGGACGTTGTTTGAGTTGCGCGATAGCTGGCAGGCGGTGGACGGCAGGGTTCACGTCAATCGTTTCCGCGCGTTTGGGGATTATCAGCGACTCTGCGCTGCCAGCGGTCTGAGCGTGCGCAGTCTCGACGTCTTGCCGCATGTGTTGCACTACCCCGATGTGCGCAGCCTGACCCACGAACTCAAGGCACTGGGCGCGCACAACATCAATCCGGGCCGCCCGGGCGGCCTGACCGGCCGGGCCAGGATTCAGGCGTTGATCAACGCGTACGAAGGGTTTCGTCAGGAAAAAGGCCTGCCTGCTACTTATCAGGTGGTGTATGCGATCCTCGCAAAACCCGGCGTTGTTTAAAAAATGATCTATTTGGTTAGCGTTCGTCCCACGGGCGCTATAGTAAGCAGGCAATAGTTTGAAATATCTGAACGGATGGTCGCCACGATGAGCGCTGCGTATTTCATCACGGGAACCGATACCGACGTCGGCAAGACCACTATCGCCACGGGGCTTTTGTACGCGGCGCGGCAGTCAGGTTTGAGCACGGCGGCAGGCAAGCCGGTCGCCTCTGGCTGCGACATGAAACCCAAGGGACTGCGCAATTCCGACGCCGTCGCCTTGCGGGCCGAATGTTCGATCCAGCTGACCTACAACGAAGTCAATCCGGTGGCCTTCGAGCCCGCCATCGCCCCCCATCTGGCCGCGCGCGAAGCGGGTGTAGCCCTGACGGTGCAATCCTTGCTCGGCCCGATGCAGCATATCCTCGACAAGCAGGCTGACTTCACACTGATCGAAGGTGCGGGTGGCTGGCGCGTTCCGCTGGCCGATCAAGCCAATCTGTCCGACCTGGCGATCGCCCTTGGATTGCCGGTGATACTGGTGGTGGGCGTGCGGCTGGGCTGTATCAGCCACGCGCTGCTGACAGCCGAAATCATCGCCAATGACGGCCTGCAACTGGCAGGCTGGGTGGCGAATATCATTGACCCGAAAACCTCACGGCTTGAAGAAAACCTGGCCACGCTCGCAGAGCGCCTGCCGGCGCCGTGCCTCGGTCGGGTACCGTTCATGAAGAAAGCGACCCCGGAAATGATCGCCGAGCATCTGCATCTGGAGTTGCTGGATTAGCCGGTAATGAGTCGCGGAGTGTGAGGCACGTCACAAGGCGCAATGCCACTAGTCGTATTGCGCTGTGATGAGGGTGCAATGCTGCTTTAATCGCAGTGTTCGTTTTATGAACAGAGGATCGTGCTCATGCAAATCTCACTGAACAACACACTGTACCCGGGCCTTAGCGCAATGCAGGTTGGACAGAGCCGTGTCGATCAGGCTGCGACGCAACTGGCCAGCCCAGCGACCGAAGTGTCGGGACGCAGCCAGTCTTCGGATTTCCAGCTTGAGCGCCTGCGGTCCGTCGACCGTCCGCAAAGCTCGGACATGGCCACGAACGTGGTCGAGCTGACCCAGGGCCGGATTCAAGTCCAGGCCGGTGTCAAAGTCGAAAAAGCCAGCGATGAAATGCTCGGCACGCTGATCGATACGTTCGCCTGATCTCCCCTCATTCCGTGCGCTGCTGCGCACGTTGCGGGCCGCTGCCCGTTTCCTGAATACTGCCTCATTCACGCGCCCATCCTGCGCGCGCTCTAGCGTGTTCTTTGCTCGCTCTCTCTGCAATCAACCCGTCTGTCTCAACGCCAAGGCGTCGTATGCGCACGCCTGCACGGTGCCCTCGTCAGGTGATGAAAGGTGCGGACCGTCGCTTGACAAGGTATAGGCGTAAACGTATGTTTCAAACACCTGTTTGATCGCCGAATCACTCCAAACGTCGGCGCCGGGGCGATGCCCCACAGTGACCACACGGTCATCCAATTCCAAGGTTCACCAGCAGAGGTTTATCGCTATGCCTGACTACAAGGCCCCCTTGCGTGATATTCGCTTCGTCCGTGACGAGCTGCTCGGCTACGAAGCGCACTATCAGAGTCTGCCAGCATGCCAGGACGCCACGCCTGACATGGTCGACGCCATTCTCGAGGAAGGCGCCAAGTTTTGTGAGCAGGTACTGGCACCGCTGAACCGTGTGGGTGACACCGAAGGCTGCACCTGGAGCGAGTCCGGCGTAAAAACCCCGACCGGTTTCAAGGAAGCCTACAAGCAGTTCGTTGAAGGCGGCTGGCCGAGTCTGGCCCACGATGTCGCCCATGGCGGCCAGGGTCTGCCCGAGTCGTTGGGTCTGGCAGTCAGCGAGATGGTCGGCGAAGCCAACTGGTCGTGGGGCATGTACCCGGGCCTGTCCCACGGCGCGATGAACACCATCTCCGAGCACGGCACCCCCGAACAGCAAGACGCTTACCTGACCAAACTGGTTTCGGGCGAGTGGACCGGCACCATGTGCCTGACCGAACCTCATTGCGGCACCGACCTGGGCATGCTGCGCACCAAGGCCGAGCCTCAGGCTGATGGCTCCTACAAAGTGTCCGGCACCAAGATCTTCATTTCCGCTGGCGAACACGACATGGCCGATAACATCGTCCACATCGTGCTGGCCCGCCTGCCCGACGCGCCTGCTGGCACCAAAGGCATTTCCCTGTTCATCGTGCCGAAATTCGTACCGGCCGCTGATGGCAGCGTCGGCGCGCGCAACGCTGTCACTTGCGGCTCGCTGGAACACAAGATGGGCATCCACGGCAACGCGACCTGCGTGATGAACTTCGACGGCGCCACCGGTTACCTGATCGGCCCGCCGAACAAGGGCCTCAACTGCATGTTCACCTTCATGAACACCGCACGTCTGGGCACTGCGCTGCAAGGTCTGGCCCACGCCGAGATCGGTTTCCAGGGCGGCCTGAAATATGCTCGTGAACGCCTGCAGATGCGTTCGCTGACAGGCCCGAAAGCACCGGAAAAAGCCGCGGACCCGATCATCGTTCACCCGGACGTACGTCGTATGCTGCTGACCATGAAGGCCTTCGCCGAAGGCACTCGCGCGATGGTGTACTTCACCGCCAAGCAAGTCGACATCGCCAAGTACAGCGACGATGCTGAAGCCAAGAAGCAAGCTGACGGCCTGCTGGCGTTCATGACGCCGATCGCCAAAGCGTTCATGACCGAAGTCGGTTTTGAGTCTGCCAACCACGGCGTGCAGATCTACGGCGGCCACGGCTTCATCGCCGAGTGGGGCATGGAGCAGAACGTTCGTGATGCCCGTATTGCGATGCTGTACGAAGGCACCACCGGCATTCAGGCGCTCGACCTGCTGGGCCGTAAAGTGCTGATGACCCAGGGCGAAGCACTCAAAGGCTTCACCAAGATCGTCCACAAGTTCTGCCAGTCTCAGGAAGGCAACGAAGTGATCAGCGAATTCGTGACGCCGCTGGCTGCGCTCAACAAAGAGTGGGGCGAGCTGACCATGAAGGTCGGCATGGCGGCCATGAAGGACCGTGAAGAGGTCGGTGCCGCTTCGGTGGATTACCTGATGTTCTCAGGGTATGCCTGCCTGGCGTACTTCTGGGCTGACATGGCTCGCGTCGCAGCCGAGAAACTGGCGGCCGGTACCAGCGAAGAAGCCTTCTATACCGCCAAGCTTCAGACCGCGCGCTTCTACTTCCAGCGCATCCTGCCGCGCACTCGTACTCACGTAGCCACCATGCTGTCGGGCGCGAGCAACTTGATGGACATGAACGAAGAGCACTTCGGCCTGGCGTACTGATTCACGCGAAGGGTTCTGATCAAGCCGCTTGTCCGCCAAGGACAAGCGGCTTTTTTGTGTCCGGTCGGTTTTGCCTGAGCGGCGCGCACATTCTCCTCATCTTATCTTCGATGCGGCCGATACAGGCACAATGCCATTTATTCAGCGCTTGCCTCATTCGGTCTGGAGATAGTCCTTTTGCTGCGCCCCTCCGCCGCACGGCTCAGTCATTTTTTACCTTCCTTGGCCTTGCTTGTTGCCGGACTGGCGGCCGCGTACGTGAAAGACCTCAACGTCTTCTTCACTTCGCTCTTCAATGTGCTGCCGACCCTGGTGCTATTGCTGGGCGGCGCGTATTGCGGCGTGTACAAGCGACAGCGTGAACTGTTTCTAATGATCACGGTGTACATCGCCTATTTCCTGCTCGACACGCAGACCGATTACTACCGCGATAACGGAAAGGTCCGAGAGGACGCCGCCGTGGTGTTCCATCTGTGCTGCCTCCTGCTGCCGGTCATGTTTGGCCTGTTTGCCGCATGGGAAGAGCGGACCCACCTCTTTCAGGACCTTGTGGCGCGACTGGCCGTGCTGGTCGCGGTAGGCAGCGTCGCGCTGGGTCTCGAACAGAGCTTCCCGGTCGGGCTGCTGGCCTGGCTTGCCGACATACGCTGGCCGGCGCTGCACGGAGACTGGATGAGCCTGATCCAGCTGTCCTACGTCACGTTTCTCATCGCTTTTGCGGTGCTGATTACCCAGTATTTCTACAAGCCGCGCCCTCTGCACGCTGCTCAACTGGTCGGGTTGCTCGGGATGTTCTGGGCGTTACCCAAAACCTTCATCCTGCCGTTCACCCTAAACATCATGTGCAGCCAGGTGATGCTAATGATTGCCGCAGCGGTTGCCCACGAGGCCTATCAAATGGCCTTCCGCGACGAACTGACCGGTCTGCCAGGTCGGCGCGCGCTCAATGAACGGCTGCAGCGACTGGGTCGCAATTACGTACTGGCGATGAGCGACGTCGATCATTTCAAGAAATTCAACGACACCCATGGTCACGATGTCGGTGACCAGGTGTTGCGTCTGGTGGCGAGCAAGCTGTCGAAGATCACCAACGGTGGCGGTCGTGCCTATCGCTATGGCGGTGAAGAGTTCGCCATCGTGTTTGCCGGCAAAACGCTCGAAGAGTGCATGCCGCATCTTGAAGTCATTCGGGAAACCATCGCCAGCTATCAGATACACCTGCGCAATCCGGACAATCGTCCGAACGATGACCAGCAGGGGCGCCAGCGTCGTGCAGGTGCGCAGGCTTCAACGGTTTCGGTGACCGTCAGCATCGGCGTGGCCGAGCGTCAGCCCGAGCATCGCAATCCGGAAGAAGTCCTCAAGTCCGCTGATCAGGCGCTGTATGCCGCCAAGGGCGCTGGCCGTAACTGCGTTATCAATCACGCCCAAACCAACAAGCGCGGTGCCGTCCGAATGGCCGCTGCCAGCTGAAGGCTGTTCCTCTCATTCTGTAAGCAAACGCACTTGAGCCTATGAGTGGGTGTATGTATGGGCGTTCCTTGCGCGTGACCAGATATCAGATAATAGTCACGTGTTGACCCTATGTGTCGCAAATGGTGTTCAGGTACACTCGCTTCACTGACCTATCGGCGCAGCAACACCTGTGCGGCGCCGCTCCTCTCCAGAGTTCTCTGCCGCTGAAACGAGGTTTGCCATGGCTGACTACAAAGCGCCTTTGCGCGATATGCGCTTCGTCCTCAATGAAGTGTTCGAAGTCTCCAGACTTTGGGCCACGCTTCCCGAACTGTCTGAAACAGTAGACGCCGAGACCGTTGAGGCGATTCTCGAAGAGGCGGGCAAGGTCACCGGCAGATCCGTTGCACCGTTGAGCCGCGCAGCCGATGAAGAAGGCTGTCACTGGAAAGACACCGTCGTCACCACACCGGCAGGCTTCGTTCAGGCCTACAAAACGTATGCGGAAGGCGGCTGGGTCGGCGTTGGGGGCAATCCGGCATTCGGCGGCATGGGCATGCCCAAAGCGGTCTCGGCGCAGGTCGAAGAGATGGTCAACTCCGCCAGCCTGGCGTTCGGGCTGTACCCGATGCTGACCTCCGGTGCCTGCGTCTCGATCAATACCCACGCCAGCGAAGCATTGAAAGCCAAGTACCTGCCGAACATGTACGCCGGCGTGTGGGCGGGTTCAATGTGCCTGACCGAAGCCCATGCGGGCACCGACCTGGGCATCATTCGTACAAAAGCAGAGCCACAGAGCGATGGGTCCTACAAGATCAGTGGCACCAAAATCTTCATCACCGGCGGCGAGCACGACCTTACCGAGAACATCATCCATCTGGTGCTGGCCAAACTGCCCGATGCCCCGGCAGGGCCCAAAGGTATCTCGCTGTTCCTCGTGCCGAAGATCATGGTTAACGACGACGGCAGCCTGGGTGAGCGCAACACGGTGTTCTGCGGGTCCATCGAGCACAAGATGGGTATCCAGGCGTCGGCAACCTGCGTGATGAATTTCGACCAAGCCGAGGGCTACCTGATCGGCGAGCCCAATAAAGGCCTGGCGGCGATGTTCACGATGATGAACTACGAGCGTCTGGGCGTTGGCATTCAAGGCCTGGCTTCCGGCGAGCGTTCGTATCAGAACGCGATCGAATACGCCCGCGACCGCCTGCAAAGCCGGGCACCAACCGGGGCGCAGTCCAAAGACACCCTCGCTGACCCGATCATCGTTCACCCTGATGTACGGCGCATGCTGTTGACCATGAAAGCGCTGAACGAAGGGGGTCGCGCGTTCTCTACGTACGTGGCACTCCAGCTGGACACTGCCAAGTACAGCGAAGACGCTCAGGTGCGCCAGCGCGCCGACGCATTGGTTGCGCTGCTGACGCCCGTCGCCAAGGCCTTTCTTACCGACATGGGCCTGGACACCACCGTTCACGGTCAACAGGTGTTCGGCGGTCATGGCTATATCCGCGAGTGGGGCCAGGAGCAGTTGGTGCGTGACGTGCGCATCACTCAGATCTACGAAGGCACCAACGGTATTCAGGCACTGGACTTGATGGGCCGAAAGGTCGTGGCCAGTGGCGGGGCCTATTACAAGTTGTTCTCCGACGAAGTCCGCGAATTCATCGCTTCGTCCGACAGCTCGCAGGCCGAGTTCACCAAGCCGCTTGCCACTGCGCTGACCACGCTGGACGAATTGACCGACTGGGTGCTGGACCGGGCGCGCAGCAACCCGAATGAAATTGGTGCCGCTTCTGTCGAGTATCTGCATGCGTTCGGATACACGGCGTACGCCTACATGTGGGCGATGATGGCCAAGGCCGCATGGGGTAAAGAAGGTCAGGAAGATTTTTACGCCAGCAAGCTGGGCACCGCGCGGTTCTATTTCGCACGTCTATTGCCCCGTATTCAGTCGCTCTCGGCGTCGGTGAAGGCGGGCAGCGAGTCGCTGTACCTATTAGAGGCGTCACAGTTCTGACGTAGCGAAACCCATGTAAGCATTTGCTTACATGGCGTGATGGCATTCGGCTCTAGCGCTTCAGTGGATCCAAGTTTAATCTACACACATGGACGTCGCGCAGGATGCGCAAACAGATAACAGGGACACGTAAGGGATCGCCTGCCAGGACGGCGGGAAGAAATGGAAGTCACGGGAAACAGTCTGGAGAACCTCGCTTAGGCGGGGTTTTCTTTTTTCTGCGTTCTGGAAAACGACTACGCCGCGGGCCGCTTCGCCTGATGTACTTGCGCGAAGCTGATGGCTTGATGATATGCGCCGTGGAACCCCTGTAACGGCCCAGGGTCGATTAGCTGTGCGGCCCCCATTGGGCTGTTAATCAGGAGCATCACCCATGGACATCATTCGCATCATCATCGCCATCCTGCTTCCACCCTTGGGCGTATTCCTGCAAGTCGGCCTCGCCGGCGCCTTCTGGCTGAATATTCTGCTGACCCTGCTGGGCTACATCCCGGGGATCATTCATGCGATCTACATCATTGTCAGTCGCAAGTAACGCCGCCAGATCCCAGGATCACGACGGATCTCAGCTGATCCGTAGGAGCCCAATCAGGCCTCAACGCTTATTACGGCAAACGCCTTCCCCGTCAGCCGTCAATCACCTTTCGGTAAAACGCCCATTCGGTCTCCAGTGCATGGGCCAGGTTGGCGGCTTTGCGGAAGCCGTGGCGTTCGTCGGGGTAGAAGTGTCCTTTAGCCGGTATACCGTTTTCCAGCAGCGCGTTGAGCATGTCGCGAGTCTGTGCGGGAACGACGACCGCGTCGAGTTCGCCCTGGAAGAAGATCACCGGGACTTTGATCTGGTTGGCATGCAGCAGCGGCGTGCGTTCCCGATAGCGCGCCATGTCGACGTCGGGATCACCGATCAGCCAGTCCAGATAATCCGCCTCGAACTTATGCGTGGCCTCGGCCAGCGCCAGCGGATCGCTCACCCCATATAGGCTGGCCCCGGCGCGGAAAACATCCTTGAACGCCAATGCGCACAGCGTCGTATAGCCACCTGCACTGCCGCCGCGGATGAACGCGTTTGCCGGGTCGATCAGCCCTTGATTGCCGAGGTAATCGACCACTGCGCAGGCATCCTCGACGTCGACCACGCCCCATTCCAGAAACAGCGCCTGACGGTATGCGCGTCCATAACCGGTGCTGCCACGATAGTTGAGGTCTGCGACGGCAAAGCCCCGCTGGGTCCAGAACTGGATACGCGGGTCCAGCGCGGGATAGCAGGCCGAAGTAGGTCCGCCGTGGATAAACACCACCAGTGGCGGCTTTACATCGCCATTCATGGCCGGATAGAAATACCCATGTGCTTCGCTGGCGCCGCTCGGATAACGCAAGGTTTGCGGCTGGCTGATGCGCTCGACGGGAAGCGGGCTCACACCGCCGGCCAATACCTGCACGTGTTTGTCAGTGCGATTGATGGCGATCACTGCGGAGGGGCTGACGGGCGACGCCGCGATGCAATAGAGGTAATTCGCGTCAGCCGCGACGCTTCTGAAGCGGCTGTAATCTCCGCTGAAATTTTCAACAGCGTCCAGCGCCGAGCGCATGCCCAGCAGACCTTTGCCGTCCTCGAACCAGGCGGCTACATAAGCGCCATCGCTGAGTGGCATCCACGTCGAGGCGCCCAGTTGCCATGGCGCTGAGGCGTGATCGGATTTGGCGGCGGGCAGCGCTTCAAAGCCGTCCAGCGTTTCAGCCCACGGTTGCCAGAAACCGGCGCGGTCGGTCAGGCAATACAAGCGGCCCGTTTCATCGAAGCGGGGTTGCTGAAGAGATTCCAACCCCAACCCGCCGGCCAGACAGTGCGGCCGGCCCCACGTGAGATCTGCCTGGCGTTCGACGCTCATCAGTCGCGTGGACGTCCACGGCTGATGCGGCCGCCACCACTCGATCCACACCAGCCGATTGCCGTTCGGACTGACCGTGGGCGAGGCGTAAAAGTCGGCGCCTTCGGCCAGCACATGCCGTCGGCCGTCGGCTACATCAATGGCGACCAGCCGGTGAGTGTCCTTATCTTCCTCAACCGCCAGAATCTGCCCCCGCGCGTACCGGACATCGCCGAATAGCGTGTCGCCCTGTGTCAGTGGCCGCGGCGTTAGAGCGTCGAAGGGCTGAAGGTAAATCTGCTGGTCAGCCTCGTTGACGAACACGACGGCATCGTCAGTCAAACAGAAAGACCCGCCGCCATATTCGTAAACCCGGCTGCGCGCACTGAAACCCTCAGGCGTCAGGCAAGAGGCCGTGCCGTCGTGCCAGCGCCAGATGCGCGTTGCGGCATCCTGCGGGCGGAATTCACTCCAGAAAAGCCCCGCGGGGCTGACGTTGATTTCGGCGAAATCGGCGCCTGCCGCCACGGCCTGGGCGGCAGTCAGCAGGTCAGGACTTGGCGATGAGGCGTGAGTTTCGTTCATTGCGGAAGGCCAGTTGCTCGATGGTCTGGCTAGCATACTCGGCTTCATCACGGGCTTGGGTGATCAGGTGATGCTGCGGCGACTTGCTGCACACCGGGTCGGCGTTGCTCGCATCGCCGGTCAGCATGAACGCCTGACAACGACAGCCACCGAAGTCCTTTTCCTTCTCGTCACAGGAGCGGCAAGGCTCGGGCATCCACTCATAACCGCGAAAGCGATTGAAACCGAACGACTCATACCAGATGTGCTGCATGCTGTGATCGCGCACGTTGGGAAACTGGATCGGCATCTGCCGCGCCCCATGACATGGCAGTGCCGTGCCATCCGGTGTCACCGTCAGGAACAGATTGCCCCAGCCGTTCATGCACGCTTTCGGGCGTTCTTCGTAGTAATCGGGGGTGACGAAGATCAGCTTCACCGGGTGGTTCTCGGCGGCGAGCTTGACGCGGTACTCGTTGGTGATGCGTTCGGCGCGGACGAGTTGGTCCTTGGTCGGCAGCAAGCCCACCCGATTCAAGTGCGCCCAGCCGTAGAACTGACAGGTTGCCAGCTCCACGAAGTCCGCTTCCAGCGCCACACACAGCTCGATGATCTTGTCGATCTTGTCGATGTTATGCCGGTGGGTCACGAAGTTAAGCACCATTGGGTAGCCATGCTTCTTCACGGCGCGGGCCATTTCCAGCTTCTGCGCGAAGGCCTTCTTTGAACCGGCGAGCATGTTGTTCACTTGCTCATCGCTGGCCTGGAAGCTGATCTGGATGTGGTCCAGCCCGGCTTCCTTGAAGTCGATGATCTTCTGCTCGGTCAGGCCAATGCCGGACGTGATCAGGTTGGTGTAAAAACCCAGCCGCCGCGCTTCGGCGATCAGCTCGGCCAAGTCCTGACGCACCAGCGGCTCGCCGCCTGAAAAGCCGATCTGCGCCGCGCCCATTTGCCGGGCTTGCGCCATCACTTTGAACCACTGCTCGGTGCTCAACTCCTGACCCTGCTTGGCAAAATCCAGCGGGTTGGAGCAATACGGGCACTGCAACGGGCAGCGATAGGTGAGCTCGGCAAGCAGCCACAACGGCAGTCCGACCGGGGGCGTGGGCGGAATGTAGACGTCGGACGGGGTGATGACTGATTCAGGCAAGTTCGATCCAGAGTTCTGCACGGGCGACCTCCATGAATTGCTCGACATCAGTGCCGAGCTCGGGAAAGCCGGGGAATTTTTCATCGAGCAACGCGATGATCGCGCCGACGCTGCGCTGACCATCGATCAAGCCGCCGATCGCGCTCGCGCTGTCATTGAGCTTGATCATGCCCTCGGGGTAGAGCAAGACGTGACCGTTCTGCGCGGGTTCGAACTGGAAACGATAACCGCGGCGCCAGCTGGGCACCTGTTCGCGATTGAAGCTCATAGGGTGATTCCTTTGTGCCAGACACGTTGCTCGGTCACGCTGTGGTAGGGAGGCCGGTTCAGCTCGTAGGCCATGCTCATGGCATCGAGCATGCTCCACAAAATGTCGAGTTTGAACTGCAGAATCTCCAGCATGCGCTGCTGGCCTTCCCACGTGGTGTAGTGCTGCAGCGTGATCGCCAGACCGTGCTCGACATCGCGGCGGGCCTGACCGAGCCGGGTGCGGAAATACTCGTAGCCTGTCGGGTCGATCCAGGGGTAGTGCTGCGGCCAGCTGTCCAGCCGAGACTGGTGGATCTGCGGCGCAAACAGCTCGGTCAGTGAACTGCTGGCCGCTTCCTGCCAGTTGGCGCGACGGGCGAAGTTGACATAGGCATCGACGGCGAATCGTACGCCGGGAAGGACAAGCTCTTGCGAGCGCATCTGATCCGGATCAAGGCCCACGGCTTGGCCGAGTCGAAGCCAGGCTTCGATACCGCCGTCTTCACCGGGCGCACCGTCATGGTCGAGCAGGCGTTGAATCCACTCGCGGCGGATCTCCCGGTCCGGGCAGTTGGCCAGGATCGCGGCGTCCTTCAGCGGGATATTCACCTGATAGTAAAACCGGTTGGCGACCCAGCCCTGGATCTGCTCACGGGTCGCACGCCCTTCATACATCGCCACATGGAAGGGGTGATAGATGTGGTAGTAGGCACCTTTGGCGCGCAGGGCCTGTTCGAATTCTGCGGGGGACAGCGGCGTTGCATCGCTCATGTCGGCACTCTTCTAAAGAATCTCTGCAAAATCCTGCGGGAGTGAGCTTGCTCACCAAGAGGCGATGACATCCGACGTCGGCGGCTGTCGCTTTGCCTTCGTGAGCAAGCTCTCTCCCACATTTCTTTGTATACGCTCCTACAGCTCGATGCTCATGCCATCGAACGCGACCTCGACGTGACGCCTTGCCAGTTCAGCGCGCTCGGGCGAGTCTTCGTCGAGTATCGGATTGGTGTTGTTGATGTGGATAAGCACCTTGCGCTGTCGCGGCAGTTTTTCCAGCACTTCGAGCATGCCCCCGGGGCCGTTCTGGGCCAGATGACCCATCTCGGTTCCGGTGCGGGTGCCGACGCCACGGCGCTGCATCTCATCGTCGTCCCACATCGTGCCATCGACCAACAGGCAGTCGGCGCCGCTCATTTTCTGCATGAGGGCATCGTCGACTTTGCCCAGGCCAGGCGCGTAGAACAGTTTGCCGCCCGTGCTCAGGTCCTCGACCATGAGCCCGATGTTGTCGCCTGGGTGTGGGTCGAATCGGTGTGGCGAATAGGGCGGTGCAGCGCTGCGCAGCGGAAATGGCGTGAAGCGCAGATTCGGGCAGGCCGGAATGACAAAACTGCCTTCCAGTTCGATGCGGTTCCAGGCCAGCCCGCCATTCCAGTGCGTGAGCATGTTGAACAGCGGGAAACCGGTGCTCAGGTCTTCGTGAACCATGTCCGTGCACCAGACCTGATGCGGGCAGCCTTCGCGCAGGCTGAGCAGGCCGGTGGTGTGGTCGATCTGGCTGTCCATCAAAATAATCGCGCTGATCCCGGTGTCTCGCAAACCGCGGTTGGGTTGCATCGGAGCAAAACCCTGAAGCTGGGCGCGAATGTCAGGAGACGCGTTGCACAAGATCCAGTTCACTCCGTCGTCCGAGAGCGCGATGGACGACTGGGTACGTGCGTGGGCCCGCAAGCTGCCGTCGCGAAAGCCTGCGCAATTGGCGCAGTTGCAGTTCCACTGAGGAAAACCACCGCCAGCGGCGGAACCGAGAATCTGGATGTGCATGTGAACCCCGTAGCGACGGGCCATTCCGGCCCCTGAAATCAGAATCGCGTTAACAAAAAAGCCCCGGCGAACCGAGGCTTCTCACCGCGCAACAATCAACGGCTTGCGAAGTACATGGTGACTTCAAAGCCGATACGCAGATCAGTGTAAGCAGGTTTAGTCCACATAATTGACTCCTTCTGGGTTAGTGCAGCGGTGGGTGAGTACATTCGTTAGTGCTCCTGCGAGCGGAGACGTTCAAATGCTTAGGGGGCTATGTTACTAAAATTATCGGACGGCCAATGATGAAATATCCGATAAAGATTCTTGCAGAGCGGGCAATGATCAGTGGGTTATGGCCCGTGATTGAGGCGGGCTAGAGCGGACTCGGACGGTTCGACAGGCAGAGTCTGGCGCTGCCAGGCTGTGCAAGCCGATGGGCGGCTTCGAGCAAACCAGCCTGCTGAAGATGTGCAAGAGAATGTTGCAGCCGGGCGATGTAGTCGCTGCCGTGTCCTGCCAGATGCGCTTGCCAAAGCAGTTCGGCCGCTTGCTGATGCTCTATGTCAGCCGTCTCGAGCTGGTGCTGCAGGATTTTTACCCGGGCGGGTAAGTCTGCCACGTCGATCAAACTCGGCAGACCCTCGATGAAGGTCGTGATGTGGGCGACCAGTTGCTCCGCGCTGGCGCTGGGGGACTGCACGCCGAACAGCAGACCGCCATGACCGGAGATGTGTCGGAAACCGCTGAAAACGGCGTAGCCCAACTGCAGCTCGACACGTAGGCGCTGGTAGAACGGGGCCTGCATCAAGTGTGCGAAGAGTCGCCAGGTGGCTTCGTCGTCGAGAGAGCCGGACGGCGTTGGATAGAAGATTAACAGTGCGTTTTCTGAAGACTCCGACGGTTCGATTTCCCAGCGAGTGCCCGCAGCCCGCGGTATCGCGCGGGCTGGATGCTGCGGCAGGCCGGGGACTTGTCGGCCAACAACCCGACTCAAAACATTCTGCGTTGAACGCGGGGCGCCCGTGACAAACCCCATCCACAACGCTTCCGCCCAAACGTGCTGCAGGTCGTTCGTCTGCGGAGCGCTCGGGCTGTTCACATAATGATCAGGTAAAGCCTTCAGCAAGTGACGGATGGGAATGGCGGCCGGTTCATTGTCCCGAGCACCGAAGCGCGCCAGGGCTTGCGCATCCGGCTGGCCGAGCAGACGCAGCGCCTGTTCCAGCACCGCAGGCAGCGGCTCCGCCAAGCCTGAGGCGTTCAATTGCCAAAACTTGCCATAACCACTGAATGCCAGTCTGACCCCCGCTTGCATGGCTTGGGCGGTCAGCGTCTTCAGCATTTCTGTCAGCACCCGGGCAAGCGTTGGTTGCGCATTGACCAGCGTCCATCGCAGATAAACAGCAGCCTCGCCGTTCGCTGGCAGCGCGTCGCTGAATGTCAGCGCAGGCAGGGGAAATGCGGCTGAAGGGGCTGGCGGGGTCGGCTTCAGAAATGGATTGGGTTCGGGCAAGCGCCAATAGACACTGGAGGTGTCGTACGCCGCAGACGCAACTTGCGCCTGCAACAGCGACTCTGGAGTCAGCTGGTTGAGCAGTGCATCGACCGCGTCTACCGATAGGCGGGTCTGGCGGGGTTCAGCGCTGAAATACCGCGCCAGCGTCAGCGCGTCGCTGACGGCCAAACGCCGCTGTTCCAACCGCGCGTACTCTTCGAGCAACTGACGGTAACGGGGTTTGAAGAAGGCGAGCCAGCTGAAAACCAGCCCCGATACGTGCGTTGACGCGTCTGTGGTGGTCGAGGCGAGAGCGATCTCGACGTTGATCAATGCCTGGCCCGCAAACTCATACAAAACCTCGGCTTTCAGCGCCTCAATCAAACCGCGTTCCACCAACTCCGTTACCAGGCCGCCCGCTTGGGCATTGTTCATCCAGGTGCAGAGAAACGCAGCGGCTTGCTCTTGGCCCGCCGGTAAGTCTTCGCACGCGAAGGTCAGATGCATCCGATGCTGGCCAGTTACAGCGATGGGCGTGGGTCCATCAGCGAGCAGATCAGGTGGCCTTCGTTGCTCAACCCGGATGCCCTCAACGAAATACGCTCCAAACCGCGCGGCCAACTCCTCCAGTTCATCCAGGGGTTGAGGCCCCGCGAGGCTCAGCGTCATCTGCCCGGCCTGATAGAACTGCCGATAAAAACCGTGAAGCGCGTCTTGAAATGCCTGACGCGGCACCGGAAGGCTGAAGCGATTGCCGGCATGAAACCAGCGCAGCGGGTGCAAGGCTGACAAGGGCTGCTGACGTTTCAGCACGTCACGCGCTGCATCGTCCCGTGACCAGGCGATGAATTCTGCATGCAAGACCTCTCGTTCTCGCAACTGATCAGCAAGCGTCATACGCGGATGGGCGAGCATTTCGCACAATCGGTCGAGACCGTCGGCGAACACAGCGCGCGGCAGCTCGAAGAAAAAGTCAGTGGTGCGCTCGCGTGTGCTGGCGTTCACTTGTCCGCCATGACGCTGCACGAAAGCCATCAGCGTTTCGTCGGCCGTATAGCGCTCCGTGCCCAGAAAGAAAAGATGCTCGAGAAAATGCGCCAGCCCCGGCCAAGATGCCGAAACATCATGACTGCCTGCGGCGACCCGCAGTGCCGCGGCGCAACGCTTCAAGCGCGGCGCTGAAACAAGCACTACATTCAAGCCGTTGGGCAAGGTCAGGGATCGTTGGGTGATGGTGCTGGGCATGGCGTCTGTGATGTCGGGTGACTGAGCCGCCATGCTAGCGGATAACGGAGGTGCAGGTGTTGGAGGTGCGCAGTGCAGATTTCGATGATCAGCCTAGGGTTTACCCAGCCCTGAATAAAACCCCGGCCGGCGGTCCTTGAAGTACGTGTTGATCGCCTGAGACTCGCTCATCGATTCACGGTCCAGATCCGCCATGACCAATGCCTCATCCTGACCAGCAAGACCGATTTGCCGACCGTCCGGCGCGCAGATACTGCTCAAACCGCAGTAATGAATCTGGCCCTCGCTGCCGCAGTAATTGGCGTAAACCAGATAGCACTGGTTTTCGAACGCGCGGGCCCGCACGGTCACTTCAGCAACGAAGTCGTAGGGCGCCATGTTCGCGGTCGGGACAAGGATCAGATCGGCACCGGCCAAGGCCAGACGACGCGTGTTCTCGGGGAATTCAACGTCGTAGCAGATCAAGAACCCCAGCTTCCAGCCGCCGAATTCCACCACCGGAAAGTGCTCCTCGCCTGCGCTGAACATCGCGTTGTCCAGCTCGCCGTACAGATGGGTCTTACGGTAATTGCAGAGCCGGACACCTTGCGCGTCGATCAGCTGAATCGCGTTGTACACCTGATCGTCATCGCTCAGCTCCGGGTAGCCGTACAAAATGGCGATACCTGTGGCTTGAGCGATCTCGGCGATCTTCAGTGCAGCCGGGCCGTCGCATGCCTGCGCCAGCTCCCGCGCCGCGTGGGCACCGATGTTGTAGCCGCTGAGAAACATCTCAGGGCACACCAGCAGCTTCGCCCCTCCTGCCGATGCTTCGATCGCCTGAGTTTCCAGGCGCTTGATATTGGCACTGACGTCCAATGGCAACGGTGGGCATTGGTAGAGAGCGACGCGCATGACGGCTTCCTTATTCTGGCAGGACAATCGGGCCGATTTCGTGGAACACGTCGCCGGGCCCCGGGTTCTCGGCGTGCGTCTTGCCGCCGAAGTGGGTCATGATGCCCCATACCGCATTCAGCGACGTCTGCACGGCGCCCTCGACCCAGGCTGGCGTCCAGGACACATCGTCCCCCGCGATGAAAATCCCGCGTTGTTCGTCAGGCATGTCCTTTTGCATGAAATGCGCGTACATGCGCTGGTTGTAGCGGTAGTGGCCCGGCAGTGCGCCTTTGAAAGCGCCTAGGAAGTGCGGGTCCGATTCCCACGACACGGTGATCGGGTCTCCGATGACGCGCGCGGCGATGTCGACTTTCGGATAAATCTTTTTCAGCGCGCCGAGCGCCAGGCTGACGCGTTTTTCCACGGGGTGAGGCAGCATTTTCAGCGCGTCGCTCATCCACGAGTACGACAGGCAAATCACACCCGGCTTCTCGACGCCGTTGGAATAAGTACCGTTGTCGAACAGGTAGGTGCCGCGGGTCAGCCGATCGGTCAGGGTCATGCTCATCAGGTCGCGGCCGGTTTCCGGGTCCTTGTCCTTCCAGAAGGGCCGGTCGACCATGACGAAGGTTTTCGACGACTGCATGTAGCGCGTGCGGTCCAGCGCCATCCACATCTTCTGGGAAAACAGCGACTCCTCGCACTCGATCTGTGTAGTGAGCAGCCAGCTTTGGCAAGTGGCCAGAACCGCATCGTAATGGCGGACGTCCCCCAGATTATCGGTGACCGCGAACTGGCCATTGGCGGCGCGGCTGATGCCCTTGACGCCTGTGCGTGGGGCGCCTCGGTGCAGCGTCGACAGGCTGGTGCCTTCGGGCCAGTGCGCGCAGCGCTCCGGAGTGTGTCGCCAGATGCCCAGCGGGACTTGCCCGACGCCGCCGACAATGAGGTGCTGATGGTCGTCGCAGTTGGTCATGACCACGCGGAAGATCTCGAGCATTGAGTTCGGGAAGTCCGAGTCCCAGCCACCGGTGCCGAAACCGACCTGACCAAACACCTCGCGGTGGTAGAACGACAGTTTGGCGAAGGCTTTGGAGGTGGCGACGAAGTCGTAGAACGTGCGGTCGTCCCACAGCGGCACCAGTTTGTCCCACAACGCCTTGAGCCGAGGCACATCGCGGTCGCGAATGGCCTGCTGAATGTCGGCGAATTGCGAGCCGTCTTCCAGCGCGTCGGCCCAGGCATCGGCGACTTCCTGAAACAGCGCAGGCAAGTCCGACAGCTTTTGGGCGTAGTGAGTGCTGCCTTCCAGATCGATCACCGTGCTGCCGGACGCAGCCGTCAGCGGGTTGGGGAAGGGCTTGGATTCCAGGCCGAGCTTGTCCACGTAATGATAAAAAGCGGTGGAGGAGACTGGAAAACGCATGCCGCCCAGCTCGGCAATGATGCCCTCAGCGCCTTCGAACTGTTGCGAACGCAGTCGGCCGCCCATTTTGGAGGCTTCGTAAACGACGGGCTTCAGGCCCACCTTCATCAGTTCATAGGCCGCCACGAGACCCGCGATGCCTGCGCCGACAATCGCCACTTCTTTGCCGAGGTTTTCCGTAGGAATACTGCCCAGGCCCGCCGGGTGCTCGATCCAGTCATCGAACGCGAACGGGAAGTCCGGACCGAAAATCGTGATCGGTTTTTTTCCGTCGGCGGGGTGGCGATTGTTCTTCATGACTGACCTTGTTCGACTGGTACGCGAAAGTGAACAAGTCTAGATAACAGTTGAGAGGTTAATAAGGCGCAGAGTGTCGTCGTTGTGTAGAGAATCAACGCAAAGTGACGAAATTACTCGTCACTTTGATTCGGTGGGAAGATCAGGATGGCTGTCCGCGGTCGATCTTGCTGCTCAGGATGATCGACGTTGTGGTCTTCTCAACCCCATCGACACTGCCGATCAGATCAAGCATCTCATCCAGCTGCTCGGGCGAATCCGTACGTAACCACGCCACGTAATCGAATTCGCCACTCACCGCACACAATTGCTGCACTTGAGCGAGCGCACTCAGCCGCCTTAGCACTTCTTTGCCGGAACGAGGCTGGACGGTGATGCCGACGTAAGCCTGCAAACCACCGTCGACCAGCCGCTGACCCAGACGCACACCATAGCCGGTGATGATTTTCGCTTTTTCCAGACGCGCCAAACGCGAAGTGACTGTGGTTCGCGCGATGCCCAACTGCCGAGCCAGATTGGCGACCGGTTCCCGGGCATTGATTTGCAGCGCAGCGATCAGTTTGCGGTCGATGTCATCGAGCGCTGGGGGGCGGGTGTCAGGCAAGGGCGGGTCTCCTTCGGCAAGCGGGGCATGTTAGGAGATTCTGTCGCGATGTGGGTGATATTCGAACAGCAAGCCCCAGCGAAAGCCGAGAGACGCGGGCTGTTGATCCTGCATCGCTGGGTCCGGGAAAGCTTGTCCAGCTACAGCAGGACTTTTCCGCGCTGTAAGGGTTTTGTCATTCTTCTGTCACCCCCGGCGTGCCTAACTTCTCTCCCCACACCCTCTGAATCCACGCCGGGAGCCTCGTCATGACTCTGGATTTCTCCGAAACCACCCGCTACATCCAGGCCGACATCCTCGACAGCTTCGACGAAGAACTGGAAATGGAATACGACGACGCGCGCCTGGATGGCTTGTTGGCTGACTTGGGTGAGGAGGTGCCCAAAGGGATTGATCGCCGCCTGTACTTCCGGGAGTTGCTGCGCCTGCAGGGCGAACTGGTGAAACTGCAGGACTGGGTGGTGAGCCAGAAGCTCAAGGTGGTCGTGCTGTTTGAAGGCCGCGATGCGGCCGGCAAAGGCGGTGCGATCAAGCGCATCACGCAACGGCTCAATCCACGGGTTTGTCGCGTGGCCGCACTGACCGCGCCGAGTGAGCGCGAGCGCACCCAGTGGTACTTCCAGCGCTACGTCACGCACCTGCCTGCCGCTGGCGAAATGGTGCTGTTCGACCGCAGTTGGTACAACCGGGCCGGCGTCGAACGTGTCATGGGCTTCTGCGATGACGAGGAGTACGAAGAGTTTTTCCGCACGGTGCCCGAGTTCGAAAAAATGCTGGTGCGCTCGGGCATCATCCTGATCAAGTACTGGTTCTCCATCACGGACGATGAGCAGTACCGGCGCTTTCTGATGCGCATCCATGACCCGCTGAAGCAGTGGAAGCTTTCGCCGATGGATCTGGAATCCCGTCGTCGCTGGGAGGCCTACACCAACGCCAAGGAAGAAATGCTCACGCGCACTCACACCGACGTCGCGCCATGGTGGATCGTGGAAGCAGACGACAAGAAACGCGCGCGCCTGAATTGCATCCACCACCTGCTGGAGCAAATCCCGCGCGGCGATACCGAGACACCGCAAGTAGTGTTGCCGGAGCGCGAGTACAACGCCAATTACCTGCGCGCCCCGGTCCCACGGGAGATGGTCGTCCCGCCGGTGTATTGATTTGGATATTCGTCATCCAGAAGCCGGTGTGGTTCAGATTTTCCACGCCGGCGCTGTCTTGGCCAGGCGCTGCTGCAGGCTTTCCAGGTTTTGGGTGAACTGGCGGGTCATGAGCTGATAACCGAGCACCTCGGTAGAGGCTGTCGGGACGTCTGGCCCGACGGTCAACGTCTCCGTCGGCCGCTGCAAACGCTCTGTCGCGCCGGTTTGGAGTGCGCGGGCCATGCCGATCAGCATGCGGCGGATGCGGCGTTGCTCTGCCGTAACGCCCGTACTGCCGGCGTCGGCGGGCCGCAGGTTCGAGAGAATTTCCAGGAGGCTGAGGCACATGCGGTAATGGCTCTGGATGGCGTCCAGCTCAACAATCGAAATCTTCACTTCCTTGGACACTGACGGCATCAGCGAGCGCAGCTGCAACAGCGTTGCACCCATTCGCGCGGTCAGTTTCACGTGCTCATCGGCGGCAATCGACTGCCCGCTGGCAATACGGTCGTAGGCCAACGCACAGTCCCGCAACCCATTTGCCAGGTTGTATCGCCACGAATACACCGCGTACAGCGGCAGCGCGAACGAAAACGCGAGGGCGAGGGCGATGCCGATCAGGATGTCCACCGTCCGCCACAACCCGTCCGTGATCGGGTTATCACCGTGCCCCGCCACGATGAACAGGGTGATCGCTGACAGCAGCGCTGTGTACCCACCTTTGCCGATTGCGTGGTAGGCGAAGAAGCCACAGATCAGCGACATGATCACGTACGTCAGCAACGGCATGCCCAGGTAGCTTTCCTGCGCCACCACTGCCAGACCCAGCGCGGCGCCAATCAATGTCCCGTAAGCACGCTCCACCGACTTCTTGCCGATATTGCCGTGGTGCTGCAACCCGCCAATCACGATCAGCATGGTCACCGACGCCCATTCACCGTGGGGCAGATGAACACCGGTCGTCAGAAGAATCGACACCAGCAGCCCGACCACGATACGCCCGGCGTGAATGTAGCGCGCATGACGATAGCGGCGGTAGGGGTCCAGCAACGGACGCAGGGCGCGGCGGAGCCATGCGGGTAGGGAAGGTGTATTCATGGGGTTACAGACCATGGGGAAGATGAATATATCCGAAGCCTGCTAAATGCGGGGGGTCACCCTCGGAGTCATCTCATTCATAAAATCATCACATGTGAGATGTTGCGTATCAGGATGCTTGAGCGTAGGGTGCGTTGCTATCACATGTGATGTTCAGGAAACACTTCAATGGCTCGGAAAACTTCAACCGATTACATGCGTGAAATGCGCGCTCGGCTGACGGCGGCCGGGTACGTGAAACGAGAGCTGTACGTGCTTCCAGAAAATGCGGAAGTGCTGAGAGACATCGAAAAAGTGCTGCGCCAGCCCTATTTGGGTAACCGGATCAAACTGGAGGGATTCATGACTGAGAATACCAATTGGACGATCAACACACTTCACTCGGCGTTTGCCGAACTGGACGTGGTGAAAAACAAAGATATCGAGCTGACCCTCATTCAAGGCGCCGAGCCGAGTCTGAGCCTGGTAATGAACCAGTTCGGCGGCTTGCCCATCATCATTGCCATTGCGGGCGACCAGATCCTGGTTGATTCCGTTCTGGTGTACGCGTCTGAGGTCAAAGACCCGGCCGCATTCAACGACGCTGTGCTGCGCAGTCGGGAGCTCTTCCCGCTGTCGTCGATCGGCATCGAGACGCTGCCAAACGGCGAAACCTTCTACAACATGTTTGGCGCACTGAGCGCTGCCTCTTCGCTGACGGTCATTGTCCATGAGGTGCTCACTTTGGCAGAAAACGTGATTCACGCGGCCGACGCCTACGAAGATTTTTTTAAGTTGATCCACAGTAATCGGGAGACACATCAATGAGCCTTTGGAAAAAAATGGTCACAGCGCTGCGTGGTGGTGCTTCCGAAGTGGGTGAAGCCATCGTCGATGCTCAGGCACTGCGAATCCTCGATCAGGAAATCCGTGACGCCGATGCCTCCCTGCTTGCGGCGCGCAACCAACTGATCCAGATCAAAGCCAAGCACAAACTTTCGCTCCAGCGTGTCGAAGAGCACGACAAGAACATCGCCAACTGGGAACAGAAAGCGCTCGCGGCGATGAATAAGGGCGAAGAAGCCCTTGCCCTCGAATGCGCCGAAAAGGTCGCCGAGCTGACGGCCCTGCGCGATCAAGAGAAATTGGCGGCCGACCAATTCGGCGTTCACGTGGCCAAGCTGACCGCGCAGGTCATCAAAGCCGAAAGTCAGATCAAAGGCTTGCGTCAGCAGACCGATATGGCCAAGGCCCGCGACAGCGTGCAGAAGGCGCAGATCAACGCCGCTGCTGCAACGGGCGGTGCCAATGGCCGACTCGAAACCGCCGTGGGTTCGCTGGCACGCATCAAGCAGCGTCAGGATGAGCAGGACGCCAGGCTTGAAGCGGCGGATGAGCTGGCAGAGGCGGCCAATGGCGGCGATCTGGAGCGTCGCCTCCAGGACGCAGGCATTGGCGCGAAAACAGGCGGCGCAGCCGACGTTCTGGCCCGATTGAAGGCACAGAGTCAAAGCGGTAACGCGGGGCAATAAGTCCCGTCCAACAAGGGCAGCCGGTTTTCCGTCTGCCCTTTTTCAGTTTCGGTGGTGGACAGATGATTATCGGAAGCGGACTACGAACGATACTCTGCCTTGCCGCTTTGATGGTCGTTGTGCAAGTGGTTAACTCCCTGACCGCCAACAGCCTGTTGTCTCACGGCCTAGTGCCCAGAACGTTTTCCGGACTGCAGGGCATCGTCTTCTCCCCGTTTCTGCATGGTTCGGTCCGTCATCTGTTGAGCAACCTTTTGCCCTTTGTGGTGTTGAGCTGGCTGGTGGCGACCGAGGGGCTTCAGCGTTACCGCCGTGTTGCCCTGCTCATCATGTTGCTCGGCGGGATAATGGTCTGGGTGGTTGGCCGGCCGGTCATCCATGTGGGCGCCAGCGGCGTCATCTTTGGCTTGTGGGCGTACCTGCTGGCGCGCGCGTGGTATCAACGCAGCCTGGCCAGTTTCGCGATTGCGCTGGTGACCCTGCTGGGTTACAGCGGATTGATTTTCGGCTTCATCCCGGTGCCGGGCGTATCGATTGAGTCACACCTGTGCGGCGCGCTTGCCGGTATTGTGACGGCCTGGTTGATGCACTCACGACGGCTCCTTGAGCGAGGTCCGGCGCAGTGATTGGCAGCATTCTTTACATCGCCTCGGCGCGAATTCAAGGAGAAGAAACATGAGCTGGATCAAACGCGCATTGGGCCTGGAGTCGCCCATTCCCCCGGTAGGCTCCAACGCCCCCGCCAATCCAAACCTGGCGAATCCGTTCGGGCTGGCTCCCGGCCGTATGCTTGACCTTGACGACTCGCTCAAACTGATGCTCGACGGTCATTCGGAGCTGGTGGTTCCCGACGAAGAAGTGGTCTGGTCAGTGGGTCAGGTCGACCTTGGGCAATCGGTTCGTCTGGTGCGGTTCTACTTCGAGAACGAGGATTACTGGCTGCAGGTGATGATGAACGGGCCCGCTGCTGAAGACGTCCAAGACATCATCCTGTTCGGTTACAGCAGCGTCGTCACCATCAACAGTGAGGCAGAGCTCAAGCGTCTGGTGGGGCCTGCGTCCAAGGTCGGTCTGCCGGTGTATGAACATGATGGTTGGGAGTACGGCCGTCAGTGGGGCACGGAGCAGGGCCAGACCGAGCTCACGCCCATGGACGAGCAGGTCGTCAGTCCGGACGGTGCCTACCGCATCAAGCACCTGAGCATGTTGTACGCGCGGGACACGGGTCTTGTAGACCGCCGCGAGTTTCTGCTGTTGTCTGTCGAAGAAGACGAGGAGGGCGTCGTCTCCTTCACCACGTCGGTCGGCGTGACCCTGCAGTCCACTGATTTCACCGTCATTTAAAAGGAAGTAAAAAATGCTTGAAGCGCTTCGTATGTCCGTCAGCTTCCAGTCGGTGCTGAGTTTTCTGGTGTACATCATTGTGGCCGGCGGATTGTTCGCGTTGTTTCAGATGGCCTACACGCGTCTGACGCCGCACAAGGAATTCGTCCAGATCCGTGAGGGCAATGTTGCCGCCGCCGTCGCCCTGGGCGGTGCGCTGATCGGCTTCGCACTGCCTGCCAGCAACGTCATCACCTACAGCATCAGCGTACTGGATGTGGTGATCTGGGCAGTGATCGCTGCAGTCGTACAGCTGCTGGCCTTCACTGCCACCAGCATGGTGCTCAAGGATCTGTCCGCACGTATTACCCGAGGCGAGCTTGCCGCGGCCATCTACGCCGCCAGCGTCTCGATCAGTGTCGGTTTTCTCAACTCGGCCTGCATGACGCCGTCGACCTGATCGCCTGTTATCGAAAGGAGTTATCGATGAGACGTAGTTCCCTCAAGCTGGTTCTGGCCAGCACCCTGCCGCTGGCGATCAGCGCGTGCAGCAAATCCGACACGGTCGAGGTTTCCGCGCAGCAAACCTATCCGTCAGTGCAGGCCTGTGTGGATCAGAAAGTCCCGGTAGACGTCTGCTCGGATGCTTACATGAGTGCACTGGCGGAGCACCGCCGCGTTGCCCCGACCTATGACGACAAAACGGCGTGCGAAGCTGATTTCGTTCCCGACTACTGCCAACAGAATGCCGATGGCAAGTTCACGCCCAAGCTTGGCGGCTTCCAGCTGGAGGTCTCAGGCGAGCTGCCCAAGTCTCAGGTCGACGCAGCGAAGGCACAGGCCGGGCAGTCTGGCGGCGGCGGCGGCGGCGGTGGTGGGTTTGGTTCCGGGGTGAACGGGTTCCTGATGGGCATGCTTGTCAGCAATATGGTAAATGGGTTCACCGGCGGTGGCGGTCGTTACTACTCCCAGCCTATCTACCAGGAGCGGGATTCGCGGGGTGGATATGGGTATTCCACGCTGTCGCGCCAGATCGAGCGCGGCAAAACCTTCGGCAACTCCACCCAGGCGCGAAGCAGCTCGACCGGCACGTACAGCACAAGCACCCTTGGTCGTAACTCCTCCGTCTCATCTTCCGTTTCCCGTGGCGGTTTTGGCAGCCAGGCCACCGCTCGCAGCGGTTGGGGTGGCAAAAGCAGCGGCTCAAGCTTCGGCGGATAACAAGGACGTTACCCATGAAAAGGATCAGCATTCAGGAACGTCCTGACTGGCGCCAGACGGCCGAGCGTGAAGGGTTCAACTTTCACACTATTGATGGTGAGCGTTATTGGGATGAGCGCGCCTACTATCAGTTCACCGAAGCGCAGATCACACGTGACATTGAAGCTCCCACCCAGGAACTTCACGCCATGTGCCTGGATGTCGTGGAAAAGGTGGTGGAAAGCGAAGAGCTATTGACCCGCCTGGCCATTCCGCAGCCGTTCTTTGATCTGGTCCGCACCTCGTGGAAGGAAGGGCACCCGCACCTATATGGTCGCTTCGACTTCAGCTACGACGGCGTCAACCCGGCCAAGCTGCTGGAGGCGAACATGGACACGCCCACGTCAGCCTATGAAGCGGGCGCGTTTCAGCTTATCTGGCTTGATGAGCAGATACAGCGCGGCGTATTGCCGGCCCACGCTTCGCAGTTCAACTCGATGGCGGAAGACCTGGTCCGGGCTTTTGCGGCGATCAGGGCAGGCGGGCCTTTCTACTTTTCCTGTATGTCTGGCTCGATTGAAGACCGAGGAACAACCGAGTTCCTGCGCAAAATGGCTGAGCACGCCGGCATCGAAACCCGCCACATCGACATTGAGGACATCGGCCTTGATGCCCAAGGAAGATTTGTTGACCTTGAAGGCCGCTGGATAGAGCGAGTCTTCAAGCTGCACGCCTGGGAGCATGTCTTTCATGAGCCCCACGGCCAAGCCATCCCGCAGTGCGACACGCAGTTTATCGAACCTGCCTGGAAAGCCATCATCTCCAATAAGGGCATTCTGCCTTTGCTTTGGGAATTAAACGAAGGGCACCCCAATCTGCTGCCATCCTTCGTCGACCCGGACCCGCAATCAGCGGTGCCGAAGGGCTGGGTGCGCAAGCCGTACTTTTCCCGCGAAGGCGCCAACATCGAAATTCGCACCCCGACCGACCAGGTCATTTTCGAAGACGGCCCTTA
>NZ_DASVUM010000001.1:0-52786 GCF_036387035.1 Pseudomonas sp. | reverse complement strand
CCAAGGTTGGTCAGCGCGGTCTGGAATGCAGTCATTGCACTCTGCAGCGTGCCGATGCCGGAGATCTTGGTGGTGACCAGTTTGGTCTGGGTGGTGATCTGGGTCTGCTTGGCCAGCTTGTCGGAATTGACCAGCGCAGTGACGATGTCACCGATTGCCAGGCCCGAACCGAGGCCGGTGGAGGGGGTAATAGGACTAGCCATGTGAGTCTCCTTTCAGTTGTAGTCGGCATTTTGACGAGCACGCAATGCCACAGGCAAAGCGTTCACCTTTCATGCCATTTAAACTTTCGCGTCGAACAGCAGGCTGTTTGCGTTTTTCAGGCTGTCGGCTATTTTCAAAGCCTCAGCGGACGGTAACTGCCGAACCACCTCGCCTGTTTCCGTGGCGATCACTTTCACCACGACTTTCCCTGACTGGTCGTCAATGGAAAATTCCAGGTTGCGACGAACCGACTGGAAGAACTTTTCCATTTCCTTCACGGCGGCCTTTAACTCTTGCGACTGCTTTTCCGGATCGGAGTCTTTACGTGTCGATGTGTCTGGCTGCGCTGACGCAGCGGGAGCAGAAACGACTTGAGGCGCCACGGTTGGCTTATCAGCAACCACAGGCACCGCGGGCAACGACTGGACCATCGGATAAGACATACTCAGCCTGTTACTAATGTCCATGCCCGATCACCTCGTGAAAGTAAAAAGCGGGAGAGCACGCAAGCATGACTCCCCCGCCAAAACTCTAGCCGTTATTACTGAAGCAGTTTCAGAACAGCGGATGGCAGCTGGTTAGCCTGGGCCAGAACAGAGGTGGAAGCTTGTTGCAGAGTCTGTTGTTTGGTCAGGTTAGCGGTTTCAGCAGCGAAGTCGGTGTCTTGAACGCGGCCCAGTGCTGCGGTGGCGTTTTCGTTAACGTTTTGCAGGTTGGAGATGGTGCTGGTCAGACGGTTTTGTGCAGCACCGAGGCTCGAACGGGTGCTGTTGATCGTTGCCAGAGCCGCGTCGATTGCCGAGATAGCGGCGTCAACGTTGGTGTGGGCAGTGGCGTTATCGGTGCCGCTGATCGAGCTAGTGCCGCTGCCAACGCCCAGAGCCGATGCAGTGAAGCTGCCGGTCAGAACCAGGTCGATGTGGTTCGAAGTACCAGTGTTGGAGCCGACTTGCAGGGTTACGGTGCTAGCCGAGCCGTCCAGCAGGTTCTTGCCGTTCAGGTTGGTCGAACCGGCGATACGGGTCAGTTCGTCCGACATTTGAGCGTATTCAGAGTCCAGAGCGCCACGGTCAGCAGTGCCGTTGGTGTCGTTTCGGGACTGAACAGCCAGTTCACGCATACGCTGCAGGATGTTGGTCGATTCTTGCAGAGCGCCTTCAGCGGTCTGAGCGATCGAGATACCGTCGTTGGCGTTCTTGATTGCAACAGTCTGGCCGCGGATTTGCGAAGTTTCGCGAGTTGCGATCTGCAGGCCGGCTGCGTCGTCTTTAGCGCTGTTGATTTTCAGACCGGAAGACAAACGAGTCATCGAAGTCGACAGTGCATCGGAAGCTTTGGCCAGGTTCTTCTGAACTGCCAGGGAAGCTACGTTGGTGTTTACGCCTAAAGCCATGATGAATTCCTCGTTGGTTGGGTGCTGCGGCTATCCGGCCCTGGCAAGCGCCGGGTGTGGCCTAGAGAACCTACGTAATGTTTATCGTCGCGGTTGTCAGGAGCTTTAGGGCTTTTTCAAATTTATTTGCCACTAGAGCGCCACCTCCACGGTATGTTGGCCGGGGATACACAACGTTTCGGCCCAACCCCTGGAAGCTTTAACCCGACTCGGCAATTTGTTAACCAGTGCTCAAAAAGAGGGGCGCGCCCTGAGGCGCGCCGGGGTTTTGGTTGGCCTTATCTATAGAGGCGGTTGGTTATTGCAGGAGCTTCAGGACGGCGGCCGGTAGCTGGTTGGCCTGGGCCAGGATGGCGGTAGACGCTTGTTGAAGGGTTTGCTGCTTGGTGAGTTCGGCGGTTTCGGCGGCGAAGTCGACGTCCTCGATCTGGCCTCTGGACGCAGTAGCGTTCTTGGTCATGTTTTCAAGATTTTCCATGGCGCTCATCATACGGTTCTGGTTAGCGCCCAAGTCGGCTCGTGCAGAGTTGATCTGTCCGATCGCGGCGTCGATGGCCTTTATGGTGTATTCGATATTTTCGATACGCGCGGCTTTGTTGAGGCTGATGTCGATCGACTCGGCATCGGTCACCGCCTTCTCTGCGGTTGATAAAGTTTGTTTGGCTGCATTCAAGACGTCGATATCGGCCTGCACCGGCGTGGCAATCCCTGCAAAGGTCGTCTCGGCAAGCACCAAATCCGTTTTCGCTTTCTCTACTGCATCAGTCATCGTCTGTGTGACGGTGTTCTGAATGTTGCGTGCACCGAGACCATCGATTGAAAGTGGCGTGTAGCTTCCTTTTGTGATCGCCTGAGACCCCGACGTGGTTGCGTCTGCGCCAACAGCCGGCCGGTCTTCGCTCGCAGCGAAGATAGACTCAGATGAAAAGTCGTTGCTTAAAGTAAGGCTGATCTTTTCAGTGGCGCCAACGTTCGCACCGATCTGAAAGCTGAGTTCACCTGCTGTGCCATCCAGCAAGTTCAGCTCGGCACCAAACGTTGTACCTTTGGCGAGCCGCGACACTTCAGCAGTCAACTTCACGAACTCGGCGTTCAAGGCGTCGCGCTCTTTCGGCCCTTTATCACCGTTGGCCGCCTGTACAGAAAGGTCGCGCATTCGCTGCAAATTATTCAGTGACTTGTCCAGCGCCCCTTCCGCGGTCTGAATAATAGAGATCGCCGCACCAGCGTTTCGGGTCGCAACGGTCAGGCCGCGTATCTGCGTAGTCAGCCGAGTTGCCAGCTGCATGCCTGCAGCATCGTCTTTTGCGGTATTAATCCGCAGCCCCGAAGACAGGCGGGTCATGGCGGTGCTAACCGAATCGGAAGACCTGTTCAAATTCCGCTGAACAGACAGCGACGCAATATTGGTATTTACAGTTAATGCCATTTTAATTCCCTCGTTGATAGAAACGGAGAGTTCTCTGATGTCGGGGAAGTCCATTTCTCCCGGAGAACCTACAGTCCCGATATCGACGAACTGCAGATGGGCTTTAACAGCAAACATCCCATGTAGCCTGCGCCATCACGACAAGTGCAGGGTAATAAATCGGCTAAGCCACTCAATGAAAAGGCTTTAAAAAAAATCAAAAAAAACGGCCCACGCGGGCCGCTTACTTCAGAGAAAACTCAATCTAAGGTAGGAACTTTCTTTAACTTTTGCGCAACTGGAAAGTATCAAAGTTCAACAAACTCGAACTCCAGCCAATCCGCCACCCCCAACCAGTCCTGACGCTCCTGGCACGCCAGAATCTCACTCAGCACCCGCCCCCATTCAGCCTGTCTTTCGGCAGAAGCCCCGTCCATCAGCGGCAGCGACCGATCAATCACCTCGACCATTTTCAATGCCCCTTCAATGTCCCGGCCCAGGCGGAACAGCTTCGCGCATTCGCGGGCTTCTTCTACGACGTTTTCAGGCAGGCTCATGGCGCGGTCCAGTCAGGGTCGAAGTCGGCGCCGGCGATCAGCGCGCCGTCGCGGCTGGTGTTGAGGAACGTGACCTCTGGGTGGCGGGCAATGAAGCGTTCGAGTTCGATGAGGTAGCTGCGGAAGTTGAGCTGCGTCTTGACCTTATGGCCTCGACCGTCGCGGACCCAGTGTTTGGCGATGCCCAGCGCTGGCCCCAGGTCGCCGTCCTGCCAGCCGGTGTGGGTCTTGCCGCCGGGGAAGGCGAAGTCGGCGCCGAACAGGGTGATCCGCGCGGCGCCCATTTTGACCGCGAGATCAACGGCCGGATGAATCACGCTGCCGCCCACATGCAGCGTGGCCTTGGGGATCTGCTCGCGCAGCCGGGCATACAGCGGGCTGCTGGAATAGCCGACGTAGCGCGGCCCTTGCCAGCCTTCGAGCATCACAGCGTCCTGGCCCGGCAAGTAAACCAGGGCAATGTGCGCCGAACCCTCCACCGGAAGATGCCGCGCGGTGATGCGATGGTCAATGCTCACCACCACGTCCGGGATGATGCCTTGGTTGCGCAGGGGCACGTAGGCGGTGTCGACACAGATGATCAGCGGCCGAGTGGCGCTGTTTGCCACGTTCAAGAGGCGTGGCAAATGCTGTTGCAGACTCGGCCCCGTCGCAATGACGAAGACGTCGCGCCCGGGCTGAGTGCCAAACAGCGCGGCGACGTCGGTGTCCCGGTCCAGCAGCGCCCTGCCCTGTTCCAGGAGGCGCGTGTTGTCAGCGGTATCCGCCGCGAACGCCTGATTATTGAAGCCGACGTGCACCTCGCTGACCAGCCGATCGCGGATCCGCGCGCTGCTGTCGTCGGCCAGTACCAGCTCGGCCGGCAGCGCGAAGAACGGCAGCTGAATCTCGCTGCGGGCGTCGGCGTACGCAAGGTGGACCCGCGGGTCGGACAGCCAGTCATCCTGCTCTAGCAGTTGCAGCACCAGTGCGAACAGCGCGCCGTTGAGGATGTGGACATACAGCGTTTGCAGGAGATGCCCGGCCAGCATCACGCGCTGCAGGTCGCCGAGGGCAGTGCCGTAGAGATGTACCACGGGGCTGTCGTGCGGGAGGCTTTGCGTCTGGATTTGCGCTTCGGCGAGACGATCATGACGGCTGGTGAGCTGAATGCCGCCAATGCTGAGCGTCGATTCACGGCCCTCGACCAATTGCGCGGGAACTGCCTCGGCGTTTTCGGCGCGCAATCGCTGCGCCACATCGGGCCAGCGCTGGTCGATCACGGCAAGGTTGCGCTGGAGAATCTCGCTCATGAGGGCAGTCCTGTCGGTTTGGCACGGCGGTTCCGTGAAAGGTGCAGAAAGCAAAACGGCGACCTGAAATATCAGCGTCGCCGTTGTGCAGGCCGGGAAGCAACCAGGTGACTCAATGTCAGGGACGATAAAGGATCGCCGAGCCCCACGACAAGCCCACGCCGAAGCCGCTGACCGCGATACGTTTCCACGTGGCGTTCATCACGTGCTTTTCCAGCAGCAGCGGAATGCTGGAAGACACGGTGTTGCCGGTCTCGAGCATGTCCTTGACGAATTTCTCCGGCGATTTGCCGTCCTCGAAACGACGGGCGACGGCATCGACAATGGCCGCACTGCCCTGGTGGATGCAAAACGCATCAACGTCAGAGGATTGCAGGCCGGAGTCTTCGAGCAGCTCGTTGAGGTGCGCAGGTACTTTGACCAGCGCGAAGTTGAACACCTGACGCCCGTTCATGTAGAACGCGCCGTCGGTGGTCTTGAGAAATTCGGCGCCCGAACCGTCGGTGCCGAACTTGGACTTGCCCAACTGCCAGGGCGCGTCGTCACTCATCCAGGTCGCCGTGGCGGCGTCGCCGAAGAGCATGGTGGTGTTGCGGTCTTCCGGATTGACGATCTTGGAATACGGATCGGCGGTCACCAGCAGGCCGTTTTTCAACCCGGTGGCTTCCATGAAGCCTTTTAGCGCATAGATACCGTAGACATAGCCCGAACAGCCCAGCGAAATATCAAACGCCGCGATGTGGGTGGGCAGGCCAAGCTTGTGTTGCACGATGGCAGCCGTGTGCGGCAGGCCTTCTTCGTCGCCGTTCTGGGTGACGACGATCAGCGCATCGATGGCGTCCCGCGACAGACCGGGGTTGTTGGCGAACAGCTGGTTGACCGCTTCGACGCACAGGTCCGAGGTTTCCTGAGCGTCGTCTTTGCGCGGCAGAAAAGCAGAACCGATCTTGCCAAGGATGAAGTCTTCATCCTTTCCGAATTTGGCACCCTGGGCGTAATTGTCGACGCCGGCCGTGGGCACATAACTCGCTATGCTCTTGATGCCAATCATCATGGCTTCCCAATAAAAAACTGCTGAACATCACCCGGTGCGGTTAGGCGGGGCGTTGAAGATTCGGGGCTCGTGGCCTGAAAAAAAGGCGACGTACGCACACAGGCGACACCAGAATCGCTCTGGAAATCAGCCCGACGACGTCACAGCCTGCCAACACGATACAGTGAAGATGCCCGTTATGACCCGCAGGTCACCAAAAGTTTTACAAGCTTTTAGCTGACCGACGGGTGCTGCGCAACCTCGGATCGCTGCTCAGACAGGCAATTGACATGAAGATGTCACGAGCGTGTGGCGGGGGTTGGGCATCTTCGCGGGTTTGATAGGACCGGCTTCAGCCAAGAAGAGCCCCCTACGTGCGATGAAGATTATCGGTGTGGCGAATGCCGCCTTCCCGGCTAAAGCCGGTCCTACATTTGAGTTCGCACCCAATCTCACTGCCTGCACGAGCTGTTTTAGTGGGACCGGCTTCGCGTTCGCCCCCGTTCTCACTGATTGCGCGAGCTGTTTTTAGTGGGACCGGCTTCAGCCGGGAAGAGGCCTTTAGGTGCGACGATAGTTTTGCGGTGTGACGCCTGGCGCCTTCCCGGCTAAAGCCGGTCCCACATTCGAGTTCGCACCCAATCTCACAGCCTGCACGAGCTGTTTCAGTGGGACCGGGTTCAGCCGGGAAGAGGCTCTCATGTGCGACGATAATTTTGCGGTGTGACGCCTGCCGCCTTCCCGGCTAAAGCCGGTCCTACATTCGCGTTCGCACCCAATCTCAGCGACTGCACGAGCTGTTTTAGTGGGACCGGCTTCAGCCGGGAAGAGGCCCTTATGTCCGGCGATAATTTTGCGGAGTGGCGAATGCCGCCTTCCCGGCTAAAGCCGGTCCCACATTCGCGTTCGCACCCAATCTCACCGACTGCACGAGCTGTTTCAGTGGGACCGTCTTCAGCAGGGAAGAGGCCCCTACGTGCGACGATGGTTTTGCATTGTGACGCCTGCCGCCTTCCCGGCTAAAGCCGGTCCTACATTCGCGTTCGCACCCAATCTCACTGCCTGCACGAGCTGTTTCAGTGGGACCGGCTTCAGCCGGGAAGAGGCCCGCCTGTGCGCCCTTGATGTGGCGGCGTGACGCATGACGCTTTACCGGCTAAAGCCGGTCCTGCATTCGCGTTCGCACCCAATCTCACTGATTGCGCGAGCTGTTTTAGTGGGACCGGCTTCAGCCGGGAAGAGGCCCCTATGTCCGGCGATAATTTTGCGGTGTGAGGCATGACGCCTTCCCGGCTAAAGCCGGTCCTACATTCGCGTTCGCACCTGATCTCACTGAATGCACGAGCTGATTTAGTGGGACCGGCTTCAGCCGGGAAAAGGCCCTTAGGTGCGACGATAATTTTGCGGTATGGCGAATGCCGCCTTCCCGGCTAAAGCCGGTCCTACATTCGCGTTCGCACCCGTCGTAACTGATTGCGCGGGCTGCTTTAGTGGGACCGGCTTCAGCCGGGAAGAGGCCCGCCTGTGCGCCCTTGATCTGGCGGCGTGACGCATGACGCCTTCCCGGCTAAAGCCGGTCCCACATTCGCGTTCGCACCCAATCTCACTGCCTGCACGAGCTGTTTCAGTGGGACCGGCTTCAGCCGGGAAGAGGCCCTTATGTCCGGCGATAATTTTGCGCTGTGGCGCCTGCCGTCTTCCCGGCTAAAGCCGGTCCTACATTCGCGTTCGCACCCAATCTCACTGCCTGCACGAGCTGGTTTAGTGGGACCGGCTTCAGCCGGGAAGAGGCCCTTAGGTGCGACGATAATTTTGCGGTGTGACGCCTGGCGCCTTCCCGGCTAAAGCCGGTCCTACATTCGCGTTCGCACCCGATCTCACTGCCTGCACGAGCTGTTTTAGTGGGACCGGCTTCAGCCGGGAAGAGGCCCTTATGTCCGGCGATAATTTTGCGGTGTGACGAATGCTGTCTTCCCGGCTAAAGCCGGTCCCACATTCGCGTTCGCACCCAATCTCACTGACTGCTCGAGCTGTTTAGTGGAACTCCCCTATTTGCCTAACCCACCACATCCCAGCTCAGCGCTGATCCGCGTTTCAGCGCGTGCCGTGCCGTGCGCCCCAGCACCGTATCGATGTGTTTGGGCGCCAGGCCGAGGCCGGGGCGGATGGCGCGTATGTTGTCCGGGCTGAAAGCCTCGCCTTCGGCGATGTCCCGCACCACGTACAACGAGCGGCGGTATTGCAGGGATTTTTGTTCGGCTTGGGTGGCGCCGTACTGCACGTGGCCCATGCCCTGCCACGCGCGTTCCGTTTCCACGACGAGGCTGGCCATCTCCGCCGGTTCCAGGGAAAAACTGGCGTCGACCCCGCCATCGGCGCGGTCCAGGGTGAAGTGCTTTTCAATGACCGTCGCGCCCATCGCCACCGCCGCCACCGACACGCCGACGCCCATGGTGTGGTCGGACAAGCCCACCTGGCAGCCAAACAGCCCGGCCAGATGCGGAATCGTGCGCACATGGCTGTTGGCCGGTGTTGCCGGGTAGGTGCTGGTGCATTTCAGCAGCACGAGATCGTTGCAGCCCGCCTCCCTCGCCGCGCGCACGCTTTCGTCCAGCTCGGCGATGCTGGCCATGCCGGTGGAGATAATCAACGGCTTACCGGTGGCCGCTACCCTGCGGATGAGCGGGATGTCGGTGTTTTCGAAGCTGGCAATCTTGTAGGCCGGCACGTCGAGGCTTTCGAGAAAGTCCACGGCGGTTTCATCGAAGGGCGTCGAAAACGCCAGCAGCCCCAGTTCTTTGGCGCGGGCGAAAATCGGCGCGTGCCATTCCCACGGCGTATGCGCCTGTTGATAAAGCGCGTACAGCGAGGTGCCCGCCCACAGGCTGTTGGGGTCTTTGATGAAAAATTCCCCCTCGGCGATGTCCAGGGTCATGGTATCGGCGGTGTAGGTTTGCAGCTTCAAGGCATGGGCGCCCGCCTTGGCCGCCGCCTCGACGATCCGCAACGCCTGATCCAGCGACTGATTATGGTTGCCGCTCATCTCGGCAATGATGAACGGCGGCGCGTCGGGGCCGATGGTTCGCGAACCGATCTTGAAAGAATTCATCGTTGCTCACTCGCTGCACTGACATCGGCCGGCAACTGACCGGACGGTATGAATAAGAACGGGCAGCGGCTCATGCGCCCTGCCCCGTTGCGACTGTATCGGGCCTGTCTGTGTTGGCCGGGGCCGCCAAGGCGTCAGCGATGCGCCGTGCACCGCGGCCATCCACCAATAACCTCGATTGATCGGCGTAAGACCGGCGTAACGCCGCGTCACCGCAAAGCCCCTCGATAGCGTCACGCAAACGCCCCGGATCAAGCGCCACATGGGGCCCGAGATAGAGATGCACACCGGCGTCTGCCAGCAATTGCGCATTCAGCTGCTGATTGTTCGCCACCGAAATACAGATCGTTGGCAAGCCCAGCGCCGCGCGCTCCCACGTGGTCCCGCCGCCGGCGCCGATGAACAGATCCACCGACTGCATCAGTGCGAAAAAATCATCGGTCAGTGTGTGTAACCGCCATTCGGGTCGAGAAGCCACCAGTTCGCTCATCGCCAGCCAATGGGGGTTATGCAGGCCGGCGACGAAATCCACGTGCAAGCCGTCGAATGCCTGAAGCGCAAGCATCGTCGCGTAAACCTGCCCTGCCGCATCGAAGCCGCCAAAGTTGACCAGCACCCGCTCAACCCGAGGCTTGATCACGACGGGCTCGCACTGAAACTCGTCGCGCAGCAAGGCAAATCGGGGACCGAGAAAGGTCTGGCACTGAGACCCGACCCAAGTGGCATAAGGCTGATCCAGCGCCTGCGCGCTGTAATTCTGGTCCAGCAACACCTCCACCGCGTGGGGCCGGTTGGCCAGGTCGTCGATCGACATTATCCGCTCGGCAAACACCCGCGCAGCCCGCTCCCAGCGCGCATCCAGGCCGTAATGATCGACGATCAGCCAGTCAAATGGCGGCTCATCCGCGAGCTGTTCGGCCAGGGCAGACAGGTCCGCCTGCCACGGCAATGCCGCTTCGATGTCGTCGTCCTCCACGGCGCCATAGCGTGCCGGCAGCGCGTAGGCGACATAGCCTTGATCTGCCAGCCGTTGCAGCGGATGGCCCGGCAACTGGCGGCAGGCGAAGCGCACATCGGCGCCATCGTGACGAAGCGTGTCGGCCAGCGTCAGGCAACGGGCAATGTGTCCGCTGCCGATGGTCACCGACGCGTCGGCGCGGATCAGCACGCGCATCATTGCAGCTCCCCGCCGGCCTTGAGCGCGGCGTACAGGTATTCCGCGCGCAGCCAGTCTTCCGGGCTGTCGATGTCCTGCACCAGATGCCGGGGCAGGATCACCGGCAGGCTCAGTTCGGAGAACACCGTGTCGCCGCGCAGCCAGGCGTCGCTGCGGCCCCAGTAGAACTGCGCGGCGTCCTGATAAGCGACGGGCAGGTCCTGGGAGCGCACGCTGCGAAATTCTGGGTGCATGGCGTTCAAGCAACCCTCGTCGTCGATCAACAGCGCGCGCTGCACCGGGAAGCCAAAGCTGCACACGGAGAAGGCATACGACTTGCCCGGCGCGGCCGCGAGCGCTTCGAGGCCCTGACGCAGAAAACGCGCCTGCAACAGCGGCGCGGTGGCGTAAATGCAGCACGCGTAATCAAAGTGCTGATCAAGGGCGTCAAGCGTACAAAGCGCGTGTTGAATCACGGCCGTGGTGCCGGTCCAGGCGTCGGCCAGATCCGCCGGGCGCATGAATGGCACCTTGGCGCCATGGACGCGGGCGACGTCGGCAATCTCCTCATCGTCGGTACTGACCACGACCTGATCGAACACCCCACTTGCCAGCGCGGCACGGATGGAATGGACGATCATCGGCTCGCCGTTGAACAGCTTGATGTTCTTGCGCGGGATGCGCTGGCTGCCACCCCGTGCCGGGATGATGGCGACGGCGCTCATGGGCGTGGGCCTCTCATGGGTGGGTTGGCATCAGTCGATGGCCCGCCCGGTTTCGCCCAGCAGGCGACGCAGCTGCTCGACCACGTAATCCTGCTGCGCGTCGGTCATGGCCGGGTACAGCGGCAGACTGATGGCTTGAGCGTAATAGGCTTCGGCCTCGGGAAAGTCGCCCGCTGTGAAGCCCAGGTCGCGGTAATAGGGCTGCAGATGAACCGGAATGTAATGCACATTGACGCCAATCCCAGCCGCGCGCAGCCCTTCGAAGACCTGACGATGCGAGACGCGCAGGGCCTCGGTGTGCAGGCGAACCACATACAAGTGCCACGCCGACTCCGCCTCGGCCTGAATCGTCGGCAGGCTCAACGGCAGGTCGGCCAGCAGCGTTTGATAACGCGCCACCAATGCTCGCCGACGGGCAAGAAAACCGTCCAGCTTGCCGAGCTGCGAAAGCCCGAGCGCCGCCTGCATGTCGGTCATGCGGTAATTGAAACCCAGTTCGACTTGCTGGTAATACCAGGGCCCGTGACTCGACTCATCCATCTGCGCCGGATCACGGGTCATGCCGTGGCTGCGAAGGCGGCGCAAGTGTTCGGCCAGTTCGGGCCGATTGGTCAGCACCATCCCGCCTTCGCCTGTTGTCACGATTTTCACCGGATGAAAGCTGAACACGGTCATGTCGGCGAATGCGCCGCAGCCCACCGGGCGCCCGGCGTAGTGCGCCCCTACGGCATGAGACGCGTCTTCGATCACGGTGAAACGGTAACGCCGGGCCAGTTGGCCAATGGCGCGCAGGTCGCAGCTCTGGCCCGAAAACGCCACGGCGACCAGCACTTTGGGCAGCGTGCCCGCTGACTCGGCGGCGTCAAGCTTGCGCGCCAGGGCCTTGGTGTCCAGGTTCCAGGTGAGCGGGTCAATGTCGACGAAATCCACATCGGCGCCGCAATAGCGCCCGCAGTTGGCCGACGCCAGAAACGTATTCGGGCTGGTCCACAGCCAGTCGCCCGGCCCGAGCCCCGCTGCCAGACAGGCAATGTGCAGCGCCGCCGTGGCGTTGCACACGGCCACACCGAAACCCGCTTCACAGCGCTCGGTCATGGCGGCTTCGAAGCGCTCCAGGGTTGGGCCCTGGGTCAGCCAGTCGGACCTGAGCACCTCGACGACCGCATCGATATCGGCTTGGTCAACGCTCTGCCTGCCGTAGGGGATCATGGCTGGACGTCAGCGTGCAGCTCGCCGATCTGGCGGATCGATAAAAAGTCCGGGTTGGTGTCGGAGCGGTATTCGAACTCGTCGTCGACCGCCTTGCCCTGTGCGCCGGTCGCATCGACGGCGAAGTCGGTGTCGACGTTGTTGAAGCGAATCGACGGCACGATGGTGTAGTGATCGTCGAATTCCAGGGTCATGCGCGCATCGTCCTGCGGCACCATCAGCTCATGGAGTTTTTCTCCGGGACGAATGCCGACGATCTTGTGCGGCAGCTCGGGTGCCATGGCTTCGGCCAGATCGACGATGCGCACCGATGGGATCTTCGGCACGAACACTTCCCCGCCGTGCATGCGCTCGAAGCTCTGCATGACGAAATCCACGCCGTGGTCCAGGGTGATCCAGAAGCGCGTCATGCGTGGATCGGTGATCGGCAACTCAGCCGCGCCGCCCGCCAGCAGCTTGTTGAAGAACGGCACGATGGAGCCCCGGGAGCCGGCGACGTTGCCGTAGCGCACCACGGCAAACCGCGTCTGCTCTTCGCCACCGATGTTGTTGGCGGCGACGAACAGTTTGTCCGACAGCAGTTTGGTGGCGCCGTACAGGTTGATCGGGCTGGCGGCCTTGTCGGTCGACAAGGCAACGACTTTTTTGACGCCGTTGGCGATGGCCGCCGAGATGATGTTTTCCGCACCATTGACGTTGGTGCGGATGAATTCGGTCGGATTGTATTCCGCCGCCGGCACATGCTTGAGCGCGGCCGCATGCACCACGTAGTCGATACCGCGCATGCCCTGCTGCAAGCGGTCGGCGTCGCGCACGTCACCGAGGAAATAGCGCATGCAGGGGGCATTGAACTCCTGCTGCATTTCGTATTGCTTGAGTTCATCACGGGAGAAGACCACCACGCGTCGGGGCTGATAACGCGCCAGCAGGGTGCGGATGAACATGCGACCGAACGAACCGGTCGCGCCTGAGATGAATACTGATTTGCCGTTGAACATGACGGAGTCCTTTGACCTTAAGGCCTTAAGCGAGCAGCTGGGCCCAACTGGAACTGTCGGCCTGCGCGAGGGTGAAGCCCTTGCCGGTCAGTTGCAGATTTTTGTTGTAGGCCAGGTCGTGAGCAAATGCTGCCGACCACTTATCTTGCAGTGCCTGCAGCGTCTGTGGCGCGTCTGGCAGCGAGCCTGAATGCACGAGCTGGACATGAGGCGTCCACACTGTCAGGTAGCCGGCCTGGGCCACTTTCAGGCACAGGTCGACGTCGGCAAACGCGTCGGCGAAATCTTCCGCGTCCATGCCACCAACGTCATCGAACAGCGCTGCGCGGACCATCAGGCACGCGCCGGACACCGCCGAGTAATTCTGGTCCAGCAACAGGCGGCTCATGTAGCCCGCGGCGTCTTTGGCTTCACCGACGAACGCCGATCCCACGCCGCCATTCATGCCAAGGATCAACCCGGCCTGACTGACCGTGCCATTGCGTTCAATCAACTTGGCGCCGACCACGCCTACTTCCGGACGCATCGCCTGATTGAGCAAGGCGTCGATCCAGTTCGGGCTGATGACTTCGCCGTGGGCGCTAAGCAGCGCCAGGTATTCGCCGGTGGCCTGCTCGCGCAGGGTGTTGATCAGTGCGGCCTTGCTCTGCGGCCCCTCGACGGGAATCACCCGCACACGGCCCTTCTGCTGGCGGCTCAGCCATTCGCTCAGCTCTGCCGAGACGCTCCGATCGTCAGCCATCAGCACTTCATAATTTGCATAACGCGTGCGCAGCAAAACGCTGGCGAGGCAACGCTGCAGCACCGGCAGATCATCAGCACCATGAACGATGATCGACACCAGCGGGCGCTGGATGTGGCGATAGTCAATGCGCCAGGTGCCGGGGACTGCCGGGCTGATCTGGGCCTTGAAGCCACGATTGTTCATGTGCCGGGTCAGGGCCAGACGTTGCTGGGCGTTCTCTTCCAGCGGTTGGGCGTCGGTGATCAGCAGCGGCTCATCCAGATGCGCCAGCCAGCCCATGCCGCCCTGCTCGATGATGCGCAGCAGCAAGTCGAATTCGGCGGCCTGGGCGAAGTCGGCGGAATAACCCCCGGCCTCGACCAGCACGTCGCGACGAACCAGCCAGTGACGGGACATCAGCGTCGGATTGCTCAGCAACAAGTCGAGGTTGAAGCCCGGGCGCATGACGTGGGTCAACGCACCACTGGCCTCGCGCTGGATTTCATCGGCGAACACTGCCCGGCATTCAGGTGCAGCCTGCAATTCCAGCGAGGCGCGCAGAAGGCCGCCCGATGTGAACGCATCGCCGGCTTCGGCCAGCATCAGCCAGTTGCAGGTGGACTGGCGGGCGATCAGGTTGACCTTGTCGATCCAGTTGCTCTTGGTGACCTTGACGAAGTGCAGCGTGTTTTGTGCGCTGGTCGCCGCCAGTGGCTCGCCGCTGGTGAAGACCACGATCTTGAACGTCCTGCAGTGGCCTTCGAGCAGGCTGTCTAGGGTGACCTGCAGTTTGTTCATGTCATCGTTCAGGTCCAGCAACAGAATGCCGAACTGCGGGCCGCCGCCGAGGCTGTCAATGCGGCTGAGGATGGCCTGCGCGTCGGCGGGACTTGGCTGACGTGCATCGAGCCACCGCAGCAACTGACCCGACGGCATGTCGGCCAGGGTCAGGCGATGGTCTTCGCGATGAACCGAATTCAGGCGCTGCAACCAGCGCGACATTTGCACGGCCTCTTTGGGATCGCCCTGGCGCGCCATCAGCCCGGCGAGGGGCTCGACGATGTGCGGGTTGAAGATGTTCAGCGCCATCGCTTCCCACATCCGGTTGGCGATGGTTTCGGGGTTGTCATTGCCATGGGCGCGCAGCAGCACCTCGTGCTGAACCCAGGTGCCTTCGAGCTGTTCCATTTGCAGCTTGCCCGCTGGCAGCGCGTGGATCAGAAACTCGATCTCGGTCAGCTCGTCAAAAAATGCCTGGTTATAGAACGGCATTTCAACGAACTGGCGGGGGCCGAACTGCCGGTCCGCGGGTTTGAACACGTCGTTCCAGCGCGACACCACGATGCTGGTCAGACCCAGCGAGCGCTGATCTTCCAGGCAGCCTTGAAGCGCAGCGTAGGCCTTTTTGACCTGCTCAACGCCATCAAGCACATGTTGATCGCCATAGTCGGCGACCAAACCTGCCAGAAAACCGGCGAATTCCTGGCGCTCCAGGACTGCTGACGGATCGCTGTCGCTCAGCTTTTTCAGCATGTGAGTCGGGCGGTCAGAGAGCCGATGGTTGAGTTCACGGACCACGTAGGGAATCGGCAGGATCCGCGCCTTCGCTGCCGAGAGCATGAAGTAAGCGTGGCCGAACTCTTGCAGTTCGCCGCTGATGCCATGCGCCAGTGCGGCAAACCACTGTTGCAGCAGGGCCGTGCGGGTCACCGCGTAGAACGGCGGGATGTAATGGTTCATGAAGCTCAGCACGCGCTCGCCAGCGTTACCGGCGGCGAAGTCCTCCGGGCCCTTTTTGTCGCGCCGGAAGTATTCGACCTTGTCACCGTGGGCCTGATACATCAGGCAATAACCGTGGCACAGGCCGTAGTCCGGGTTGGCGGCGAGAAACGCCACCGACTGGCCCAACGCGTCATGCACGAGGAAATCATCGTCGCCGACGAACGCCATGAACGGCGTGGTCACTTGTGTCACACCATAGGCGATTCTGCTCTGGATGCCGGTCTCGGCGAACTGCGGCACGTGGCGGTAATCAACCTGCGGGAAAAGCGCGGCAATGGTGGCGGCCGATTGCAACGAAGCATCCAGCACCAGCACACGGGCAGACGACGAACTGTAGTACTGCAATGCCCGGCGCAAGGCTGCGGGCCGGTCATGGGTGAGGACCACGAGAGTCAGCTGAGCATCAAGCGGCATGGTGTTTCCCGAAGATTGAAGAGGGTGCATTACGTTTTCCCTGTGATGCGGCCGAGCGTCAAAAAGATGATCAATGGCGTTATCGGGGAGACGAAGCAGGAAGCACGCCAACTCTGAATGCCCGACCCTTCCCGGCTGACACACCGCGAATATCTAGGGACCGGCTTTAGCCGGGAAGGCGTCATGCGTCACGCCGCCAGATCGAGGGTGCACAGGCGGGCCTCTTCCCGGCTGAAGCCGGTCCCACAAGGGATCGCCTGTACTCAGCGGGCCTGGATCTGACCTCGACTGTGGGACCGGCTTTAGCCGGGAAGGCGTCATGCGTCACGCCGCCAGATCGAGGGTGCACAGGCGGGCCTGTTCCCGGCTGAAGCCGGTCCCACTAAAAGCAGCGTGCAGTCAGCGACATTGCGGGAACGCGGGTGTGGGACCGGCTTTAGCCGGGAAGGCGTCATGCGTCACGCCGCCAGATCCAGGGTGGCGTCAGGCCTTATACCGCTTCAATCCGCCAGCCAGCCGTTGACCCAGTGCTGAAGGTTGTCGCCACGCAGTACGTAGTCGCGCATGACCACTTCATTGAGCTCATCGCCCATGCGGTAGCTGGCCTCCGGGTCGGCCAGGTGCATGCGGATTGCTTCCAGCCATTCGGCGGTGCTGTTGGTCATCACGCGGGTGCACGGCAGGTACCCGTCGTACGCCCGGGTGTCGCTGCAGATCACCGGGTACCCACACGCGCCGTATTCCAGCAGGCGCAGGTTGCTCTTGCAGTCGTTGAAGATGTGGTGCTCAAGCGGCGCCAGCGCGAGGTCAAGATTGAGCGACGCCAGTTTCGCCGGATAGGCCATCAGGCCTATCGAGGGATGAAACTCATGCACGTACGGACGCAGCGACTCGGGGCACATGCCGAAGAACACCCAGTCGACCTGATCGGCCAGCTCGCGCACGACCTCGGCGATGATTTCCAGATCGCCGGCATGGCTGGTCCCGCCCCCCCATCCAACCCGCGGTTTTTTCGAAGTCCGGCGCTGACTGCGCAGGCCGGTCCAGAGGTGCGAAGCCAGCATGTTGGGGACCACACGGATGTCCTGATGCATACCGGACAGCGCATCGGCCAGCGTCACGGTCGACACCACCACGCGGTCACACAGGCTGGTACCCAGACGCACCATCGCTTCCATGTTGGACGGCATGCTGCGCAAGTGGCCGTTCTTTTTCGGCACGCTGATCACGTAATCGTCCAGCTCGTAGATGCGTCGGGCGTTGGAATAAGCCTTAAGGCTGGCGACCTGGTCGATGGAATTCTGACTGTAGCGGCACTGCACGATGATCACGTCGGGCGACTGACGCTCCAGCTCGATGATCGACGGCAAGTCGTAGCTCATGCGCCCGGCGATTCGGCCGTCGGCCTCCAGCTCCAGGAACGGCTGCGACACGCGGTAGTGGCCCACCGCCGTGCTGTTGACCGGGATCGCCAGCACATTGGGCAGACGCCTCGAAGAATAAGGATTCCAGCCTTTCTTCAGACCGGGCTCCAGGCTATAGAACGAACCGGTCAGGCGCAGGTTGGGGTTGTACGCCGGGTCGCGGGCAAGGACCGGCAGCCAGCGCGTGTAGAAGGCGTGCTGATCATCGACCTGAGATTGCTTTTCACGCGCCTGCTCCGCCGCCGTCGAGGCGCCGATCGCCAGCACGGCGCGCGCTGCCCACACCACCAGCTGCCCGGACTCACGCACGCGCAGGCAAAAATCCACTTCGCTCAGGCCACCGCTGAACTCGTTGCCGTTCAGGCCGCCGAGCTGCTCGAACAAGGCGCGGCGCACCAGCAGGCAGTGGCCGCCCACTGCGCTCAGATCCTGGGCCGCTTGCAACCGCAGCAGGTGACCGGGCGCGTGCAGCGGCTCGCCGAAAAACGCGGGGCCCGCCGGGCCGTGGTAGCCGAGAATCAGTCCCGCCTGGAGAATGTAGCCCTCCGGCGTGAACAGCTTGGCACCGACCACGCCCACTTCCTGCCGTCGGCCGTGGTTGACCAGTTCACCCAGCCAGGCCGGATCGGTGACCACCGCATAAACGCTGAGCATCAGCAGGTGCTCGCCCCGGGCATGGGCCGCCGCGAAGTTGCGCACGTCGGCGCCCTTGCCCTGCCCTTCGTATTGAAGCACCCGCAGCGTGTCGCCGCCGATCTGCTGCATGTCCGCCAGCCACGACCGCGCCGCGGGGCTCTGGCTGGCACAGTCGACGATCAGCACTTCAAAAGGCTCGTAGGCGGTGTTCGACAGCAGCGACTCAATGCAGCGCTGCAACGCCGCCAACTGGTCCTGATGGACGATGATGATCGACACCAGCGGACGCTTGTCATTCAGGTATTCGACCTGATTGATCCACTGCGCCGCCTGGAGAAGCTGATCACCTTCCTCCTCACGCAGCCGATGCGCGATGCCCATCCGCTGCAAATGCGCGCCGAGCACCGGCCCGTTTTGCGCCATGACCTCTGGCAGCGCGAGCCACGACTGAAACGCGAACTGTGACTCGACGAGGATTTCCGAGACGTGCTGAACCACCACACCGTGGTTTTCAATCAAGCGCCAGATCGCGTCATGGGGCGCAAGTTCGCCGTACCCCGAATCGAAACCGCCAAGCGTGACCAGCGCGTTGATCTGAAACGCCAGAACCCGGCCGACGTAGGGATAACTGCGCAGCAGGTCGAGGTTGAAGTCAGGCCGGAACACCGGTTCTGCCGATTCGCCTTCATGCAGCCCGCCTTCGTCGCCATAAAGGCACAGCACATCCGGCGAATGGGCCGCGCGCTCGGCAAGGATAAGCAGCGCGCAATCGACCAGCCGGTCGCCCGCTCGCAGCAGGTAACACCAATCGCCACGATCAAGCTGAGGCAAAAGATCATTGAGTTGCGCCAGCCAGTCGGGCTGCAGCGGCAGGGTAAACACGCGGCCGTCCAGCACGGGCGCGTCGCAGGCGCTGGACAGCACCAGGGTCAGTTCGGCGGCATACAACTGCGCGTCGAGGCTGGCCAGGGTCAGGGCCACACCGGCAGCGCTGGCATGTTCGTCGAGCACCACGGCAACCATTTTCGGCTGCGATGGCCAGGTCGCGGCATTATCGGCAACGCGCACCCGCTCGGCACCAAACAGGGTGCGATAGCTCAACCATTGCTGGTACAGCTCGGCGAAGCTTTCGCAGTCGGTGCCGACCCGCCAGGGCAACGAAGCCTGGCGGTCGCCCAGCATGCGGCTGAGCGGCAGCTCTTGCCACGCGCGCGGTCGCGCCTGAGCCTCGGTCAACGGCACAAAGCGCACCCAGCCATATTCGGGGGCATTTTCACCGGTCCGCGCCTTGAGCATCTTGCCCAGCCATTGGCGCTCGTCCGGGACCAGGTCCTTGACCCACTGCTGGCGACTCAAGCGCTCCGGGTGCAGGCGTTCGGCGCTGAGCACGTCGTTGAGCATGACCATGTTGCCGCGCTTGAGCAGGCAGACGTAAAGCACAAAATCCACAAGCGCCGTGAAGCCCTCCCCGACTTCCCTGAGCGCCGGCAGAATCACCTGCACGTCGCTGCGGCGCATCAACGAGCTGCTGAACCCGCCAAGAAAATTGGTCGGCGAAATGTCAAAAACCGAGAGCAGGTCGGCGCCGTAGAACACTGAGCTGGATTCGGCAAGCGGGGCATTTTCGATGCGCACCGGCAGCTGGACGTCTTGCGGGTCACAGAAATACCGCTGGGCCAGCACCAGGCTGACGTCGTCATGCTCGACCAGAATGCTCGCCTGACGCGCGACGGCCGCCGGAAACAGCCGGTCGTCATCGCAGAGAAACTTGATGAACTCGCCTTGCGCCTCGTGCAGGCACACCAGCAGGTTGCCGACGAAACCCTGGCGTTTGGGGTTGCGCACGTAACGCAGGGTAACCGGGCTTGAGTCGAGATAATTGTCGACGATGCGCTGGATCTCGTCGGTCTGGCTGTCGTCGCAGACCACCACTTCAAGGGGCCGATAGGTTTGCGCCAAGGCGTCCTGAAGGGCTCGCTGAAAGAAGCGGGGGTGGTAGGCAGGAATGACGAGACTGACGAGGGGAGCTGAATTCACGGGCGGGACTCACGAGCGGTGCGGCGCCTCAAGGAGAGGATCGGCATAACCGCTGACAATACGGTTGACGCTCAACGGTGGCGACGCCTGTCGATCAGACGCCGCCCGCCGATGGGCCGATTACAACTTGCTGAACAGGTTCAGCGCGGACAACTGGGTGAACACCAGCTGCGAGGCTTGCAGCATGGTTTTCTGCAGCGTCAGACGAGCGATGGCGTCCACCGGGTCGGACGCCGTGATGGTGCCGGCTTCGGTGGTACCGTTATCGATCATGTTCTGGTTGGTCACGCCCTGATCGGTCGCGGTCTTGGCCCGCGCACCGCCTTCACTGGTGACATTGATGATCTGCTCGGCCGCACTTTTCAGGTTACCGATGGTGGACGTCATGGTCGCCTGCAGTTTCTGCTGGGCAACCGGATCGCCGTCGACCTTGCCGCTGAGCGCCGTGATGACCTTTGACAGGGTATTCAGCACGTTCTGGCTTTGCTGGGTCGACGACTGCGCAGTGAACTGGTCACCCGCTGCCACCGCCGGTGGCGAGCCGCTGAAGGTAAACGTGACGCCAGAGGCAGTCGCCGTGTTGCCGCTCAGCGTGCCGGTGGACACCGGTTTGCTGGTCGCCGCGTCATAGGGCGCAGCGTACAGATTGAAGGTGGTGGCGTCGGTGAAACGCACGACAGCACCGCCCGACGGGAAGGTTTTGTCGAACGCGGCCTGGTCGGTTACCACCGAGCTGGTGATCACGTCGGTGGAGGTGTTGGCCGGCAGCCGCGAGGTGCTCACGCTGCTGGGTGAGACGCCCAGCTGGAACGTGTGGTCTTTCACCGCCGCGTCCGCTGCAGTGCTGTTGGTGTACTGATCCTTGGTCAAGTTGATGTTCAGGTTCAGTTCCAGGCCACGGAAGGTGATGGCCTGGTTCGCCGAACTGGTGGACGCGAACGTGCCCCCGGCTGTCGCCTCACCGGTGACATCCTGATTGTTCTTGTCGAGGATCGTGTACGCCGTGCTGCTGGTGAAGGAGATCTTGTACGGCTGGCCGGCGGTGAAACTGGTGTCGTAGGTGGCGCTATTGCTCACGCTGCCGCCCGATAACGAGATCACGCCGTCATCAGCACCCGCGACCAGGGTCGTCGAGGTGCGAGTGGTGTTGATCGCCTGTTCGAACGCATCCCAGCCGGTGGTATTGCTGGCCATGGAAATGCCGCTGCCAACTGTCAGCAGGTTACGTGTCTGATCGCCTTGATAGCTGTAGGTGCCGTCGGAGCTGACGGCATATGGCGCGGTGGTGCCTTTGGACCCGGAGAACAGATAGGTGCCGTCGGCGTCCTGACTGTTCATCAGGCCGAGGATCTGGCCTTGCAGCTCCTTGAGCTCGGCAGCGTTGGCCTGACGGTCTTTGTCAGTGAACGAGGTGTTCGCCGCGCCGAGTACCAGCTCCTGCGCCCGTTGAATGGCCGAAGTGATGGACGTCAAGGCCGTCTCTGTCTGCACCACGCCAGTGTTGATCGTGTCGATGTTGGACTTGTATTGATTGAGCATCGCGCCCTGCTGCTGCAACTGCAGCACACGGCCAGCGCCGACCGGGTCATCGCCGGCGGTGTTGAGCTTGACCTGGCTGGCCACTTCGTCGCCGGTCTTGGTGACGTTGGCGTAACTGCGCGAGTAGTTCGAGGCGCTGGTTTCGTAAAACTGGGTCGTTGAGATACGCATGGATTACGATTCCTTAAAGGCTGTTGATCAGCGTGCTGAAGATGGCTTGAGCCGCTTTGATGATCTGCGACGAAGCAGTGTAGTACTGCTGATACTTGACGAGGTTGGCGGCTTCCTCGTCCAGCGATACACCGGAAACGCTGTCGCGCGCGCTCTTCGCCTGGGTGAGGACGGCGGTGGTGGCCGTCGAATCATTCTTGCCCTGTGCCGCCTTGCTGCCGACCGTGGTGATCATGTTGGCATTGGCGCCGCTCAGGCTCATGCCGGTGCCGTTGCCGGCGGCGGTGTCGAGGGTCTGTTTGGTCTGCAGGGTACCCACCGAGGCCGCGTTGCGGTTGTCCAGGGACCCGGCGCCGGTCATGGCAATGCTGTAGGTGTCGCCACTTGTGGCCGAGCCGGCGAGGGTCATGCCGAACTTGAACGACTGAGCAGTACCCGACGAGTCGGTGTAACCCACTTCCAGACTGATGTCGTTGGACTGGCCTTGAACAATTGAACCCTTAATCGCATTACCGGATTTGTCTTTGACCTCCGCGCCCTGTGCATCGACCAGCGTATAGGCCTGAGCCCCATTGGTCACATCGCCCATGAGCAGACGCATCGGCGTCGAGGAGGTAAGCGCGTTTCGCAGATCGGCCGTCGCAGTCGGGTTGTAGATGTCGGCCTGGGTCGACAACACGGGTTGAGTGAACGTCCCCGAGCCTTTACTCACCAGGGAGCTGCCGGTCAGCGGACTGGCCGAGGCGATGTCCTTCGGGTCGGTCATCACGACCTTGATGCCGTCGGCACCGGTCTTGGTCGGGCTGATCTTGAAGCTGTCACCGTCGGTTGAGGTGCCATTGAACTTCAGCGAGAAACCGTCGATGACCGGCGCGGTAGCGTCGCTGGTGTTGTAGGAGCCCATGTCCTTGCCGTCCGGCAGCCGCTTGACGCTGTACTGGCCGGTGCCGTTGGTGAAGGTCACTTGGTAGTCGTTGGTCTGCAGCGCGCCGCTGTTGGCAATGGACACGGCGAAGTTGCCCGAAGACTGATCGTTGGTCGTGTTGGCAAGGCTGCGCTGGCTGGTGAGGCTCGGATCGTTGACGCTGGCGAACAGGTTGCTGCCGAAGTCACCGTTGGCGTCCACGCCCTGGTTGAGCTGGCTGTTGATCTGATCGGAAGCGACCACGGCCAGACGACCCAACTCGCTGGCGGCCGGCTGCAGCACGTCGCTGCGATAACGCAGCAGCCCGCCCAGCGTTCCGCCGGTGACCACACTGGAGACGTCGACAACGTTGTTTTGATACTTCAGCTTCAGCGCATACACGCTGGGGTCGCTGTCACTGGGCGCTGCGCTCAAGGTGTTGGAGGTGGTGCCGGTGACCAGCGGCTGGCCGGTGCCGATATAAACGTCATAGCTGCCATTGGTTTCAACGACCTTGGCGCCCACCAGTTCATTCAACTGGCGTACCGCTTCGGTACGCGAATCGAGCAGCGTGTTGGGCTGACCGCCGGATGACTGAGCCTCGGTGATCTGCTTGTTGAGAGTAGCAATGGACGCCGCCAGTGCGTTCACCTGACCTGCTGCCGTGGTCAGCTGGGTATTGATGCTGGCGTTCTGGTCCTTCATCTGCGACGAGATGGTGTTGAACTGACCGGCCAACGCCCCTGCACTGGTCAGAAACGTCGTGCGGGCAGCCGTGTCGGTAGGCTGTTTGGCCAGAGCGCTCAGGTCAGTGAAGAACTTAGCCAGCACGGTGCTCACACCGGTGGAGCTGTCCGACAGAATCGAATCCAGCTTGCTCGCCTGGCTGAGGTATGCGGTGGCGTCGGCGTTGAGCGATGTGCTGGTCTGCAATTGGTTATCGAGGTAGCCGTTGTAGATGCGGCGCACGTCGGACAGCGTCGTACCGGTACCGACGAAGCCGACACCGATATTCTGCTGCGCACCGGCGGCGGTCAGCACTTGCTGACGCGAGTAGCCTTGCGTGTCGACGTTGGCCGTGTTGTTGCCGATCGTCGTCATTGCTGCGCTGCTGGCGGTCAGTCCCGAAAGCCCGATTGAGATCAGTGACATGGTTCAAACCTTATAAAGTCGTGGAAGAGCCCGAGGCGGATGCGTAGGTCTGGTAACTCTTCATCTGTTTCGCTATCTGAGAAATCTTGCTGGCATAGGACGGGTCAGTGGCGTACCCGGCCTTCTGCAGCTCTTTCACAAACTGTTCCGGGCTATCGGCAGATTTCAGGGTTTCTTTATAGCGGCTGTTGTTCTGCAGGAAGCTCACCAAGTCGTGGAAGCTGCTCGCATAAGAGTCGTAGGCACGGAAGTCAGCCGTTTCCTTGACCATCTGGCCGTCACGGAACTCGCTGGTGATGGCACGTGCTTCGGGACCTTTCCAGCCGCCCTGGGCCTTGATGCCGAACAGGTTGTAACTGCTGCCGCCATCAGACTGACGCATGATCGATTTGCCCCAGCCGGTTTCCAGCGCAGCCTGGGCGACCAGCACGCTTGGATCAACGCCGATGCGGGCAGCGGCGTCCTTGGCCAACGGCATCATCGTGGCGACGAAGTCGTCCTTATTGGCAAACGCGCTCTTGCCCGGTGCCAGCGGCGTCTGCACGCGGCTGCGCACGTAGGCATTGGCATCGGCGGCGTATTGCGGGCCGACGGTCCAATCGCCATTGCCCTGCTGACCGGCGCTTTTTGCGGCCGCCACGGCGTTGGAAACAGCGATGCGGTTTTTCAGCGTGGTGGCGCTTGCGGCTGCGTTTTCCGCGCCCGCTGCATTTGGCACGATCCCGGCCATGATGCGGTCGCTGAGCTTGCTCGGCAGCGACAGGCGACGGGAATTGAGCGCGGCGACGTCGTTGTGCGGCGTGCCGTCGGTGGCGGCGGGCGCGGCGACTGCACGGCTGGCCCACAGCGGACGCTGGGCGATGCGCGTGGCCAGGCCGGCCTGGACCGGTGCGTCAGTTTTAGCGTCGGTCTTCGCATCGGCTTTGCCACCGGCAACAAGCCCGGTGCTGGCTGGCGCGACTTCCGTGCTCTTGTTCTTGGACAGCTGACGCATGAGCACGTCTTGCAGCCCAATACCGCCGCCTTCGCGGGACATGCTCACCGACAGTTGCTGGTCGTACATGTCCTGATACTGCCGCGTCGCCGCGGTGTTCATCGGGTTGTCCTTGGCCAGCACTTCGTTGGCCGAACGCATGGCCTTGAGCATCTGGCTGACGAACAGCGATTCGAATTCCTGCGCGACTTTCTTGAGGTTGCCCTCGCTGTCGCGATCACCGGTTTTCATGGCCGTTAGACGGTTGAGGTCGGTATACGCCCCCGAATCGCCAGATGAAACGCCGCCGCTTGGAATGCTCATGAGTCTGCCTCTTAAATCACAATCAGGTCGGCTTGCAACGCGCCAGCCTGTTTCAGTGCTTCGAGAATCGCCATCAAGTCGCCTGGCGCTGCACCCACCTGGTTAACCGCACGGACGATTTCGTCCAGCGTCGTGCCCGGGCCGAACTTGAACATTGGGTGCATTTCCTGCTGGGCATTGATCTTCGAACGCGGGACCACAGCGGTCTGGCCGTTGGAGAACGCGCCCGGCTGGCTGACGATCGGGTCTTCGGTGATGGTCACGGTCAGGCTGCCGTGGGTGACGGCTGCCGGCGAAACCTTGACGTTCTGGCCGATGACGATGGTGCCGGTCCGCGAGTTGATGATGACTTTGGCCGAGGTCTGGCCCGGATCGATTTCCAGGTTTTCCAGCACCGACAGGTAATCAACACGCTGGTTGGGGTCCAGCGGCGCAGTGACACGAACCGAACCGCCGTCCAGCGCTTGAGCGACGCCAGGGCCGAGCATGTCGTTGATCTTGTCGACGATGCGCTTGGCCGTGGTGAAGTCATTGCGGTTGAGGTTCAGGGTCAGCGAGTTGCCCTGGTTGAAACCGCTCGGCACGGCGCGTTCGACCGATGCGCCACCCGGGATGCGCCCGGAAGACGGAACGTTGACGGTGATCTTCGAGCCGTCGCGGCCTTCGGCGTCAAAACCGCCGACCACCAGGTTGCCCTGGGCCACGGCGTAGACGTTGCCGTCGATACCCTTCATCGGGGTCATCAGCAGCGCGCCGCCGCGCAGGCTTTTAGAGTTACCGATGGACGACACGGTGATGTCGATCTGCTGACCCGGCTTGGCGAACGGCGGCAGGTCGGCGTACACGGCCACGGCCGCGACGTTTTTCAGCTGCACGGTGCCGGAACCCGCCGGCACCTTGATGCCGAACTGCGACAGCATGTTGTTGAAGGTCTGCAGGGTGAACGGTGTCTGGGTGGTCTGGTCACCCGTGCCGTTGAGCCCCACCACCAGACCGTAACCGATCAGCTGGTTGGTCCGTACGCCGGAAATGCTGGCGATGTCCTTCAGGCGCTCGGCGTGGGCGCCCAGTGCGGTGGTGAACAGCAGCGCTGCCGCTATCAGTTGCTTGAACGTGATCATGGCTATCCCGCTATCAGAAAGGGAACAACGGGCTGAGGAAGAATCGGTCGAACCAGCCTGGCTGACTGGAATCGGCAAACGCGCCTGTACCGGAATAAGTGATGCGCGCGTCGGCGATGCGAGTCGACGACACGGTGTTGTCGGTGGCGATGTCATCGGCACGAATCAGGCCGGCGATGCGCACCAGTTCGTCACCGGTGTTCAACGTCATCCACTTCTCGCCGCGCACCAGCAGAATCCCGTTGGGCATCACGTCGGCGACGGTCACGGTGATCGAACCGGTCAGGCTGTTGCTCTGGGCTGCCTTGCCGTCGCCCTTGGTGGCGCGGTCACCGGTGTAGCCGGCGTCCAGGCTGAGGTTGCCGCCGCCCACCGGGTTGTTGGTGCTGACGCCTGCGCCGAACAACGAGGTCAGGCCAAGGCTGGTTTTACTGGTCTTGCTGATCCCCGAACTGGCAGCCTTGCTGGCGGCCATTTTTTCGGAGAGCGTGATGGTGATGATGTCGCCAACACGGTAGGCCTTGCGGTCGCCGTACATGTTCTGCTCGAAACCGGCCTGGTAGATCGAACCGTTGCTGGCCGCTGAAGGCAGCGGCGTGCGTGGCAACACCGGCGCGTAGTAAGGGTCATTGGGTTTGGCCGCAGGCGCAACGCAGCCGGTCAGCAGCGCGATACCGCACAACGGTGCTGCCAACAGGGAAAGCCGCAATACAGAGAGCCGTTTCATGACACTTAAAACCTCGCGGTGTAGCAGGCGTTTTTCAGGCGCCCCTTCGAATTGATCAGGTGTTTCGCAACAGGACATCAGGTACTTCAAGACAGGCTTACAGGTTCTGCGTCACGTACTGCAGCATCGAGTCAGCGGTCGAGATGACTTTGGAGTTCATCTCGTAAGCGCGCTGGGTGGTGATCATGTTCACCAGCTCTTCAACGGTGCTGACGTTGGAGTTTTCCAGGGTGTTCTGCTTGACCACGCCCAGACCGTTGAGGCCCGGCGTACCCACCTGCGGTGCGCCACTGGAAGCGGTTTCCAGGTACAGGTTGCCGCCCTGGGATTGCAGGCCGGCCGGGTTGATGAAGTCGGCGGTCTGCACGTTGCCGATGACTTGCGGCGTCGCGGCGTTGCCCGAAGTGGTCACCGACACGGTGCCGTCTTCGCCGACGGTGAAGGTTTGCGAATCCTGTGGAACAACGATCGCAGGCTCCAGCGCGTAGCCATTGGAGGTCACGATCTGGCCATTGCTGTCCAGGTGGAACGTGCCGTCACGGGTGTACGCCAGGGTGCCGTCGGGCTGACGGATCTGGAAGAAACCGCGACCGTTGACCGCCATGTCCAGCGGCTGGTTGGTGGTCTGCAGGCTACCGGCGGTGAAGTTCTTCTGGGTGCCGACGATGCGCACACCGGTACCCAGTTGCAGGCCGGATGGCAGCTCGCTGTCCTGGGTGGATTGAGCCCCTGGCTGGCGCTTGATCTGGTAAAGCAGGTCCTGGAATTCGGCCCGGTCGCTTTTGAAACCGGTGGTCGAAACGTTGGCCAGGTTGTTGGAAATGGTCGTCAGGTTGGTGTCCTGGGCGGCCAGACCGGTTTTAGCAACATAGAGTGCCGGAAGCATCGTTGAATCTCCTCGAGCGCCTGTTTATCGGCGCAAGCTGTCAGTCATTAGCCCATTTGCAAGACGCGAGCCATCGACTCGTCATCCTGCTCGGCGGTCTTCATCATCTTGATGTGCAGTTCGAATTGGCGGGACAGCGCCAGCACCGAGGTCATCTCGTCGACGGCGTTGACGTTGCTCGACTGCAGGAATCCGGATTCCACCTGCACGGTGGCATCGGCCTGGGCCGGCTTGCCGCTTTTGGTGTGCATCAGACCGTCAGGGCCTTTTTCCATCGTCGACTGGTCGCCTTTGACCAGCTTGATGCGGTCGATCTGCGCCATGACCTGAGGGCTCTCCCCCAGCGAGCGAACGCTGATGGTGCCGTCGGCGCCGATCTCGATCTGCTGCTGCGGCGGCACGGCAATCGGCCCGCTGTTGCCCATGACCGGCAAACCGTTGCCATCGCGCAACACGCCGAGGGCATCGATGTTCATGCTGGAAGTGCGGGTGTAGGCTTCGCCGCCGTCGGCTGTCTGCACGGCCATCCAGCCATCGCCTTTGACGGCAACGTCCAGATCACGGCCCGTGTCGACCATCGAACCCTGGCTGAAGTCGGTCCCGGGACGTTCGCTCATGGCGTACGCGCGGGACGGGTTGACCTCACCAAACACCGGCATCGAGCGCGCCTGCTCGAGGTCGCGTTGAAACCCGTTGGTCGAAACGTTCGCCAGGTTGTTGGCATGGGCTTTCTGTGCGATGGCGTTTTCCGACGCTCCGCTCATGGCCACGTATAGCAACTTGTCCACAGTCTTCCTCCTCCGACAGACGCTTGCCGCCTGTAGCTGTACTGAAGAGGTCATAGCAATAATCGAACCAGTTTTTCAGCGGCGTTACAAAGCGTTGATTCTTCAATGATTCCGGGAGGAACTGGCGAGCGTTGGAGTGGCGTTGATCGTCGGGCGACAACGGACTGCCGGTTTCCGGAAGATCGGTTGGAACGAACGCCAAAAAACTCTCCATGGGGTGCGGAACTTGCAACGTTTTATGGATCGGCTCTATCGGTTACGGAAATCTGTCATGCGTCTGCGCTCCGCCCTGCTCCTCACACTGTCCCTTTGCTCGCTTCCCGTATGGGCGGCACCGGCGCCCTATTTCCTCTGGCAAGGCGCCCACCGCACAGTCTGCGCGCAGACCAGCCCCGGCGAAGGCTGGAGGCGGATCAGCGCGGCCTATGTGAAGTCGGATTGTTCGATATAGAAGGGCCAGTGCTTCAGACGGAAAGAAGCCTGTCGGGTTGCCGAGGTTCGCCCATTTCGCAGGGCCCTGCGCATTCGCCAGCAAGCTGACTCCCCCACGTTCTGTGCATGACCCTGAAATCCCGTCCAACGCAGACCCGCTGCAGGAACGTGGCTTGTCCCGCGATCTGGCGCGCAGCGGCAGTAAACCCGATGAATGCGATGTGTCAGCAAGCGTGGCGTTGCGAGGTTTAACGACTGCTCCGCAGCCGATCGCGGGACAAGCCACGCTCCTACGGGTTTTGCCTATGCCCGCGCTTTTGCGTTCGGCACAAACTGATCGGCACCCCGCGACGTCCTGAGCGGACACAGACCCACCGGATCTGTGCATGACCCTAAAATCCCGGGTAACGCCGATCCACTGTAGGAGCGTGGCTTGTCCCGCGATCTGGCGCGCAGCGGCAGTAAACCCGATGAATGCGGTGTGCCAGCAAGCATGACGTTGCGAGGTTTAACGACTCGCAGCCGATTGCGGGACAAGCCACGCGTCTGCGAACTGCATTTTGCCTGTGGCGAATCAATCGTCTGACTCGCCGCCTCCCCGCCAAAGCCGCTCCCACATTGGCGTTCAGGCTAATCCCGCATCAGGTCGCGCGGATCAAAGTCTGCATCAACTCCGCCTCCGTCGACAGGGTTTTGGAGTTCGCCTGATAGGCCGTCTGCGCCTGGATCAGCTCCACCAGTTCATTGGTCAACGTCACATTCGAGCCCTCAAGCGAATGCCCGACGACGCTGCCCAGGGTGCCGACACCCGGCGCTTCATAATTGGCGGCGCCGGAGGCCAGGGTCTCGACCCAGCGCGTGTCGCTCACCGGCTGCAGCCCTTGATTGTTGGCGAAGCTGGCGAGCATGACCTGGCCGACGTTGCGATGTTCGCCATTGCTGAAGCCGATCATCAGCATGCCGCTTTTATCGATCTTCAGCTGGGTGGCCTGCCCTGCCGCGTGCCCGTCAATGACGATGTTGCTGCTGCCCGTGGCGGCGTTGTGCTGGCTGATCTTGTTGAAGTCCATGACAATCCCGTCGGGATTTCCCACCGCGCCGTTCGCCACCCAACGCCCGCCCGGCTTGTTGCCGTCCAGCGGTTTTGCCGGCACCCAGCCACTGAGGGTCAGGGCGTTGTTGGCGGCGGTCAGCCACTGGCTGCCAGTCAGCGACTGCAGCGAGCCGCCGGAGTCAAACAGCATGCTCGCCGTCGACGGCGCCGTACTGCTCGGATCCTGCGGGTTACGCCCGTCAATCAGCGTATGCATCTTCCAACTGTTGCTGCCGTCCTTGACAAAATACTGAGTCATCTCGTGGCGCATGCCGAGGCTGTCGAACACGCCATAGGTGGACGCCTTGGTGTAGGTGGTGGTGTCCGCAGGATTGAACGCCGGCACCGGTCGCGGCATGACTGCGTCGGCCGGATCAAGCAACGGCGCGCCGCCGTCGAGCAGCGGCAGCGTGATGGGCACCGGGCCGGGTGCCGGGCTGGCGGTCCAACTGCCGTTGATGTTGATCGCAGGGCGCCATTGCTGCAGGGCCAACTCTGTGTCGGAGATCATCTTCACCGCCGCCGTCGAGCCCGTGACGGACAGCCTGCCGGCTGCGGACACTTGCAGGCCGACCTCCAGAGGCGCGGTACTGGTCGGGTCCAGCGGATTGACACCGTCGATGAGCAGGTAGGACGTCCAGTTGTTGTCATCCGTCTTCACGAAGTACTGCTTGAGCTCATGATCCTGTGGCGGAGTGCCGGCGTCCTGAATCAGCCGACCGGTCACCCGGGTGTACGTCGTCGGGTCGCCGGGATCGAACCGTGGAATCGCACCGAGTGGAGCCGATGCCGCATTCAGGTTGAGGGTCTGCTCCATCTTGCCGGTGGCCTTGGGGGACATGCCGGCGGCGTCAATCTTCAGATCCGTACGAACGCCGCTGATCACCTTTCCGTCCTCCGTCACCCCATAACCCTGCAAGCGGCTGCCATGGGAGTCGACGACGAAATTCTGCGCATCCTTGATAAAGGCCCCGGCCCTGCCGTAGCTGATGGAACCGCCGTCGCTCATGACAAAAAAACCGCTGCCCTGAATACGCATGTCCAGTGCCCGCCCCTCACTGGTAATGACCCCACCTGGCGCGAAGTTCTGCGAAACGTTGGCCACTTCCACACCGTCGCCCGAGGCCGTCCGGCTGCCGCCGAGCATGGAGGAGGAATAGACCGCCGAGAATTCGGCGCGAGAGGATTTGAAACCGGAGGTGTGGACGTTCGCTATGTTGTTGCCGGCCACTTCCATGCGCTTGTGCGCCGCGTGTAAACCTGAAACCGCTGTATTGAATGACATGAACACTCCCTGAGTCGTCGTTCAACGACACGCTCGTCAATGCATCGAGATTTCGCGGGCAAAGGAATGCGATCGAACGGAACGCACGAACGGCGCCGCTCAATAGCATTTGTTTGTCAGCGAACTTGATTCTCGCAAAGACGAAAGTAGGAAGTTTCCAGTTGTAGAGTGGGATCGCTCTCGATATTTCAATCAAAAAAAACGCATAAAAAAAGCCCCTCGAAAGGGGCTTCAGTGACGGCATCCAGCGACCGTTATCAGGTCATCTGAATGGTGGTCTGCATGATGGTGCTTTGGGTCGAAATGGTCTTGGCGTTCGCCTGGTAATTGCTTTGCGCCTTGATCAGGTTGACCAGTTCACCGGTGAGGTCGACGTTGGATTCTTCCAGCGCCTGCCCGGTCAGTGCACCCAGCGTACCCGACTCCGGAGCGCCCGTGACCGGGATGCCCGAGGTGGAGGTTTCGCGCCAGTTGGTGCCGCCTGCCGGGGCCAGGCCCTGAACGTTGGCGAAGTTGGTCAGCGACACTTGACCGATGACCTTCGACTGACCGTTGGTGTAGGTCGCGAACATGTTGCCGGTGGCGTCGATGTTCATGGCCGTGATCTGGCCGGTGGCGTAGCCATCCTGCGTCTTGGTGATTGCACCCGACACCGAGTTGGTCTGCGTGGTCGCCAGCATATTGAGCTTGATCCCGCCCGCGTTGGCGGCTGCGCCATTGCTCGACCAGGTGGTGGTGCTGCCGACCGTAGTCTTGGCGGCCGGTACCCAGTTGTTGATGGTAAACACACCATCGGTGCCAATGCCTACGTTTGGCGAATTAGTGGTGTCCGGCGCGCCGGTGCCGCTGGTGACCAAGCCACCCGACGAATCGAAGGTCATTGCCGTCGCGTCAGCGGTGGTGGACGTCGGATCGCTGATGCTGCGTCCATCGACCAGGCTGTACATTGTCCAGGTATTGGTGCCCGTCTTCGAAAAATACTGGTCGAGGGTGTGCTGGTTACCCTGACTGTCGTACAACGGCGTGCTGTAGGTCGTGGTGTAGCTGCTGGTGTCCGACGGCGAGAACGTTGACACAGTCGGCACGGTCGACGAGGAGTTCAGGTTGGAGGCGACGGTGATCAAACTGGTGCTTTTCGGCGCCAGGTTCGACGAATCGACCCGCAGGTTGCTCAGCACGCCGGTGGAGACATTGCCCTGACCGTCGACACTGTAGCCCTGAAGATTGTTGCCCGCTTCGTTGACGATATAGCCATCTGAATCGGTGTGAAATGCGCCGGCCCGGGTGTAAAGCTTTTCGCCGTTGTTGCTCAGCATGAAGAAGCCGTTGCCGTTGATTGCCAGGTCCAGGCTGCGGCCGGTACCGGTGGTCAAGGTGCCTTGGGTGAATTGCTGAGACACCGTGGCGGTGTAGACGCCGCTGCCGGTGTTGGTGCCGCCGGACGTACCGCGAATGGACTGGGCGTACTGGTCTGCAAACTCCGCACGGGAAGATTTGAAACCGGTGGTCGCGACGTTGGCAATGTTGTTGCCGGTAACGTCGAGACTTTTATTTGCTGCGTAGAGCCCACTAAGACCAACATTGAAAGACATGATTAACTCCTGCGCCGTCTAGTCGGCTCTAAATTCCGATTTGCTTGATTTTTGCCAGTGCAACCTGGGTGCCGCCCGCAAGGTTCAACGTCATGTCAGAGCCCGTTGTGCCCATGGTCACGCTGTTGACCGTTGCCGGCAGATAGGTGGTCAACGCGGTGGCGGTGCCGTCAAGGCTGCCGTTGGCAACGAAGCTGTAATTGCCCGCTGCCACCGCGGCGCCGCTGTCGTCCTTGCCATCCCAGCTAAAGGATGTGGTACCGGCAGCCTGAGTGCCCAGGTCAATGGTGCGTACGATGTTGGTACCGGTGCTGTCGTAGACCTTGACCGTGGTGGCGGTGCTGGACGATGGCAGGACCACCGAACCGGTCATGGCCTTGCTGGTGTCGACATAGGTCGAACCTGCGTCCACGGTCACCGAGCGGCCGACCAGCGAAGAGGCCTGCAACGCCTGAGACGACTGGTACATCGTGCTGATCGAGTCAACCGAGGTGCTCAGGTTCTGCATGGTTTCCAGGCTGCTGAACTGGGCCAACTGCGCCACGAACTCGCTGTTGTCCTGCGGATCGAGCGGGTTCTGATTCTGCATTTGCGTGACCAGCAATTGCAGGAATGAATCCTTGCCCAGCGAGCTGGTGCCAGTGGAACTGGTGCTGGTGCCTGTGGTACCCGGGGTCGTGCTTTGCAGCCCTTTAAGGAACGTCGAGGTAGCGTCTGTGCTTGAGACCGTCATGGATTTCGCCCTTTATCACTGACCGAGGGTCAGGACCTTCTGCATCATGGTTTTCGCGGTGTTCATGATTTCCGCGTTGGTCTGGAACGAACGGCTGGCCGAGATCATGTCAGCCATCTCGTTGACGACGTTGACGTTCGGGTAATAGACGTAGCCGTTCTTGTCAGCAGACGGGTGGTTTGGCTCGTAACGTGCTTCCAGGTTGGAGGCGTCTTCGACGATGCCGGAAACCTGTACGCCGGTGCCGGCCTGTCCCTGGTCTTCGAACAGCGATGCGCTGCCACCGGACTCCTGGCCCTGGAAGACCGTGGCGAACACCGGATGGCGGGCGCGGTAGGTCTTGTCCATGCTGGAGGACACGGTTTCGGCGTTGGCGATGTTACTGGCCACGGTATTGAGGCGGGTGTTCTGGGCACTCATGCCGCTACCGGCAATATTGAAAACACTGGACAGGGACATGGATTACTCTCCGCGCAGGGCTGCAACCAGCCCTTTGAATTTGCTGTTGAGCAAGGTGAAGCTGGCCTGAAAACCGATGGCGTTTTCGGCGTAGTTGGCGTTTTCAACCTGGGAGTCGACGGTGTTCTGGTCCAGCGACGGCTGGGACGGCGTGCGGTAAAGCAGACTGGCTTCGCCGTCGCTCATGCCTTCGGCTTCGATGTGACGGCTGTTGGTCATCTCGAGGTTGAAGTGGCCGTTGGTGGTCTTGTCGCTCTGCGCTGCGAGGACCTTGGAGAAGTCCAGGTCGCGCGCCTTGTAGTTCGGCGTGTCGGCGTTGGTGATGTTGTTGGCCAGCACTTCAGCACGCTGCGCGCGGAAGTTGAGCGCTTTTTCGTGGATGCCGAGGGCGTTTTCAAAACTGATGCTCATGTCGGGACCTTTGAGGGCTGACCAGATGTACGTGCAGGAGTTATAGCAAGGTGCGTGCCACATGTTGAAAGTGCCGTTTTACGGGGGCTGTGGCGGTGATGGCGAGGGGGCATGACAGAAAAGCGGCAAGGGATTTCCGCTCGATGAGAGGAAAGCGGCAAGGGCGGTGCCGTTTTTTTGCCGTATTGCATACTCCGCGCAAGATCAGAGCGTCTGCCTAACGGCAGACCGTTTCGCCTTCGGCGAGTTACTTGATAAAGCCCCAAGTAACCAAGGGCTTGTGCTTCCGGTTTGGCCCCTCCTGCGTCGGGGTTCCCTCACTCCGACGACGCTCCGTGGGCCCGCGCCGAACGGACATCCATGTCCTGACGGCGCTCTCGCCGCATCCATGCGGCTCGACCCACTGCGCGTCGTCTACGTTCGGCCTGCACCCAAGTCGCGTTGGGTGTCGTCTGGGCTTTTTGTGGATGAAGATCAAGATCAACAGCTTCCCGGCTAAAGCCGGTCCTACTAAACCGCGTTCACGCAATACTGATCGTTCCCACGTTCCGCGTGGTAACGCCGCCCAGGACGCTCCGCGTCGCGCAGACGACGCACATTCAGGCCGTAGAAGTGACGCGGAGCGTCACGGGATGCATTCCCACGCGGAGCGTGGGAACGATCAGATATCTCTGTCACGGCGCGCACGACGTAGGACCGGCTTCAGCCGGGAAGCCTTTGATCTGCCTCTGATCTGCTTCTGATCTGCTTCTGATCTGCTTCTGATCTGCTTCTGATCTGCTTCTGATCTGCTTCTGATCTTGATCTTCATATGCAAAAGGCTCAGTCACCGCCAATCGCGACTTGGGTGCAGGCTGAACGCAGGTCTCGTGGAGTGGGCCGAGCCGCATGGATGCGGCGAGAGCGCCGTCAGGGCATGGATGCCCGTTCGGCGCGGGCCCACGGAGCGGGACCGGAGTGAAGGAACCCGACGAAGTCGGGCCCAACCGAGAGCAAGCACCCTTGGTTACTTGGGGTGCTTTTCCAAGTAACTCGCCGAAGGCGAAACAGTTCTGCCGTTAGGCAGAACCAATGCCGACACATAAAAAACCCCGCCTAAGCGGGGTTCACATCAAATCAAAACCGCAGCCAATCACTTCGCCTGGTAAATAATCCCGGGACTGCACTGCACCATCTGATAATGATCGGGCAACCCGTTCAACGCCTCCGACGCCCCAAGGAACAAATACCCCCCAGGCTTCAGCGTCGAATGAATGCGCAACAAAATATCCTTCTTCACATCCGCCGAAAAATAAATCAACACGTTGCGACAGAACACGATATCGAACTTGCCCAATGCCGCATAACTGTCCAACAGGTTGAAAGAACGAAACTCAACCCGGCTCTTGATCGGCGTCTTCACCGTCCATCGTCCCGGCGTCTTCTGATCGAAGAAACGCTGCAGACGGTCCGGCGACAACCCACGGCCAATGGCCAGACTGTCGTACTCACCCGTCTTGCAATTGTTCAACATCAAGCCCGACAAATCCGTCGCCACAATCTGCACACCCGACTTTAACTGACCCGGGTTACTGCGCTCGAACTCATCGATCGACATCGACAGCGAATACGGTTCCTGCCCCGACGAACAGGCCGCCGACCAGATTCGCAAACGCTGGTTGGGGCTGGCCTTGATCGCCTCCGGCAGCGCCTTGTTCTTCAGCACCTCGAAGGGATAAGTATCGCGAAACCATAACGTCTCGTTGGTCGTCATCGCATCGACCACCTGCTCGCGCAAACCACTGCGAGGCTGGGTCTGGATGCGCTGAACCAGCTCACCCAACGACTTGATGGACTGCTGTTCCATCAACTTGTTGAGACGGCTGGACACCAGATACTGTTTATTTTCACCCAGCAAAATGCCACAGGCTTTTTCCAGGAACACCCGGAACTGATCAAAATCCAAATTACCTGTAGACATGCCGCCTCTCAAAATCATGTGAACAGCAAGGAGGAAAACCCCTCCTCAGCTGATATCCGCCGCCTTGATACGATCTACCACCCTCGCCGCCAGATCGTCCGGCCGGAACTTGGCCAGGAAATCATCCGCGCCGACCTTCTTGACCATCGCCTGGTTGAACACGCCCGACAACGAGGTGTGCAACACGATGTGCAACTTCTGCATGCGCGGGTCGCTGCGAATTTCTGCAGTGAGGGTATAGCCATCCATTTCCGGCATTTCAATGTCGGAAATCATCATCAGGAATTCTTCTTCCGGTTTCTTGCCTTCTTCCACCAGTTTGCGCAGGAATTCGAGTGCCTGACGACCGTCATTCAACGCCGTGACTTCCACGCCGACGGTTTGCAGGCAGCGCGTTACCTGTTTGCGCGCCACCGATGAATCATCGACTGTCAGCACGCGCAGCGAGAGCGCCTTGTGCTGGACCTCTGCCGTGACCACGCCGACCGAGATGTTCTCGGAGACCGGCGCCACTTCGGCGAGGATCTTCTCGACGTCGATGATTTCCACCAACTGGTTATCGAGTCGCGTCACTGCCGTCAGGTAGTGGTCGCGCCCGGTACCCTTGGGTGGCGGATGAATGTCTTCCCAGTTCATGTTGACGATGCGCTCCACCGAATGCACCAGGAAGCCCTGAATCTTGGTGTTGTACTCCGTGATGATCACGAACGCGTTGGCCATGTCAGTCAACGGTTTGCCGCCGGTCGCCAACGCCAGATCGAGGATCGGGATGGTCCCGCCACGAATACTTGCCACACCGCGCACAATCGGACTGGATTTGGGCATGTGGGTAAGTTTTGGGCACTGAAGCACCTCTTTTACCTTGAACACGTTGATCCCATACAACTGCTTGCCGTCCAACCGGAACAGCAGCAGCTCAAGGCGGTTCTGCCCTACCAGTTGAGTGCGCTGGTTTACTGAATCCATCACACCAGCCATGCACCACACCTCCCAAAACGACCAATTGCGCTACCGGATCGGTATGCGGCACGGGCCTTGCTATTTACACATCATGAACACACAAACGACAGTATCCCGACGCCCGGCACCCGCAACCCGCAGCTTTCTCTGCGTGCTGGTCGCGCTGTGTCTGTTAACTGCCGCCAGCCTGAGCCGCGCAGACAACATGACCCTGCCTGAAACACTTATCGGCGTCACCCAGGGCTTTCTTGAATTCACAGTTGAAGACTACATGGCGACCAACCAAACCGCCGGACGCTACGAGATCGAGGTCAAACAGCTGGACCCGCGCCTGCGCATGCCCCTGTGCGACAAGGATTTGACAGCGTCACTGGAAAGCCCGGCCCAGCCCATCGGCCGCGTCACGGTGCGCGTGCGCTGTGAAGGCACGTCCCCGTGGACAGTGTTCGTGCCGGCCCAGGTGCATCTTTACCGCAATGTCGTCACGGTTGTCCGTCCCATGAAGCGTGAAGCGATCGTGACCGAAAACGATGTCGCGTTGCGCGAGCGTGATGTCAGCCTGCTGGGACAAGGCTTCCTTGATTCGGTCGACCAAGCGATCGGGCAAAAAGTTGTCCGACCAACGGTCATCGACCAGATCCTGACCCCGGTCCACCTCGACCAACCACAAATGGTCCACAAGGGCGACCAAGTGGTGATCACCGCCCGCAGCGGTTCGATGAGCGTGCGCATGCCGGGCGAAGCCCTGTCCGACGGCGGTTTCAACGAGCAAATACGGGTAAAAAACCTGAATTCCCAACGCGTGATCAAGGCCAACATTGTTGCGCCAGGGCAAGTTGAGGTCGCTATGTAACCGACATCTGATGGCAACACCTCTGGCGCTGTGCCTGCGCTTTTCCTACACTCGGAACCCAAATGCTCCGCGCGAAGTCCATTCGAGACTGTTTTCGTGCGAGCCCTAAAGTTATTCCGGGTATGGCCGAAACCATGGCAAGCGTCCTAGAACCCAGAGGTTTTTCATCATGGTCATCGACTTCAATCGTTTGAACAGCTCCACTACCGTCGGCGGTACAACTCGTACGGCCAGCACCAAGGAAGCCGGCAAAACCGAAGCTACGGCAGCGGTCAGCGGCACCTCGAGCGTGCCCGGTAGCGGTGAGGCAGTACATTTGAGCAGCGAAGCTCAACAGTTGCAGAAGATCAGTGATTCGTTGCGCGATCAGCCCGTCGTCAACAGCAGCCGCGTGGCTGAGTTGAAGCAGGCCATCGCCGACGGCAGCTATAAGGTCGACAGCAATCGTGTTGCAAGCAAACTGCTTAACTTCGAAGCCCAGCGCTAGCCCCAGGTCTGCGCAGGGGCTTCTGGACGCTTAAACACCAGGGCATGCGATGCAAGACACTACATTGCTTCAACTGATCACGGACGACATAGCGCCGACCCGGCATTTGCTGGACATCCTGAAGGCCGAGTCAGTGGCGCTTCACGGGCGCAATATGGTCGAGATGGAACACATCCTGGCGCAGAAACAGGCGCTGGTGATCGTGCTCGAGCAGCATGGACGCCGACGTACCCAATTAATGACCAGCCTGGGCCTGCCCGCCAATCGCGCGGGGCTTGAAGAAGTGGCCAGGCATTCGTCCGTGGGCGAAGCCTTGTTGGCTTCAGGCGATGAACTCAGCGCATTAATGAGTGAATGCCAGGCGGCCAATGAACAAAATGGCAGCCTCATCCAGCTCCAGCAACTCACCACGGCACAGCAGTTGAGGATTCTCAACGGCGGCGACACCCCCACGCTGTATGACAGCCGTGGTTCGACGTCGGGCAAGGCCAGACCTCGTCCGCTTAGCCAGGCGTAAGTTCTTGTATCAAGGTGCGCACCGTGGTGGCAATATGCCGCGCGCTGCACGCTGCCGTTATTTGCCTGGAGATGGATAAACCGTGAATGCCTCAAGCGCGGAAGATGTTCCGCAGCCCCCGAAGGTACTGACCACCCCGCTGGAAATCGCTGCCAATCTACGGCTGCTGATGGACAGTCACGACCCGTTGATCATCACCTTTCACGAGCGCAGCCAGCGCTTTCAGAGTTACGTGATCGACGTTGACCGCGACACCAACGAGGTCATTCTCGACGAAATGATCCCGCGCGATGGCGAGCGTTTCCTGGCCAGCGGCGAACCTTTCCGTGTCGAAGGTTTTCACGACGGTGTGCGCATCGCCTGGGAAAGCAAAGCCCAACTGACGGTGATCGAAGACCCTCGCAGCTATCGCGGCCCTCTCCCCGAAGAAGTCGTTTATCACCAGCGCCGCAATGCGTTCCGCGCGGCGCTGAAGCTGGCCTCGCTGATCAACATCGAGATCGGCGGCGACAAGCTCAAGTCTCCATTGCGCGGCAAACTGCTGGACATCTCCGCCACCGGCTGCAAGTTGCGCTTCGAGGGCGATGTCTCCGAGCGCATGCAGCTGGGTCAGGTGTATGAGCGCTTCATCGCCTCCCTGCCGTTCGGCAACATGACTGCGCCGGTGGAACTGCGCTATCTGCATTTCGAAGAAAGGATCAACACCACGTTCGCCGGTGTGCGCTTCCACAACATGAGTGGATTGGTGCAACGTCAGGTTGAGCGCTTTGTGTATCAATTGCAGCGAGAAGCGCGACGCTTCGACAAAGACGACGATTTCTGATTGCTGACAGTAACCCTGCCTGCGCGTTTGAAGACGCGCGGGCGGCTTGCTGAATCCTGCTTCACCTCCCCGATCGCTGACATCTGCACTTCCCAAGACAACCCAGCAACCCGATCAGCCAGCACGCTCCTGCCCCGCTCCGCCCCTTCCAAATGACGGTTTCGCCAACAAAGATGTGAACCTCATCACGCCCGCCTGTAGGACTCTTCACCGCGCCTGCGTGGGACGCGTCTTGAAATAACCTGTGCCAATTTCAAGCCGCTAATCCTGTGTTAGTTTCGCCGCTCAAACGCACCGGAGCATGGACGCTCACCGCGGCCACGTCTCAGGGAAGTTTCGCCATGCGCCCGATCATTGTTCTCAACGACCCCACCCTAAAAGGCGGCCGAGTCACTCAAGGCTCGCCTTCCACCTTCCTGCACGGTCTCAACGTTGCCCGCCTGGGCGACCGCGTGCTCTGCACCCACGGCCCATGCGCCATCGACCAAGGGGATGAAACGGTCCTGGTCGATGACCGGCCCATTGCACGCGAGGGGGACCGCCTTGCCTGCGGCGACACCCTCGTTGCAACCCACGATGACGTCTGCATTGTGTAAGGATCGCCATGAAAGCATTTCTGAAACGCCTGCTTGGCAAACCTGTGCAGCCGCCGCTACCACCGGTCCCGAGACAATACATGGTGCCCCCGCGCAGCATGTACGACCGGATTTCCGAAAAGCGGCTGGCACTCGAAGCCGCCCAACGTCTGCTGGACCGGGCCAAGCCACGGGGTGATTTCTGTGCGCAGGGAGTCAGCGTCGAGGACGTCTGGCTTCGATTGCCCGGGCACTCCCTCGATCAGCAGTTACCTGCCCAGGGCATACCCGGATACGCGAACGCGCTGAGCCACGACCCCAGGCTGATGGCTGCTGGCGGCTCGCGCCGACTGTTGCGGCGGATCGAGATCGATCCGACGACTCAGCCCTCGATCGACCCGCTCAGCCGCGCCATCGAACTGCTGCAGGCAACCCTGACCCAGTGCCCGCTGCTGGACCGAGTCGCGGACTGGACCCAGGTTGAGGTGCATCTGTTCACGCCGTCCCATGTCGATCCACTGGTCTGGTTCGAAACCGTGCTGAATATGTGGCCCCAGGCGCGTCTGCCCGGCGGCGGTTTCCGTATCGCCGACCAGGCGCCGGGGCCGTGGCTTGCCGGTTTACTGTCCAGCAACCTGAGCATGCCCGGTCATCTGTGCCTGAGCATCGACAGCTGGGCCACCCTGCCGGCAAACGCACATGCGGCAGGTCTGGCGCCGCTCGGCGAGGTGGTTTCACTCGTTTCGCTCACGCGTGGCACGCGAACCGATACGCCGAGTACCGCCCCTGCGCAGACCTTCAATCAACAGGTTGAGGGGCCACCGCTGTGCGGTCAGGTCGGGCCCGTCGCCGCCGAATGGACGCAGACGGCCCTCGGCTGTCTCGCGGCCCGCGCTTCCCCCGGCCACGCCCAATGGGTGCTGGACCTCGCCAACAGCGATTCGAGCAGCGGATGGATCATCGCTGAACCTCGCGCTGTGCCCACTGCCCCGACAGGAAGTCCGACATGACCTTCGCAACACACTCCCCCTTCAACCTCGCTGGCATCAGCCAGGAGGGGCGCCTGCTGGAACTGAAGACACCGCTGACGGAGCCGTTGCTGGCGGTGCGCGTACACGGCGTCGAGCGGCTCGGCCGGATACCGCGCTACTGCGTGGACGTCGTCAGCGAATCAACACGCCTCGATACCAGGCCACTGATCGGCGAGCCGGTTCGCCTCGCCATCAAGCTGGCCGACGGCAGCCACATTTACAAACATGGCCTGGTGAGCAGCGTACGCTCCCTGGGCAGCGACGGCAGTTTGCAGGACTGGCAGCTCGAGTTCGCGCCATGGTTCAGCCTGCTGGAGTACCGTCAGGATTGCCGCATCTGGCAAGACATGACGCTGATCGACATCTTCTCCGAGGTATTCCGGGAACATCCCCAGGCGCAAGGCCGCTATGAAATCAACCTGCGCCACGGGCATCCGCCGCTGTCCTACGTCACCCAGTTCAACGAAAGCGACGCCCACTTCGTGCAGCGCTGGTGCGAGCAGGCGGGCATTTATTGGTACGTCTGCCATGAGGCTGACCAGCATCGGATCGTGTTCGTCGACAGCATCCTTGACCTGCCTCCGCTGGAACCGCAAGCACTGCCTTTTCACACCCAGACGGCCGCGCTGGATCACGACAGCATTGTCGAGTGGAGCCAGGCCGATAGACTGCTCAACGGGCACGTGCTCTGGAGCAGCAATAACTACCGGGCGCACCGCCAGCCGCTGTCTGCCCGCTCCCTGGGCCTTGATCCACCCGGGGCGGCGAAGACGCTGGAACGTTACGAGTATCGGGGCCAATACGCGTGGCACAGCGAGGAACACGGGCACTGGCTGACGCGGGTGCAGATCGAGCAGGTGGAGTCGGCGGCGAGGCGCATCACCGGGCATGGCGGTGTCCGACAGATGGTGCCGGGTCATCATTTCGAGCTGGGTGGGCATCCGCTGTACGAGGGTCCGCGCGACCGTCGCGCATTCATGCTGATCGCCGTTGAATTCTGGGCGCAAAGCAACCTGCCCGTTGCACTGACCCGTCGCGAACGGCCCGGCAGCCTGCAATCGCGGCTCAAGGATCTGGGTGGCGACAGTCCGTCTGCCCAAGGGGAAGGCTTTTATCGCAACTCGTTCGAAGCTCAACGCCTGGACGTCGCCTACCGCAGCGCCTTCGAACACGACAAACCGATAAACCCTGGGCCACAGACCGCCGTGGTCGTGGCGCCCAACGGCGCGGCTGTGCAGACCGACGCCCTGAATCGGGTGTGCGTGCGCTTTCATTGGGATCGGCTTACCACCGCGCAAAAGGCGCCCAGTTGCTGGTTGCGCATGCTGCAGAGCAGCAGCGGCGCCGGCTGGGGCAGCGTGCATGTGCCGCGCGCCGGTGAGGAAGTGGTGGTCACCTTTCTCGACAACGACATTGATCGACCGCTAATCCTCGGGCAGGTCTACGGCGGCGATAAACCGGCGTGGCATTCCACCGGGCGAATGAGCGGCTACCGAAGCCAGGAAATAGAAGGGCTGGGTTACAACCAGTGGGTCATGGACGACACCACCGCGCAATTGCGCACGCAGATCCACAGCAGCCACGGCCACACCCAACTGAATCTAGGTTGTCTGGTTGATCAACAGGGCAATGATCGGGGCGCCTGGCGCGGTGACGGATTTGAACTGCGCACCGAAGCCTCCGGCGCCATTCGCGCGCCGCAGGGCTTGTACCTCAGCACCTGGCGACGCACCAAGGCACAAAGCGGACATCTGGACAGCAGCGAAGCCGGCCAGCATCTCGGCGACGCGTTGCAACGCATGACGGCGCTGTCCGACCACGCCGGTCAGCACACTGCCCATTCGCTGGAGGGAGGCGTTGAGCACCTGAACCGCTTGCACCGCCGCCACGCATTCCCACCGCCAGGGCAATGCGACGTCTCAGGGCTATGACGCGCCGCTGATCGTTGCCTCCGCCCCCGCTGACATCGCCGCCGTCACGCCGGAGAACATCCAGTTGCACAGCGGCCGCCACACCACTCTTTCCAGCGGGGAAGACATTAATCTTGCCAGTGCGCGCTCGCTGCTGGTGAGTGTGGGTCGCAGCATCAGCCTGTTTGCCCGCGACGCCGGGGCCAAGTTGTTCGCGGCCAAGGGCAAGGTCGAGATTCAGGCCCAGGACGACGCCATCGAGCTGACCGCCAAGGACAGCGTGCGCATCACCTCCACGGCGCGAACCATCGAGATCGCCGCCCAGGAGGAGATTCTGCTGACCTGCGGCGGGGCCTACATCCGCCTGAAGAACGGCGATATCCAGATTCACGCCCCCGGCACCATTGACATCAAAGCCGCTAAGAAAACCCTCGGCAGCGCCAGCCAGATGAACCGCGAGCAGACGCCTTGGCCGCAAAGCTCGGTGGGCCAGACGCTGACGCTGCTGGCCGGGCAAAGCAGCGCTGCCCGTCATCAGCCATGGACCGGCATGCCCTACACGGTCTTCGCCGACGGCGTCGAGATCGAAAAGGGGGTGATGTCGAGCGATGGAAAAATCAGCGTCGAGCACCGCGTATCCCGCTCGCGCTATCGCGTCGAACTGGCCAACGGCGCCAGCTATGACATCCCGGTCAGCGGCGATTACCTCGGCGATCAGGACAACGGCGCCCGCGCCAATCGCGGCCTGCATCGCCACCAACACAGCCTGACGCCCGGTTTGGGCGCCGCGCCCAGCCAGTACCGCGAAGACTACGACCGCCTCAACGATCCAGACACGGAAGCCTGAAGATGAACACACCCAGCATCACCTGCCCCATCGCCACGAGCCAGACCTCATCGGCTGTCATGAACCAGCGCTGGATGGTCCAGTGCAGCGAGTATTCGCCCAAGCCTGCGACATTCGAGCCGCTGGTGAATGGTGAGCGAGCGTTTGGTGCGGTCCACGACGCGATCATGGCGGCAAAACATTCGGTCGAGATTATTTGCTGGGGATTTCAGCCCTCGATGCAGTTCAAGCGCGGCGGCGGTCAGGAGCAGTGCATCGGCGAACTGCTGGTCATTAAAGCCTCCCTTGGCGTGAAGGTGCGGGTGCTGTGCTGGTCCGACAGCGCTCACCTGACTGCGATGTTCGCGGAAAACATGACGCCGGGCCGGAACCTGGCCTCTTTTGTATCGCCCGCCGGCGACTGGCGCTCCACGTGGCAGCAAGCGTATGACTGGGAATGGTACCGCCGCGCCTCAACCCCTGACACCCGCGCCAGTTCGTTGGTGGAACAGATGTTCCCCGCACTCAAGGGCTACCGATGGATCAAGTTACAGGCACAAGAACTGTTCAAGGCGGGCGCGCGGCCTTTCGAAAACATCGAGTTTGCAGTCCGCGACCTGGGGCTGGCCGACCGAGCAGAGATTGCCTATCAAATCTGGACGCGCTCCCGGGAGCAAGGCGCGGCAGAACTTGAGGCCGCCGGCAAGGCAGCAGCGATGTCGGTGATCCCCACCCATCACCAGAAAATGGTACTGGTCGATTACGAGCACGCCGACCGAGCGGTCGGTTTTGTCATGGGCCACAACATGCTCGACCCCTATTGGGACCGCGACGACCACGCCCATGCGCATGCCGATGACGTGTCCGGGCGCAACGGCTCCACGCCTCGCCAGGACATCTCCAGCCGCGTCACCGGCCCGGTGCTCCAGGACCTGAATGCCAACTTCACCCAGGCCTGGCTGAAGGCGACCGGCATTGACCTGCAGACCGCCCGTGAGCCCCTCGCCGCCCACCTGAAACCGCGCAAGGGTTTCGGGCCACCGATGATGGCGCAAGTGCTGCGCACCCAGACCGAGGCCGGCAAGCGCGACATCCGGACGATGTACCTGCAAGCGGTCAGGAACGCGACCCAGTTCATCTACATCGAGAACCAGTACTTCCGCTGGAAGCCGTTCGCCGACGCCGTTGTCGACATCGCCCGGCGCCATGCCGAAGGCGGTCGCGACCCCGGCGAACACGGTTACCTGCACCTGTTCGTCGTCACCAACTCCTCCGACGAAGGCATGGCCGACGGCGCACTCGGCACGTTCCGCATGCTCCGACAGTTGGGTCGCAGTGAAGTCATGCCCTCTGTGGCGCGTCTGGAACACGATGATTACTGGCAAGCGAAGCTCGATGCGTTGCGCGAGGAGCACATTGCTGCGCAAACCAAACTGGCCGCCTACTACAACCGTGTGGACGCGATGGGCAAGCTCGATGGACCCATCGAACGGCTGGAAATCGAACGTGATGAACTGGCCAGACAGTACACAGAACTTAAAAAACAGCTCCAGAGCGAGAAAAGCGCACCCATTACCCCGATTGATGTGCCTGGATTAAAAGTCCACATCTGCACCCTAGTTGCACCGGACTCCCCGCCCGATAACTGGTTGGAAGTGTATATCCATAGCAAGTTGATGATTATTGATGACGTGTTTACCACGTTGGGCTCGGCGAATATGAATGAGCGGAGTATGAGCTCGGACAGCGAGTTGAATATATGCGTGGAAGATCCGGCGGTGGCGAAACCGTTGAGGAGGCAGTTGTGGGGGTTGCATACGGGGGAAAAGGATGTAGGGGATGTCAGTGAAGCGTTTAAAGCGTGGAGTGAGAGGATCAGAGCAAATAAATTAGCGCATGGGCAAGAGCAGGGTGCTACCAACCAAAAACCGGTATGTTCCCTAGTCGAATTTTTACGAACCAGCCCTAGCCGTAAGAATATAGATTAAATGAACATCAAATTTTACGGACTACTGGTACTGGCGCTTTCCGCAAACGGTTGCGACATGAGGGACAAACCTGTGACATATTTTATTCCTGAAAAGGCTGACTACGATGTCGCCTTCAAACGTCTAGAATTTACTTGTGCGCATGAATCTGACGCATTACCGGGATTGCATCCAGACGCGGAAACTCTATATCGTTACGCGCTGCATTTAACCCAGGTAAAGGGACCGAAAGATTTCAACCTCGCCGCTCGGTTCTACAGAATTGCTGCCGCGCATGGTCACTATCGTGCCGCGACCAATCTCCAAGCATTGCTATCACAAGGAATGACGAATGCTCCGCGTCCGGCACGCGAAACGATCAACCTAGCGGAGGAATTCATGGAGTTAAATATTCCTGGAGCTTACTACGACATGGGGCACTATCTAGAGCTAGGATACGGAGTCAGCCAAGATAGTTCAGCTGCGCGCTACTACTTTAGGCGCTCCGCCGACTTAGGAAATCCGGACGCGCAATACTATGTCGCCGATCAACTTTTCCAGCTTAAAGGAGGGGGAAAGGTTGCATCTCAAATGCGCAAGTGTGCAATGGAACAAGGCCACCTTAAAGCCGCAGGGGAATACGGAGCTCTGAAGCAAAATCAGGGAGATTTTCCGGAGGCACTGCGTGCTTATCAACTAGCAGTTAAATCTGGTGATTCCTTAACCGCAATGACGCTCAAAAACGCATTCACCGGCGTCGGGCCTGATAACAGACTTCACTATCTCGCACTCAATAAAGACACCGAGCGGTCCAGACGGTATCGACTGATCGAAGCCTTTTTAGACAGATACGAACACCTCGGCGCCAAAGTCCCGGACATCGACCAAATCGTCCCCCTCCCCCCAGCACAACTTCCCGATTGGGACGAAACGTTCGAATGGAAGCGCAGACGCGACGCCGCCGTACCGCCATCCCCACCCAGCGAAGAACTGATCGCGCGAATGTGTGAGGAGAAGGGCCTTGATCCGGCTACCGGCTGGCCGTTGAGTGGGTTGAGGTAATGCCCTCGATGCATGAGTACTCAAGCAAATAGCAAACACAAGGACTGATATGAACTTTCACGCATCAGCAGCGTTATTATTAGCGCTGTCTCTAACCGGCTGCGATACAAAAGATGAAACAACCCCAGGCTTACCTCCTGTAAGTGCAGATTACGACGCCGCGCATGATACATCGGAATTTAAATGCGTGTATGAGTCGGCAAACCTACCAGCATCCAATTCAGAAGTAGAACTCTTGTATCAATATGGAATGCACCTCGCCGCTGCAATAGAGCCTGAGGACCTCGATAAAATTGCGCGTTACTTTCGAATTGCTGCCGCGCATGGTCATTATCCGGCAGCAACTGGCTTAGAGGACCTGCTGTTACAGCAAAAAATAAGTACGGCGAAGCGGGTGGACGAGATTATTAACCTGATGAAACATTTAACAACCGAAGATATCCCCTGGGCTCATTTATATATGAGCGCTTATCTTGGGCTTGGGTATGGCGTCAAACAAGATATTCCAGCATCGCAACATTACCTTAGACGCGCGGCCGATCTAGGAAGTCCTGAGGCACAATATAGCATCGCCAGAGAGGGTATATATTATCCAGACCCTCCGGCGATCACCCGCCCCATGCTGCGCTGCGCGATGTTACAAGGACACGTAAACGCCACATACCTTTATTTTGAGATGACCCCTGATAATAAGAATTACGGTGAGGCCTTACCCGGCCTTCAGTCAGCCGTTAAATCAGGAAATGAGGAAAGTGCGTCATTTCTCGCCAAAGCATTCAACCCAACTAGATTGACAGGAGATTCCATTGCCTTCACTTCGGAAGACAGCGCAGAAAGGTCTCGGCGCTATGCTCTGATTGCAAAATTTCTTGCCAGATACAGGAATCTCCACCCTCAATTACCGGACATTGATCAAATTGTTCCGCTGCCCCCAGCCAACTTGCCCGTTTGGGATGGGACATACCAGTGGAAGCGTGAGTGGGATGCAGCCATTACACCACTTCCGCCAAGTGATGAACTCGTCGCCCGGATGAGTAGAGAAAAAGACCTTGATCCAAACACTGGACGGCAACTAAGCGCGCTAAAACTCAAACTTAGGTCTTTCACTGATAAAATTTTCTAGCCGTAAAGGGATGAATAGCTATGACTGTGTCATCGAAAAGATTTTTGGATGGGGTGCTCGCCTCGATTTTTCTAATCAGTTTTCTCGCCATCTCCCTAATGGAAAACGACTCATTCCATAAGTGGTTCACCAACACTACTTCAGAGATTCATCGTTTACTGACCTCACTTGTCGATGCAGACGAGCAGATCCCAGAATGGGTACTGGAGTCCATGACCCTGCAAACTGCTGGAGATACGCTAAGTGACGCTGAGCTAGACCAGGAGATATGGATCAGCACGCCGCAAGCAACCATTGATGAGAGGTATTTCTCTTGTGCGCCTCTTCGCCTTGAAAAACCGAGCGCATCTGCACTAGCCGCGTTTAACGAAGCGGAATTGCTGGGTCAGGGGTCTGAAGCAGAGCTCAAATACGCCGCCGCTGCTCGGGGAGGATATTGGCGGGCGGCCGAGCGGCTGGTGACCATGAAGTTGCGCGAGGGGAATAGGACATACGCAGCCGCCGCAATAGCTTGGCTTATTCACAACAACATTCCTGCCGGTTACAACAAAATGGCCGATTTTAAAGGGGGCGGCCCCAATGAGCTAGCACATAAGCCATCGCTCATTGGAGGCTCTTTCAGGTGGCGGGCCGCTCTCAATGGCGATCCAGATGCTTTATCGAAGATGGCAGACCTGCTGACGCGTGAAGGCGAGCCGCAGTTTGCCAAAACGCTGCGTGACTGTGCTGAACTTAACAGACAAACATTTGATGAATCCGCGGAAAGCCACTGGGATTCATTCTTGCATTGGCTGCTATAGGTCGAAGATGCCCGGTAGAGTTTTGCCGGATGAAACACCCCATTCGCCAGCAAGCTCACCGCAGGTTCAGCGGCCGCGACAGATCGGCGGTTGAATGGAGATCAACTGTAAGAGCGCGCTAGCCCGCGAATGGGGTCAGCCTGAGGAAATCCATTTCGCAGACAGATCGCCTTCGCGGGCAAGGTGGAGCGCCACCCCGGTCGCTCAGGTTTTGCCTCAGCAAGATTTCGGATTCAGGCACTGAATCTGTGGGAGGCAGCTTGCTGGCGAAGGCGGTGGCCCAGCCGACATCCATTTCACAGACACACCGCCTTCGCGGGCAAGCGCGCTCCTACAGGATTTCGCGGTGCTCGGGCTGTCTGCGTGAGACAACAGACCTGTGGGAGCCCGGACAGCCAGGCCCCATCACAAAGGCCTATCCACCCCAACATCCCGGCGCACCTCAACCGCCTCCTCCGGCCCAGCCGCACCAGTATCAGCAACCACCTCCTCATCCATAATCGCCACCGGCCGCACAACGCCTTCACCCGACGCCACGACCCGCTCCACCATCTCTGGCTGCACTTCGGCTTCAGCCGCCACATCCGGCGCAACCTCGGTCGAAACCTCCGGCTCAGGTTCAACGTCCTGCATCTGATCCTGCACCACCTGCTCATCAACCCGCGGGTCAAGGGCGACCACCAGCGGGGAGCTGGACATGCTGTCGGGCATGGCGATGTGGTGCAGCGGGGCGTCTTCGACCTGGTGCAGGTTGGTGACGGCTTTCGGACGAATACGCGTCACCAGCACCAGCGCCACGAAGCAGACGAAGGCGTAAAGCATGTTGCTGCCGAACATCTTCATCAGCACACCGGACACCAGCGGGCCGATACTGGCGCCGACGCCGTAGGTCATCAGGAGCATGGCCGTCAGGGAGACCCGACGTTCGCCTTCGACGTGGTCGTTGGAAAACGCCACCGCCAGCGGGTACAGGGAAAACTGCAGCAGCGACGCGAGGAAGCCCACCGCCAGCAGCAATTCCATCGGTACGCTTGGGAGGATCGCCAGCGGCAGTGATGCCAGCACCAGCAAGCCGGCCACACCGCGAATCAGCCAGGCGCGGTCATAGCGGTCCGAGAGTTTGCCCAGCGGACCCTGCACGATGAGGCCCGCGCCAATGCAACTGGCCATGAACAGACCGACATGCTCGGTGGACAGGCCCTGCTGCGCGGCATACAGCGGCGCCAGGCCGTAAAAGGAGCCGATAATCATGCCGGCGCTCAGCACCGTGGTCAGCGATTGCGGCACACGGCGCATGAAGAATAGCGGCTCGAGAGGCGCCGGGTGCATGGGCGCCGGGTGAATGCTGCGGGTCATCGCCACGGGCACCAGGCAGAGCGCGAAACACATCGCCACGAGCATGAGCAGTTCCGGGCCCAGCTGCGGGTGGACGACCAGAATCAGCTGGCCGAGCACCAGCCCCAGGTAAGACGCGATCATGTAGAGGCTGAACACCGTGCCGCGCTGCTTGGGCGAGGCCTGCTCGTTGAGCCAGCTCTCGATGACCATGTACTGGCACATCATCCCCAGGCCGACAATCATCCGCAGGAAGATCCACGCCGGTAAATAGTCGAAAAGCCCATGGCCCAGCACCGCTGCGCCGACAATCCCGGCGCACGTTGCGTAAGCACGGATGTGCCCTATGCGGCCGATCAGGCGGTGGCCGATCTTCCCGCCCAGGGCCAGGCCGACGTAGTTCGCTGCCATCAACGCACCGACCCACAAGCCATCGACCTGGTCAGCGGCCAGGCGCAGGGCGAGGTAGGTGCTGAGCAGGCCCGAGCCGATCAACATCATCAGCGAGGCAAAATACAGCGCTCGAAAAGACTTCCAGATTTGGCGCATAGCTTTCCAAAAAACGGAAACCCCCGACTTGAGAGGGTTTCCGAACAGCGATTCTTAAGCCTGAGCGGCCAGAACGCGGCGCTCCCAGGGGGTGATTTCGTTGAAGAAGCTGGTCATTTCCAGGGTCTTCGACGCGACGTAACCTTCGATGAATTCAGCACCGAACAGTTCCTTGGCCAACGCGCTGCGAGTCAGACGCTCCAGGGCAGCGTGCAGGGTACATGGCAACGACAGATTATCGGGCACGACGAACTCACCTTGAATCGGTGGCGACGGTTCGAGCCGGTGCTCGATGCCATGCAAGCCCGCCGCCAGGCTGGCGGCGATGGCCAGATACGGGTTGGCGTCGGCGCCGGGCAAACGGTTCTCGACCCGACGGGCGACCGCTGCGCTGGCGGGAATGCGCAGGCCCGCCGAACGGTTGTCATGGGACCAGCAGGCGTTGTTCGGCGAAGCGAAGGGATGGCACAGGCGATGATAGGAATTGACGTTGGGCGCGAACAACGCCGTGAAGTCGGCCATCGCCGCCTGCTGACCGCCAATGAAATGATGGAACAGGTCGGTGGCCTCGCCCTGCTCGTCGCTGAAGATGTTATTGCCAGTGGCGGTGTCGACCACGCTCTGGTGGATGTGCATCGAACTCCCGGGCGTGTGCGCCAGCGGTTTGGCCATGCACACCACGATCAGGCCGTGTTTGAGCGCGACCTCCTTGAGCAGGTGCTTGAACAGAAACGTCTGGTCGGCCAGCAACAGCGGATCGCCGTGCAGCAGATTGATCTCGAACTGGCTGACGCCCATCTCGTGCATGACGGTGTCGCGAGGCAAGCCCAGCGCGGTCATGCAGGCATACACCTCTTTGAAAAACGGGCGCAGGCCATTGTTGGAACTGATGCTGAACGCCGACTGGCCGTCTTCACGACGACCGTCCAGACCGACCGGCGGCTGGAAGGGCTGGCTCGCATCGGGGTTGGCGGCAAAGACGAAGAACTCAAGCTCGGTCGCCACCACCGGTGACCAGCCATGCCGGGCATAGCGGGCAATTACCGATTTGAGCTGGCCGCGGGTGGACAGCGGCGACGGATGGCCGTCGAGCTCGTCGGCGTCACAGATCGCCAGGGCGCGCGGCTCCTCGCTCCAGGGCAGGCGATGGGTTTGCTGCGGGTCAGCGATCAGGGCCAGGTCGCCGTCGTCGCTGCCGTAGAATTTCGACGGCGGGTAGCCGCCCATGATGCATTGCAGCAGCACGCCCCGCGCCAACTGCAACCGACGGCCTTCGAGAAACCCCTCGGCGGTCATCACCTTCCCTCGTGGCACGCC